>DATJTQ010000153.1:0-3368 GCA_035503355.1 Solirubrobacteraceae bacterium
TCGGCCCGGCGCGCCCGGATCACCGCGTACATCTGGCGGTCGGAGACCTTCAGCATCCCGGCGAGCAGGTCCTTGGGCTCTTTCGCGCCGTGATTGCGCAGCTCGAACAGCATGTAGAGCGGTGTCGTGGAGAGGTAGAGCAGGCGCCGGATCGTCTCCCGCATTCGCCCCATCGGCCCACGCTCCCCGGGCTTCATCCCGAAGATCCCGCGCATGATCACCTCGAGGGTCACGGCCTGCATGCGGGGCGCGAGCGCGAAGTCCTCGCCGGTGCGCCAGCCGTCGATCTCGGCCTCGGCGACCTCATGGATCATCTCCATGTAGCGCTGGACCGCCTCGCCGTGGAACGGGGGCAGCAGCAGCTTGCGCTGGCGCATATGCCGATCGCCAACGGCGGTGAGCACCGAGTCGGGCCCCAGGATCGGCCGCAGCGGCGACTCCCCGGTCAGCGACGGCGCGTCCGCCGGCTTGGCCTTGAGCAGCGACTGCAGATGATCGGGATGACAGCTGACCGTCATGCCCTCCGGGCGCATCGGCATGCGTAGCGTCCAGACGTCGCCGAACCGCCGATGGGCGCCGATCGCGAAGCTCATCGGGCGCGCGGCGAAGCGCAGACCCTGGCGAGCCGGCGACAGGGCCAGCTCGGGCGGCGGCGCGGTCAGCCGCTCACCATCGGCGGGACCGGCCGGGGAGGGCGAGTACGACCAGACGGACTCGGCGGCGGTGGGCGCCTGCGGGCGACTGTCGGTCGACCGCTCGGGGGAGGTGACGGTGGACATGGTACGTAACTGTACCAGCGGTGGGAGGTGGTGTCGAGACTGGGCGACGGGGCGCTGGTTGGGTGGCATGCCGTGACGCCGCCTGTCAAGCAGCGCCCGCAGTTCCCGGGCGTCCGTGTGGGGTGGGCGGCGCTGCTGTGACAGCCGTCGCCCCGTCGTGCAATGGGCTCTGATCTCGGGACCACTCCGTGTGCCCGAGGACGGGCCAACGTGGACTCTTCACGGCCCCGGAGACGCGGATGCGATTTCTTACCCTGCTGGTGCACATTTCTCGCACGACCACCCCGGCCCCGGCCACTCTGGGAGCTTCAACCCGCGCTACGCGCCTCGAAGTTCCCAGAGTCCCCCCGGACGGCGCCCCGGACGACCCTCCACCGGTCCACGTGCGGGGCGCACCTTGTGCGCCCCGATCATTGCCCATAGCGCGGCACGGGGCGGCAGTCACAGCAGCGCCACCAACCCCACACGGACGCCAGGAAGGCTGTGGGCGCTGCTTGACGGCCGCCGCCGGGACGCGCTACCACCCACGCCCCAGGGTCACCGACGAGCCGGCCACCCACTCAGGACAGAGCGTGGACCAGATCCCGGATCGCCCCCGGGTAGCGATAGGAGATGCCGCCGTGACGGCCGTCGAACAGCTCGAGCGTGTGGTCGATCGAGCGCGCCGAGAGCTCGCGCGAGACCGCCTCGGCGCCGAGGTCGAGGTAGTACTCGTCGCTGCGTCCGGCCTCGAGGTGGATGTGGCGCATCGAGCGCAGCGCGTCCTCGTGGGCGGGGATCATCCGCACCGGGTCCTGCTGGAGCCAGGTGGCCCACACCTCATCGTTGAGGCGGCCGGTGACGACATCGAACGGGAGCAGGGCCTCCCCCGGGCGGTCGGGGTCGGGCGAGTAGGCGCAGGCGTAGCCGTACATCTCCAGCGGCGGGCCGAACGCGGCGTAGTCGAAGGCCGGGGCGGCGGCAAGCCGCTCGTACATGACCTCGATCGAGCCCTCGTAGCGATCTCGCAGCAGGCGTGCCACGTGCCGGAACTCGGGCAGGTAGGCGACCTCGAAGAGCGCGTCGCCCGAGTGGGAGGCCAGGCCGCCGAACATCTCCGGGCGGAGCATCGGGACGACCATCGCGCCGTAGCCGCCCGAGGACTTGCCAGTGATGCCGCGGTGATCGCGGTCGGCGGCGGTCGGGTAGCGGGAGTCGACGAACGGCACGACCTCGTCGCACAGGTAGTCGAGGTAGCGCCCGGTGGAGCTCGAGTTGAGGAACTGGGAGCCCCCGCGCGAGGTCCAGGCGTCGACGAGGACGATGATTCCGGGCGGACACTTCCCCGTGCTGAACATCTCGTCCAGACGCTCGACGAGTGTCGGCTCGAACGCGGATCGGGCGAGCCACATGTCAAGTTGCCCGGTGAAGCCCTGGATCACGTACACCGATGGGAGCGCGCGCGGCTCGCCCCGCTCCACTCCCGGAGGGCGGTACACGTATAGCGGGCGCCGATCCGGATCCCCGAGCGGGTTGCCCGCCAGCACCTCCGAGACGACGGTCAGGCGATCCAGTTCACCCGCCAAGGGGCGGTCCCAGGGAGCACCCGGCGGACCTTCGACCTCCCGCAGCGTCACCGTCCCACCCGGTCGGGTGGAACGTGTCCGGACGAGGCCTGTGTGCGCTGAGTCACGGGGGTATAGTCGCACTTCGTCCGGCATGGCCACCTCCGAGCGCACCGCCAACTCCCCCCGCCAGAGCACCAACGGGCACGCCTCCAACGGAGACGCACCCGCCGCCCAGGGCGGCGACCCCGCCGTAGCCGCGGGCGCTCGAGCCCTGCCCGACATCGACGCGGTCGAGACCACCGAGTGGCTCGAGGCGATCGACGCCGTCATCGCCAGCGATGGCCCCGAGCGCGCTCGCGAGCTCCTGACGCGCGTGATCGAGCGTGCCCAGCACGCCGGGACCGGACCGATCGCCTCGCTGGGCACGCCCTACGTCAACACGATCCCGGCCGACCGCGAGCCGAAGCTGCCGGGTGATCCGCTGATCGAGCGCCGGCTGCGCTCGATCGTGCGCTGGAACGCGATGGCGATGGTGGTGCGGGCGAACAAGACCTCCTCGGAGCTCGGCGGCCACATCGCCTCCTTCCAGTCGCTGGCGACGCTCTACGAGGTCGGCTTCAACCACTTCTGGCACGCGCCGTCGGCGGAGCACGGCGGCGATCTCGTCTACTTCCAGGGGCACTCCTCGCCGGGCAACTACGCCCGCGCCTACCTGGAGGGGCGGCTCACCGAGCGCCAGCTCGACAACTTCCGCCAGGAGGTCGGGGGCGACGGGCTCTCCTCCTACCCCCATCCCTGGCTGATGCCCGACTTCTGGCAGTTCCCGACGGTGTCGCTCGGGATCGGGGCGATCAGCTCCATCTACCAGGCGCGCTTCATGAAGTACCTGGACCACCGCGGAATCGCCGACACCGCCCCGCGCAAGGTGTGGGCGTTCCTCGGCGACGGAGAGATGGACGAGCCCGAGTCGATGGGCGCGACCGCGCTCGCCGGCCGCGAGAAGCTCGACAACCTGATCTGGGTGGTCAACTGCAATCTGCAG
>DATJTQ010000154.1:0-19440 GCA_035503355.1 Solirubrobacteraceae bacterium
ACGCTGTCGATCACCGTCGGGCAGCGCACGCGCGAGCTGGCCCTGCTGCGGGTGGTCGGCGCCGGACGCCGCCAGGTGTTCGCGTCGGTGCTCGGCGAGGCTGCGCTGACCGGGTTGATCGCCTCGCTGGCCGGCCTTGGCCTGGGGGTCGCGGCCGCGCTCGGACTCAGAGCGCTGCTCGGGGCCTTCGGCATCACGCTGCCCTCAGCGCCGCTGGTGTTCGAGGCCCGCACCCCGGTGGTGGCCATCGCGGTCGGGGTGGGCGTCACCGTGCTCTCGGCGATCGTTCCGGCGCGCCGCGCCGTGCGCATCGCGCCCGTGGCCGCGCTCTCGGAACTGAGCGCCGCGGCTCCCGAGGCACTGCGGGGACGGCGGATCGCCGCCGGCGCCCTCGCTGCGCTGGCGGCCGCGGGCCTGATCGCGGCCGGGGTGGCCGGCGCCACCGTGGCCCTGGTGGGCCTGGGCGCGCTGGCCATCTTCGGCGCGGCGACCCTGCTGGTGCCCCTCGCCGCGCGACCGCTGTCGGGCACCCTGGGGCGACCGCTGGCCGCCGCGTTCGGTATCCCCGGGCGTCTGGGGCGCGAGAACTCGATGCGCAATCCGCGCCGCACCGCTCAGACCGCGGCGGCGCTGATGATCGGGCTGGCGCTGGTGTCGAGCATCGCCGTGCTCGGCGCCTCGCTGAGCACCTCGGCGACCCATGAGGTCGACAGTGCCGTCAGCGCCGACTATCTGGTCACCGGGTCAGACGGCTTCAGCCGCTCGGTCATCCCCGCCGTCGCTCACCTGCCCGGCGTGACCACGACCACCGCGGTCTATCGGGGCCAGTTCGAGTTCCGCGGTGCCCTGTCCAGCCTCGCGGCCGTGACACCCACCCGCCTGGCGCAGACGGTCAACCTGCACCTCGTCGCCGGCCGCGGCTCGGCGGCCATGGCCGGCGGCGAGCTGCTCATCGACGCCAACACCGCCCGCGCTCACCACCTCGCCGTCGGTGCGACCGTCCCGGTCCGCTTTGCCCAGACGGGCGCCACCACGCTGCGGATCGGCGGCATCTTCGCCTCCAACCCGCTCGTGGGCAGCTTCATCGTCGGCGCGCGCGTCTTCGCGTCGCACTTCCCTGATCCCCAGCCGACCGCGGTGCTGCTGCGAACGGCGCCCGGGACGCCGTCGCTCGGCGGGCGGCTGAGCCGGGTCCTGGCGCCCTACGCCAACGTCTCGGCCAAGACCCGGGCGCAGTTCGAGGCCGATCAGAAGCACTCGGTCGATCAGGAGCTCGGGCTGGTCTACGTGCTGCTGGCCCTGGCCATCGTCGTCGCGCTCATCGGGATCGTCAACACGCTCATGCTGTCGGTGTTCGAGCGCACCCACGAGATCGGCCTCATGCGCGCCGTGGGGGCCAAGCGCCGGCAGGTCCGCTCGATGATCCGCGCCGAGTCGGTGATCGTGGCGCTGTTCGGCGCGGTGGTCGGGGTCGCCATCGGCACCGGGCTGGGCGTCGCCGCGGCCAGCTCGCTGCGCGACAACGGCGTGGCCAGCCTGTCGGTCCCCGTGGCGAGCATGGTGGGCTTCCTCGTGCTCGCCGCGCTGCTGGGCCTCGCCGCCGCGAGCTGGCCCGCCCGCCGCGCCGCGCGGCTTGACGTGCTGGCCGCGATCGCCGTCGAGTGACATCCCGGCACGGCGGCCGACGCGCTCTGGTGTCCATGACCGATCGACGACACAATCCACCGTTGATGAAGCCGAAGCTGTGGGTGGTCGCCGTCGCGGGCGCGTTGGCCGGTGCCGGAGCGGTGTGGCTGGCCGCCCACCAGCCGGCCAACCGGCCCACCGAGCCCGACGCCGTGCTCACGCTGGTGCTGGGCGCCTCGCTGCTGGGCAGCGGTCTGGCCTCGTGGCGGGCGCGGCCCGAGAACCGTCTGGGGCCAGTGATGGTGCTGACCGCGTTCGGGTTCTTCGCCTCGCAGCTCATCGACGCGCGCCCGGCCTGGATGTACACGGTGGGCAACGCGGTGCAGTACGTGTGGCTGATCGGGTTTCTCTACCTGCTGCTCACCTTCCCCACCGGCCGCCTGGAGAGCCGCCTGGACCGCTGGCTGATGGGTGGGGTGGTGGCGCTGATGGTCCTGCCCCTACTGGCCATGCTCGACGGCAACAAGGCCGGGCTGCGCTGCGACTCGTGCCCGGACAACCTGATCCAGATCACCCACGACAACCACGAGGCCATGAACCTGCTGGGCCTCCAGCGCCTGTTGGGAGCGGCGTTGCTGGTGGTCATCGTGGGCGTGCTGATCCGGCGCTGGCTGCGGGCCAGCCCGGCGCGGCGCCACGCCGTTGCCCCCGTGCTGGTGGCGGGCTGCGCGAGCTTTCTCGCGCTGGCCGCGACGGCCACCCTGGATCTGTTCGGCGACCCGCTCAACTCGCTGCCGGCCAACGTCTTCTTCTACCTCACCGCGACGGTGCCGATCGCGGTGCTGTTCGTCTTCCTGCAGCGCCAACTCGCGCGGGGTGGCGTCGCCGGGCTGGTGGTCGAGCTGGGCACGGCGGGGGCCGGCACGGATCTACGGGAGGCGCTCGCGCGCACCTTGGGGGACCCCTCGCTTCAGCTGGCCTACTGGTTTCCCGCCGAGCGCTGTTACGTCGACGGCGCGGGCTCCCCGGTGCGCCTGCCCGTCGACGACGCCGACCGGCGCGCCACGCTGGTCGAGCGCGACGGCCAGCCCATCGCCGCTCTGCTGCACGACCCGTTCCTCGACAACGACATCGGGCTCGTGCAATCGGTGTGCGCGGCGGCCAGTCTCGCGCTCGAGAATGAGCGCCTCCAAGCCGAGCTGCGGGCGCGGCTGGTGGAGCTGCAGGCCTCCCGGGCGCGGCTGGTCGGGGCCACCGACGCCGAGCGGCGCCGGATCGAACGCGACCTGCACGACGGCACCCAACAGCGGCTGGTGTCGATCGCGATGTCGCTCGGCCTGCTGGAGGCCAAGCTGCCCGCGCGGGGAGATGCCGGGCCGCTGTTGCGCGAGACGCGCGCGGCGCTGGCGGTGGCACTCGAGGAGCTGCGCGAGCTCACCCACGGGATCACCCCGCCGCTGCTGGTGGAACGCGGCCTGTCGGCGGCGCTGGACGAGCTGTGTCGCCGTGCCTCGCTGCCGACCCACCCGCGCCTCGAGGTCGACCGGCGCCTTCCCGATGAGGTGGAGAGCGCCGCCTACTTCGTGGCCTCGGAGGCGCTGGCCAACGCCGCCAAGCATTCCCATGCCACCGAGGTGCGCGTGGCGGCGTGGTGTGCGAGGGGTCAGCTCAACCTGGAGGTGACCGATGACGGGATCGGCGGGGCGGGGCCCGACGGCGGGTCGGGCCTGCGCGGTCTGGCGGACCGGGTCGAGGCCCTGGGCGGCCGCTTCACCGTCTCCAGCCCGCCGGGGCGCGGCACGACGCTGCGCGCGGAGATCCCGTGCGCGTAGCCCTGGCCGATGACGCGGTACTGCTGCGGGAGGGGCTGGCCCGCCTGCTGACCGAGGCCGGCTTTGAGGTCGTGGGTCTGGCCGCGGACGGGGACGAGCTGCTCGCCCTGGTGGAGAGCGCCGCGCCCGACGTCGCCATCGTCGACATCCGGATGCCGCCCACGCACACCGACGAGGGACTGCGCGCGGCCAGGGTCATCCGCGAGCGCTGGCCCTCGGTGGGCATCCTCGTCCTCTCCCAGCACGTCAACGCCCGCTACGCGCTCGAGCTCCTCTCGACGGGCACCGACGGCGTGGGCTACCTGCTCAAGGAGCGCGTGTCGGATCTGGAGGAGCTCGCCTCGAGCGTCAACCGGGTGGCCCACGGAGGCTCCGTCCTTGACCCGGCCGTGGTGGGCGAGTTCGTCGGCCGCCGGCGCGCCGGCGACAACCCGCTGGAGCGCCTCACCGATCGCGAGCGAGAGGTCCTGGCCTTGATGGCCGAGGGGCGCTCCAACCGGGCGATCGCCGAGCGCCTGTACGTCACCGACCACACCGTGGAGAAGCACGTCAAGAACATCTTCGGCTCCCTGTGCCTGCCGCCGTCGCCCGACGATCATCGCCGCGTGCTGGCCGTGATCACCTATCTCAACGCGCAGTAGCTCTCGCTAACGGGGAGATAACGCCGTTACGGCGCTGTTATCCGGGCGGGGCTAGAACGATGGTGTGCCACAGCCCACGGCCCGACACCCCATCCGCCTCGTCCCGGCCATCGCCGTCGTGCTGTGCGTCGCCGCCTGCGGCTCGGGCGCGTCGGGCGGCACCGGCACCAATGCGGCGGCGGCCGTCCATCAGGGGCTCAAGTTCTCGCAGTGCATGCGCGCCCACGGCGTCTCTGACTTCCCCGATCCCGATGCCAGCGGCGGGATCGACATCCAGCCGGGGTCCGGGCTTGACCCCCAATCGCCTGCCTTCCAGGCCGCCCAGAAGGCGTGCCGCGCGGACATGCCCGGCGGCGCCGGGGGACCGGTCAAGCCCAGCAAAGCGCAGTTCACCAAGGCCCTGGCCTTCGCGAAGTGCATGCGCACGCACGGCCTGCCCCGATTCCCCGATCCGCTCGCGTCCTTCCCCAGCGGCACCGGCCCGATCATCTCTCTGGCCGGCATGCTGTTCAAGCCCGGCCAGGGGCTTGACCCGCAGTCGCCGGCGTTTCTCCAGGCCGCGTCGCGCTGCGGGGTGAGCCTGCCCAAGCCCCCGGGCTGATCTGATCGCTACACGAAGTCGATCACCGGGAAGGCGGGATCACCGTCCAGGCAGGCGCGCAGGTAGAGCGCCACGCCGATGTCGCCGGTGAACAGGGTGTAGCGCCCGTGACCCACCGTGTCTCGCTCACGGCGCACCTGGGCCACCGCGTGCACGGCGAAGCGGCGGGCGCGATCCAGCCACATCGCGTCGCCGGTGAGCGCGTGCAGCCGCAGGAAGGCGTAGCCATTGCCCGCGGTGCCGTGGCAGAGGCCGGGGCCCTTGGCCAGCGGCCCGGCCCGCCAGGTGAGCTCGCCGGCGGCGAGGGCCAGCTCCCAGGGGAGGAGGTCGCCGATGGTGATGACGATGCCGGGGGCGCCGTGGCACCACTGGACACGGATCTTGGGGTCATCGGGCGCCGGTGGCCAGTTGACCAGGCCGTCCTCCCTGATCGCCACTCGCTCGAGCACGCGGGCGACGCGCTCGCGCAGGACGTCGTTGGCCACGAACCCGCGGAGCGCATTGACGTTGCTGGCCAGCCCGTGCCCCGGGCCCAGCGACTGCACGTCATGGCCGTAGAGGTGCTGGGTCCAGAGGTCGGTCTCCTCGTCCCACTGGGCCCACAGCAGCTCCGCGCTCTCGCGCCACTCGTCCTCGAAACCCAGGGCGCGGGCCACCAGCATCGTCCCCGGCGAGCCCCACAACAGCTCCCACGTCGGGTGGCTGCGGTTGGCGCGGATCAGCTCACGGAGCCGCTCGCGGTCGGCGACGGGGGAGCCGACGCGCTCAGCCACCGCCAGGATGCCGGTCTCGCCGCACAGGAAGCTCGGCGCGTGTGGGTCCTTCGCAAAGTCCGGGCTGACGCGATAGCGCTCGAGCGCGGCCGACACCGTCTGGGCGGCGGCGAAGCCGGACCCGAGCTTCCACAACCCCCACGCCATGCCCGCCGACCCGGCGTACAGCCCGCTCCAGACCTCGCCCTCCTCGGGCTCGTCGAGGGGATGCTCCGGCCATTGCCCGTCAGGCGAGGCCGCCCCCTCGGCGTCGGCGACGATCTCCCGCACCGCCTCCTCGGCCCAGCCGGCGGTCCACAGGCCGTCGGTGAGCGGCTCATGTTCGGACTCCCGCCACAACATCGTCTCCACCATATTCACTGGCCCTTGACTGAGAGCGCGCTCTCAGTCCTACCCTCGAGTTGGTAGGCGCCGGCGACGGAAACGACACCGAGCGCCTCACGAGATCGCCAACGATCAGGAGAAGCTCGATGACGAAGAGAACGCTCGGGAGTCAGGGGCTGGAGGTTTCTGCGCAGGGCCTGGGCTGCATGGGGATGACCCATGCCTACGGCGCGGGTGACGCGGACTCCGGCCTGCAGACCATCCACCGCGCGCTCGAGCTCGGCGTGACCTTCCTGGACACCGCCGAGATCTACGGCCCGCACACCAACGAGGAGCTTGTCGGCCGGGCCATCGCCGGCCGGCGCGACGAGGTGCAGCTGGCCACCAAGTTCGGCTTCAGGCTCAACCCCGACAGCCCGTGGGCGCGCAGCGTCGACGGCAGCCCGGACAACGTCCGCAGTGCCGTCGAGGGCTCGCTGAGGCGGCTGGGCACCGACCACATCGACCTCTACTACCAGCACCGCATCGACCCCGATGTCCCCATCGAGGAGACCGTCGGGGCCATGGCGGAGCTCGTCCAGGCGGGCAAGGTTCGCTACCTGGGGCTGAGCGAGGCTGCGCCCGAGACCATCCGCCGCGCCCACGCCACGCACCCGCTGACCGCGATCCAGATGGAGTACTCGCTGTGGACGCGCGACGCGGAGGCGGAGGTCCTGCCGACCCTGCGCGAGCTCGGTATCGGCCTCGTCGCCTACTCGCCGCTGGGCCGCGGGTTCCTCACCGGCTCGATCCGCTCCATGGATGATCTGCCCGAGGACGACTGGCGGCGGAACAACCCCCGCTTTCAGGAGGAGGCGCTGCGCCAGAACGTTGCCCTCGCCGACCATGTGGCGGAGATGGCCGATGGTCTCGGCTTCACCCCGGCGCAGCTGGCCTTGGCCTGGGTGCAGGCCAAGGGCGAGGACATCGTCGCCATCCCCGGCACCAAGAGCCCCCGGCGGCTGGAGGAGAACGCCGCCGCGGTAGATATGAACCTCTCCGCCGAGGACGTCGCGGCGCTCGACGCCGCCCTGCCGGCGGGCGGCGTGGCCGGGACGCGGTACTCGGCCAACGACATGGAGCTGCTCAGCCACTGACGAGCTGAGCGAGGCGCTACGGTGGGCGCTGATGCGGATCGCGACGTGGAACGTCAACTCCGTCAAGCAGCGTCTGCCGCGCCTGCTCCCCTGGCTCGATGAGCGGGTGCCCGACGTCGTCTGCCTGCAGGAGACCAAGCTGACCGACGCGGCGTTCGTCGAGCTGCTCGGGAAGGAGCTCGCGCAGCGTGACTACGAGGTCGCCGTGTACGGGGAGACGGCGTGGAACGGGGTGGCGATCCTGTCGCGGGTCGGCCTGGAGGATGTGGTGAGGGGGATCCCCGACGGGCCCGGGTTCCCCGATCCCGAGGCGCGGGCGGTGACCGCCACCTGCGACGGCATCCGGATCACCTCGGTGTACGTCCCCAACGGCCGCGAGCCCGACTCTGACCACTATCGCTACAAGCTGGAGTGGCTGGCGGCGCTGCGCGCGATGGTGGCCGCCGGACCCGACGCCGCCGTCGTGGCGGGGGACATGAACATCGCCCCGACCGACGAGGACGTCTTTGACCCGGAGGCCTACGTCGGCGAGACCCACGTCACCGCCCCCGAGCGCGAGGCGCTGGGCCAACTCGAGTCGCTCGGCCTGCACGACGTCGTCCGTGACCGCTGGCCCACCGAACGGGTGTTCACCTACTGGGATTACCGGGCCGGGATGTTTCACCAGGACCTCGGCATGCGCATCGACCTGGTGCTGGCCAGCGGGCCCGTCGCCGAACGGGTGCAGGCGGCCTGGGTGGACCGCCAGGCGCGCAAGGGGTCCGGGCCCAGCGACCACGCGCCGGTGATCGTCGATCTCGACGAGGCGCCCGACGGGGACATCGGCCCGGTCGTGCCGCCTCCCTCCAACCCGGCCAAGCGCGGCACCAAGAAGAAGTTGCCCCAGCAGTCGCCGCCGGTGTAGCCGCGGCGAGCCGCCGGCGCGGTCGCCGCGCCGGGCCGCTGGCGCGGTCAGTCGCGCGGCCGGTCGCGGTCTCGCGACGGCTGGACGCGCTTGGGCTCGCCCGGCATCTTGGGATAGTCGGGCGGATAGGGCATGTCGGTGAGCCCGTTGGCGATGTCGGCGTCGTAGAGGTCAAGCAGGGGCTGCAGCGAGTACGCGGCGTCGTCGATCGCGTCGTGGACGTCACCGCGCTGGGCGAAGCGCGCCGGCATGGTGGCCACGGTGAAGTCCTCGGGGGCGGCGTCGGGCAGCTCGTCCCAGGCCAGCGGAGCCGACACCGGCGCCCCCGGCTTGGGACGGATGCTGTAGGCCGAGGCGATGGTCCGGTCGCGGGCGTTCTGGTTGAAGTCGATGAAGATGCGCTCCCCGCGCTCCTCCTTCCACCAGCTGGTGGTGACCTGATCGGGCAGCCGGCGTTCCAGGGCCCGCGCGAAGGCGATGGCGGCATGCCGGACATCGATGAAGGTCCAGCGCGGCGCGATCCGGACATAGATGTGCAGGCCCCGGCCGCCCGAGGTCTTGGGGAATCCGGTGTAGCCGAGCTCGCCCAGCAACGCGCGCGCCTCGCCGGCCGCGCGCGCGGCGTCCGCGAAGTCCGTGCCGGGTTGCGGGTCGAAGTCCAGGCGCAGCTCGTCGGGGTGATCGACGTCGGCGCGGCGCACCGGCCACGGATGAAAGGTGATCGTCCCCATCTGGCCCGCCCAGGCCACGACGGCCGGCTCGGTGGGGCAGATCTCGTCGGCGGGGCGGCCGGAGGGGAACTGGATCCGCGCGGTCTGCACGAACTCAGGCGCCCCTTTGGGCACCCGCTTCTGGTAGAAGGCGTCGCCGGGACGCCCGTCGCGGGTGGAGAGCACGATCCCCGGGAACACGCCCTTGGGCCAGCGCTCCAGCGTGGTGGGCCGCTCGCGCAACGCGCGCATGATGCCGTCGCCGACGCTCAGGTAGTAGCGGACGATGTCGCCCTTGGTCACCGCCGCGGTCCGTTCGGTGTCGGGGAAGATGACGCGGCTGGGGTTCGAGACGCGGACCTCCCGGCCGCCGGCGTCCACCATGATCTCTTCGGTCTTGGCCATAGCGCGTGAGAGAAGTTCTACGCCACGGCGAGGATGTGGCGAGCCCCGAGGGCGTTGGCCAGCGTCCGATGAGCCGGCCCGCTGCCGATCACAATCAAGCGGCTGAGGGCGAGCTCGTGGCTGGCGGCGAAGGCTACCGCCAGCCCCGGGAGGGGTGGGCGACACCAGCAGGTCGGCGGGCCGCCTCCGTGGGGGCACAGCGCAGGTGACACGTCGCCCGAGACGACGTCGCGCAGACGGGCGACGGCCGGGTCAAGGGCATCGGGTCCCTCGTCAGGGCGCCAGTCGAACACCAGATGAGGCGCGGCCGGGTCCGCCTCGGTCAGCGCCGCCTCCCACCCGGGTTGATCGAGCGCCGGGGCGGCCACGAGGACCCCGGAGCGCCCGGCCTCACCATCGCCGGCACGCGTGAACGCCACCTCCCGCACCTCGGCAAAGCCCTCGTCGAGGGCCGGCGGCTCGAGCTCGCGCACCGTGCGCATCTGCGACGTCGGCGCCATCACGCCCTCTGTGGTGCGGGCCAGGGCGCGCAGCTCGTCCGGCATGGGCAGCGAACCGTGGAGCGCGATCAGCCGCGTGACCAGGTTGATCTGCGCCTGCGCCAGCGGCGTGCTGAGCCACAGGCAGCGCACCGCGGCGCCGTGGTGCGTCGCCGTCTCGACGACGTCGTTGCGTGCGGCGCGAGTCAGGTAGGTGTTGTCCAGGAGGATCCGCGGCGCACCGGCGCCCAGCCGCTCGTCGAGGGTGCCCACGACCTCCCGCAGCGAGCCGCCGCGCTCGTCGCGGTTGAGGCGCTCGTACCCGCGTGCGACGTACTCCTGGGCCAGGCGCGTCTTGCCGGCGCCGGGGATGCCCATGACCATCACGACCTCGCCGGCGGTGGGGCGAGCCGGGGCCGCGCGCGGCCGGGGTCGGAGCTCGGCCTGATCCTCATCGGTCACCGACAGCGCTGCCGCCCGGGCCGCCGCTCGTGCGGTCTCGGGGCGCCGCGCGCCGGGGATGGCGACCACGGTGGGGGAGACGGAGAGCAACCACGCCAGCGCGACCTCGGCCGGCTCGGTGCCATGGCGCGCCGCGGCCCGTGCCAGCGGCTCGCGCCGCCCCAGGGTCGCCGCTCGGCGCACGCCGCCGAGCGGCGAGTGGGCGATGAGCGTGATGCCCAGCTCCGCGCAGCGCTGCACCAGTCCGCCGCGCAACGGACCGTCGTCGACGATGCTGAGCGCGACCTCGACGGCGGTGATCGGGGCCAGCTCGAGCGCCGCGTCGAGCTGGTGTCGGTTGACGTTGGAGAGCCCGACACGGCGCACGAGACCCTCGGCGTGCAGCCGGGCCAGGGCGCGCACGGAGGTCGCCCACGGCGTCCGCGGGTCCGGGGCGTGCAGCAGGTAGGTGTCGATGGCCAGCCCGTCCAGCGCGGCCAGGCTCGCCTCGCAATCGCCGCGGATCGCCTTGGCCCGGCCGTCGGGCACCCAGCCGCCTCCCTGACGGGTCATGCCCCCTTTGGTGACCACGCGGGCGATGTCCGCTGCGCCGGAGCGGCGCAGCGCGCCGGCCAGCAGCCGTTCGTTGTGACCGAGCTCGGTGGCGTCGCGGCCGTAGGCGCGCGCGGTGTCAAAGACGGTGATACCCGCGGCGACCGCCGCCGCGATGGTGGCTCCGGCGCGCGCGGGGTCGCGATCGGCATCGGTGGAGAGCCGCATGCAGCCCAGGCCGATGCGCAGCTCCGACGCCGACAGCCAATCCGAGGTCACGGCGGCCAAGCCTATGGCCGGCGGGGACGGTCCGGGCCTGACCTGATCGCAACCCCGCGGCCGGGGCGGTCATGCGACGATGCCGGTATGGCGGCCCAGGAAGAACAGATGCGCGAGGCGGCCGAGGCCGCCGCTCAGCTCGTTGGGCCGGGCATGCGCGTCGGCCTGGGCACCGGCCGGACCGTGGCGCGGCTGCTCCCGGCCCTCGCCGCCCGCGGGCTCGATGGCCTGCGCTGCGTCGCCACCTCGCCGGAGACTGAGCAGATCGCCACCGGCCTGGGGCTCGCCGTCGAGCCCTTCGAGACCCTGGACCGGCTCGATATCGCCATCGACGGCGCCGATCAGGTCGCCGCCGACTGGTGGACGGTCAAGGGCGGACACGGCGCGCACCTGCGCGAGAAGATCGTGGCCGCCGCGGCTGACCAGTTCGTGGTCATCGTCTCCGAGGACAAGCTCGTCGAGGCGGTGCATGCGCCCGTGCCGCTCGAGCTCGACGCCTTCGGCCTGCAGTCCACACTGCGCGCGGTGGGGGCGGTGACGGTGCGCGCCGGGGTGCCGACGACGCCCGAGGGCGGGATCATCGCCGACTACACCGGGCCGCTCGAGGACCCGGCGGCAGTGGCGGGCTGGCTGGACCAGATCCCGGGGGTCACCGGACACGGGCTCTTCGGACCCGCGATGGTCCACGCCGTGTACGTGGGCGGGCGCGATCAGCCGCTCGACCCGCCGCCGGGGGCCGGGTCGGCCCCGGGCACCGCGCGGCCCGCCACCGCGCATCTCACCACCAAGCTCTGCCCGCTGACGGTGCCCGACGCGGTCGCCCGCCTGCGCGCGTTGCTGGACGCCAAGGGGGTCAAGCTCTTTGACGTCATCGACCACAGCGGCGAGGCCGAAGCGGTGGGGCTCAGCCTGCGCGACACCAAGGTTGCGATCTTCGGCAGTCCGCTGGCCGGCACGCCGGTGATGGAGGCCGTGCCCCAGGCGGCGCTCGATCTCCCGCTGAAGGTCCTGATCTGGCGCGACGGCGATCAGACCAAGCTCACCTACGCGCCGCCCGGCGAGCTGGCTGCCCGCCACGGGCTGAGCGACGAGCTGGCCGCCCGGCTGGCGGCGATCGACGTCATCACCGACGCGCTCGCCGCGGGCTGAGGTCGTGGCAGGCCGGCGCGCGCGGAGTCGCGCGGGTCAGGCAGCCGCGGCGGTGTCGCCGTTCTGCACGACGCCGTCGACCACGTGCAGGGCGCGCTCGACGAACGCTCCGCCGTCCCGGTGGCGGATCACCGGGTAATCCGGCTCGGCGGGATCGACGCCGACCACCGCCCCGGAGCTGCCGTCGGGCAGGGTGATGGTGTAGCCCACCGGGTAGGGCATGGCGATGCGGAGGAAGTGATCGACGATCTGGGGATCGAACTGAGTGCCGGCGCCCTCGCGGACCGCCTTGACCGCGACGTGGGGCGGGTTGGCGGGCTGGTAGGGACGGTCGGCGGTGATCGCGTCATACACGTCGGCGACCGCCGCGATCCGGGCGAACTGGTGGATGTCTGAGCCCTCCCGGCCTGCCGCGTAGCCCTTGCCGTCCCACCGCTCATGGTGATCACGTACGACCGCCCGGGTGAGGGGCGAGATCCGGTCGGACTCCAGCAGCGAGGCGCCGGCGGCGGGGTGGGTCTTGATCAGCTCCCACTCATCGGGGGTGAGCTTGCCGGGCTTGTTGAGCACCTGTTCGGGGATGGCCAGCTTGCCGATGTCATGGACCAGGAGACCCATGGCCAGCTGGGTCATGCGCTCCACCATCCGGTCGTGGCGCACCTCGCCGCGGTAGTCGACCCAGCCGTCGGTCCGGTCGATCCGCTGGCCCAGGAGCAGGCCCAGGGTGGCGACGCGCATCGAGTGCGTGTAGGTGTAGCTGTCGGCGGAGGCGAGGTCATCGAAGGCCAGGGCGGCCTCCGGGGCGTCGGCCAGAGCCTCGATGAGGCCGTCGGTGGCGCGCTCGATCTGCTTGATGGACTCGAAGGGAAGCTCGGAGAGGTCGGCGGCGACGGCGCGGGCGGCCTCGAAACAGGCGGCGACGGCCTCCTCGGTGGCGGCGCGAATGTGGTCAGGCAGGGGCATGGCGGGGATGATCCCCTCGCCCATGTCGTCCTCGATCCACAGGGCGCGGATCCCGAGGGAGGACAGCCGCGACGCGAGCGACTGAGACAGGCGGACCCCGCGGCGCAGCAGCGGGGCAGCGCCGACGGCAGCCGACGGGATGTCCCGCGCCAGCTCCATGCCGTCCTGGATCCAGTCGATGCGTACGAGTCTCATGCGGGCGTTAATCGGCAGTTCCCCGCAAAGCCTGAGCGCCAATCGTGTTCCTGCTCGTGCATGCGTCGTTGCTCAGCCGGCGACGGCGATCTCCGCGGGCTCGCCGCTGGCGGCGACGCGCTCGATGAGATCGGCGGCGGCTTCGGTTCCGGGCGCCAGGCGCAGCCGCTCCCCGGCGCTGCGCACGCGGGCACGCAGCTCCCCATCGGTGAGCAGCCGCTCGATGGCCGCGGTCAGCTCGCCGCGCTCCAGCGCATAGGTGGGCAGGCGGATGCCGTAGCCGGTCTCGTGCACGCGCTGGGCGTTGTCGTGCTGGTCCCAGAAGATGGGCAGCACCAGCATCGGCTTGCCGAACCACATGCACTCGGTCACGGTGTTGTTGCCGCCGTGGGTGATGACCGCGTCGACATGGGGGAGGACCGAGGTCTGGGGAAGGAACTCCTCGCCGATCATGTTGTCGGCGAGCTCGTATTCGCCGTGGCGGGGGCCGCGGCTGACGATGTAGCGATACGGGGTGTCGGCCAGCAGCTCGACGAGCCGCCGCATGAGCGCGACGTCGGCCGAGCCCAGGGAGCCGAGGCTGAGATAGACCAGACGCCGCCGCTCCGGATCCTCCGGCGGACTCCAGGGCTCGTCGGTGGCGCGCACGCACGTCTGCAGGTTGTGCCACGTGCGTCCCAGCGCCACGCCCCGCGGGTAGTCGAGCTCCCGCGGATACAGGTACAGGTTGAGCCACGGCGACTCGTGCACCATGTCGATCGCCGGCAGCGGCGGGGCCCCGCGGTCGACGCAGAACTCCGAGAACGACGCCTGCAGGGTTCCGACCTGATGGGCGTACTCCTCGCGAAAGGCCTCCCACCCGGTGCGGTCATCCACGGGCAGGCCCGAGAACACCGGTGGGAGATCGGGATCGGTGACCTCGAGCGGGTTGCAGGACACGATCCGTACCCAGGGGCGCCCACTGGCCAGGATCGCGGGGAACGAGCAGACGTTGTCCTCGACGATCGCGTCGGGGGCGAGCTCGGCGAAGATCTCGCCGAGACGGTCATCGACATACCGGGCCCCGTCGACGAGGGCCTGCCAGGTGGGCAGGATGAAGCCGCCCAGCTGTTCCTGGGTGCTGGAGCGAAACACCGGCGCGGTGTCGCGGATGAACTCCTTCCAGAACTGGCCCGGAACCTCCGGGGTCTCGGGCGGCGGCGAGAGGCGCATGAGTCGCTCCTCAAAGCCCTTGGCATCGAGCGTCCCGGCGAAGGACTCCTCGATCACGAACACCACCCGGTGGCCGCGCCGGCGCAGGACGTCGCCGATGCCCACGCAGTTGTTGGTGGGTCCGAACGCTCCCTCGGGGAAGAACACGATCGTGCGGCGGTCTGGCGCGATGCGCGGCAGCCTAACGATGCCCGGCGCGGCGCGACTGGCGGCGATCCGGTCTGCTAGTCCTCCGGTCATGACCAAGATCGCAGTCACCGGAGGCAGCGGCAAGGCCGGCCGCGTCGTCGTCCGCCACCTGTTTGAGCGCGGCCACCAGGTCCTCAACATCGACCTGGTCGGGTCGCCGGAGTCCAACCATCCCGAGAACCCGATCCCCTTCCTGCGCGCCGACGTCACCGACTTCGGCCAGGCGCTGGAGGCACTCAGCGGCGGCGACACGCTGCCGGGGATCGAGGCCGTCGTGCACCTGGCGGCGATCCCCTCGCCCGCCCATGCGCCGGCCAGCGAGGTGTGGCGCGTGAACGCCACCAGCACCCACTCCGTGTTTTCCGCGGCTCAGCGGCTCGGCCTGGAGCGCATCGTCTGGGCCTCGAGCGAGACCACGCTGGGGCTCCCCTTCGACACGCCCCCGGAGTACGCGCCCGTCGACGAGAAGCACATGCGCCCGGAGACCTCCTATGCGCTGTCGAAGGTCGTGGGCGAGGAGATGGCGCGGGCGTTTCACCGCTGGAGCGGCATCCCGATCATCGGCCTGCGCTTCTCCAACGTGATGGTCCGCGCCGATTACGCGCGCTTCGCCGGCTGGCAGGATGACCCTCACGCCCGCAAGTGGAACCTGTGGGGCTACGTGGACGAGAGCCACGTCGCGCAGAGCGTCGAGCGCGCGCTCGAGGCCGAGATCGACGGGACCGACAACTTCGTCATCGCCGCCGCCGACACGGTGATGCGCACGTCCAGCCGCGAGCTGATGGCCGAGGTCTACCCGGGCGTTCCGGTGGCCGACACCGTGTCGGGCAACGACACGCTGCTCGACATCGCCCACGCCCGGGAGGTGCTGGGCTACGACCCGCAGTTCAGCTGGCGCGATCTGGACGACGCGGCGTTCGGGCCGCCGGAGTAGCCGCCGCCGGCGGCGGGAGCCTCAGGCCTTGATTGGGACCGCCGCCTCCGGCGTGGCCACGTGGAAGGTGAAGCTCTCCTCCAGGTAGAGGCGAACCTCGTCGGCGGTGTGGTCCAGGTACCCGATCGACAGGTCCTGCCCGGACTCGAACAGGAAGTCGTCGCCCCGCATGCTGACCACGATCGCCCCCTCGAGGCCCGGGGTCCACACCAGTTCCCCGTCGACGATCTTGCGCAGGTGCTCGAGCAGCGGGTAGCCGCCGCCCTCAGCGGTCTCGACGACCTGCTTGTACTCCTCGTTGCCGAGGGCGAGGGCGTAGGGACCGGCGATCCCGCTGCGCAGCAGCAACTCCACGGCGCTGGCCACGGGCCTCGGATAGGTGCTGGGCTCGCTGCCGAGCTGCAGCCCCTGATGCGGCGAGGCCTCGGCGATGCCGCTGATGGCCGCCTCGCTCCAGCCATGGAAGACGGCGCGGTTCTCGGCCACGGCGATCTGGTGCGCGGCGCGGTCGAGCGCCTCCAGATCGGCATCGGCGGCACCACGATCGTCGTCGCGCAGCTCGGCGCGGCTGATCACGAACTCGGCGCGGACCTCCACCATGGGCAGGACGCGGCGCTGAAGGGCGGTCACCCCGTCGCAGGGTGCCGATGGCACCTCGCTGACCCGTCCGAGGTTGGTGGCCGAATACTCCCAGCCGTTCGGGCCCGAGAAGTCCACCAGCTTGCGGGCGGCCAGGAGGACGCTCAGGCGGTCCCGAGCCTCGTCATCGAGCAGCTTCCAGTTGGAGTCGCTGATCGGCGCGTGTTCGCGCAGCAGGTGATTGCTCATCGCAGTGCTCCTCTCATGCTGCCGAGCCCCAGGGACCCGGAGCCGTCGCCTCCCGACGGCGCGTCGTCTCCGGTGGCCTCGGCCTCCGCGGCCTCACCGTGCTCGACGATGTCGCCGGCCTTGAACAGAATGCCCTGCGCGATCTCGCGCCAGACGGGCGTGCGGCGCAGCAGGGCCTCGAGGTCCATGCTGAAGTGCTTGTACTCCTCGCCCACGGCGTCGCGCATGACGGCGGCCGCCTCGGGGTCCTTCTCCACCGCGAGACGCTGCTCATACCAGCCGATCGCCTCGGCCTCCTCAGTCAGCGACGCGCATAGCCGGGCGAAGGTACGCGTCGCAGCCGGCAGCTCGTCCGGCGGCTCGTGGTACTGGTCAAAACCCATGTGGTCTCCTGTGGACGGTCGCGATGAGAACACACGCTACCCGCCGGCCGGCCGCGGACGCGATCACGGCCATACGGCCGGCGCGGGACCACCCCGACGGGGCGCCTCTGGGATGATCGCGCAATGGCCACCGATGAGTTCAGCGCGCCGCGCGTCGCCGATCGGCTTGATCACCTCCCCACCGGACCGATCGCCGCGGCCGGCCTGATGGCCGGGTTCGGCGTCGCGGTGGCGACCGGGTCTCGTCCCGCCGGCGGCGTCGTGCTGGCCGCCTGCGGACTGGCCTGCATCGCCGTGTGGCTGCGGCGGGACGGGACTCGCGTGGCCGTTCAGCTCACCGTCGCCGGGCTCGCCGCCTTCGTTCTCTCGCACCTGCTGGGGTTGGTGATCGGAGCGTGGCCGTCGGTGATCGTGGTCTCGGCCGCCACCGCGGCCCTGTGCTGGCGGCTGTCTGACCGGCGCGCCCTCAGTCGCTGAACCGCTTCTGGCTGATCGTGAACGTCGCCCCGTCGGGGGCGGCGAGGACGGCGCGGCGGAACATCGGATCCTCGAAGGGCTCGGTGACGACGGTGCCGCCCAGTCCGGGCGCGGCGGCCACCGCCGCGTCGGTGTCGGCGATCCAGAAATCGACGCTCCACATCGCGGGGGCCGACTCGCCCGCGGTCATCCCGGCGACGACGTCGCGCGGGACGGGCTGCGTGTCGGTGCCGCCGACGTAGCCGCCGAGGCGGAACAACCACAGCGAGGGCCCGAACTCCTCGGCCACCCAGCCGAAGAGGCCGCCGAGGAAGGCCTGTGCCGCCTCGGGGTCCGGGGTGGTGAGCAGCGACATGGCCCACGCCGACGGCTCGTTGACCCGGGCGGCTCCGGGTCGCTCGGCGGCCTCCCACAGGCACAGCGCGCCGGCGGCCGGGTGGGTGACCACCGCCATCCGCCCCGCGGGCGGCGCGTCGAACGCCTCCACCAGCACGGAGGCCCCGGCGGCGGTGGCGCGGGCCACCGCGGCGTCGACGTTGTCGACGGCGACGTGCGTGTTCCACGCCGCGGGCGCGCCGTCGGCACTCGAGTCCGGCACCGTGCCGACTCCGGCGACGTCGTCGCCGCCGACGCGGGCGATGAAGTACTCGCCCGGCGGGTCACCCGGCATCGGCCCCGGCCCGGCGAACTCCCAGCCGAAGATCCCGGCGTAGAAGTCCTTGGCGGCCTGGACGTCGGCGGTCAGCGTATCCACGAAGCAGGGCACGCCCGCGGGGTAGTCATCGGGTCGGCTCATCAGATCAGCTCCTCGCGTATTCGTCGTGGCGGTGCCACCAGGTGTAGGGATCACCCTGGGGACGGTCAGGAGGCGAGTCCTCCCAGTTCTCCTGCCGGCCCAGTGGCGTGAGGTCCAGGAACGTCCACACGCTGCCCAGGGCCTCGACCCCTCGGCTGTCGGTGAAGTAGGTGCGCAGTACGCGGTCACCCTCGGTGACGAACACGCTGAGGCCGAAGGACTCGCCGTCGTCGCCGGTCAGGCCGAAGTCGCGGTTGAAGTCGCTGCCGGCCGAGGAGTACCAGGGGACGCTCCAGCCCATCCGCCGGCGATAGGCCTCGAGGTTCTCCAGCGGGGCCAGCGACACAAAGGCCACGGTGGTGTCACGGGCGTGGAGGTGGGCCAGATCGCCGATCTGGTCGGCGAACATCGAGCAGCCATCGCAACCGGCGTCCGGCCAGCCCGCGACGCCCGGCGCGAACATGAAGTGATAGAGGATGAGCTGGCGGCGCCCCTCGAACATCTCGCGCAACCCGATCTCGCCGTCCGGGCCCAGGAAGCGGTACGGCGTATCGATCGCCACCGCCGGCAGTCGGCGGCGTTTGGCTGCCAACGCGTCATGAGCCCGCGTGAGCCGTTTCTCCTCCGCCCGGATCTCGTTCAACGCGTCCTTCCACTCCATCTCTGAGACGACGTCCATCGCGCCCTCCGTTCGTCGTGGCCATCCCTCGATTGGAGTACAATACCATCTAGTTGGAAAAACCAAGTCATGGCGAATGCGAAGCGAACATACGGAGACTCATGCGGGATCGCCCGCGCGCTCGACATCGTCGGTGAGCGCTGGGCGCTGCTGGTGGTGCGCGAGCTCGTGCTCGGGCCCAAGCGGTTCACGGACCTGAGAGGCGGGCTGCCGCGGGTGGGGCCCGACATGCTCGCCGCCCGACTGCGCGAGCTCGAGGAGGCGGGTGTCGTGCGCCGCCGCACCCTCCCGCCGCCGGCCGCCTCCAAGGTCTATGAGCTCACCGAGTGGGGTGCCGAGCTGGCTCCCGCGCTCGTCGCGCTCGGACGGTGGGGGAGCCGGGCCCCGATGCCCGACGGGGCGCCCCCGCTTGGGGTGGACGCCGCCGTGGTCGCGCTGGAGACGACCTTCGACACCGACGCCGCCGGCTGGGTGCAGGCGACGTATGAGCTGACGCTCACGGGCCAGGTGTTCACGCTCGAGGTGGCCGCCGGTCGCCTGGAGATCACCCGCGGCCGTGCGCCGGCGGGCGTGACGCCGTCCGCATCGCTGGCCACCGACACCGCCACCCTGGCCGCCGTGGTGTGGCACGGCCATCCGATCGGCCGCGCCGTCGCCGACGGCGCGCTGAGGGTCGAGGGTGACCCGGAGGCGGCGGCGGACTTCGTGGGGCTGTTCGCGCCGCCGGTCCCGGTGGCCCGCGCTTAGAGCTCGGCCTCCCGCCGGCTGAGCAGTCGCCGCTCCGATTCGTTCTGAGTGAGCTCCACCGCGCGGCGAAGCTCGGCCCGCGCCTCCTCAGTCCGGCCCAGCCGGGCCAGCAGGTCCGCCCGCACGCTGGGCAGCAGGTGGTAGTCGCCGAGGGCGCCGGCGTCGACGAGCACGTCCACGAGCTC
>DATJTQ010000155.1:0-2948 GCA_035503355.1 Solirubrobacteraceae bacterium
CGTTGCGCGTCGTGCTCAGGGCCGAGGATGGTGCGCACCGAGCGCGACCAGTTGCCCTCGCCGACCTCGGCGATGCGCTGCTCAGACGGGCCGATGACGCGCGCCGAGGGCGCGTCGGCTGACGGCTCGGCGTCGGCGGAGGCGATGGCCACCTGCACGGGCTCGTCGAGGACCTGCAGGCGCAGTCCCGTACCTGCGGGCGCGTAGACCGTGTCGCCCGGCGCCTCGAACACCGAGGCGCGGCCCCCGGCCCGGCCGAGAGAGAGGTCATCCCCGGTGTAGGCGTCGATGACCCCGCTCATCACCACCGCGGCGGTCTCGCCGCCGGCGGGAAGGTCGAGTGACTCGCCGGGCGCGAGGTCGGCCAGGGCGAGGTTCACATGGGCGGTCTCATCGCCCGCGGTCGTCAGCTGTCGCATCACACGGCTCCTTTGATCATGGGAAGAGATGGGTCCACGCGCCGCGCGGCAGTGGAGGCCCGCACCACGAGCGTCGCGGGCAGCCGCCGGCAGTCGGGCGGCGCGTCGGGATCGTCGAGGCGGCTCAGCAGGGCGTCCACGGCGGCGGCGCCCGCCTGGATCGTCGGGGCTGCGACGGTGGTCAGCGCGGGCGTGAGCATGGCGGCGAGCGCGATGTCGTCAAAGCCGACGACGCTGAGCTCGTCGGGCACGGCGACGCCGAGGTGCGCCAGCCGGCTGAGGATCCCGGCGGCCACGAGGTCGTTGTAGGCCAGCACGGCGGTGGCGCCGCTGGCCAGCACCGCGTCGGCGGCGTCGACGCCGCCCTGAAACTGCGGTGCCACGGGGCCGACGGTGACGATCTCCGCGCCGGTGGCGCGGGCGGCCGCGCCCAGGCCGCGCAGGCGCTCCTGGTTTGACCACGAGCGGCGCGGGCCCGCGACGAACGCGCAGCGGGTGTGGCCGAGCTGCGCGAGGTGGCCCATCGCCTGGCGCATGCCGTCGGCGCTGTCGACCTCGACGGTGCTGAGCCCGTCGACGCGCCGGTTGAGCAGCGCGACCGCCGGCACGGACTCCAGCCCCGCCAACACGCCCGGCGCCAGGCGGCTCGAGCACAGCAGGATCCCGTCCACCTGCTTGCTCATGGCGCCGATGAGGGCCTCCTCCTCGGCGGCGCTCTCCTGGCCGTCGGCGACGAAGACGGCGTAGTCGGCCTCGCGCGCCCGGGCCTGTGCGCCCTTGAGGACGTCCTGGAAGTAGGGGTTGCCAAGATCGGGGACGATCACTCCCACGTTGCCCGTTCGTCCGGTGATCAACCCTCGCGCGGCGCGGTTGGGCTGGTAGCCGAGCTCGCTCGCGGCTTGCAGGACCCGCGCGCGGGTGGCCCCGCGCACCGTGTCGGGAGCGGTGAAGGAGCGTGAGACGGTCGCCACCGAGACCTCGGCGCGGCGGGCGACGTCGTGGATGCCGGCGGCCATGTAAAGCTTTACATTAGCGAGGGGACGCGGACGCGGGGGCGGCGGGGGCGGGCGGCGCGCGCCAGGGGCCTACCAGTCGTGCATCGTCCCGTCCTGGAGCCGCGCCACCGGCAGCATGGCCGGCTGGTAGGGAAAGGTGGCGGCCAGCTCCTCGTCGATGGTGACCCCCAGACCCGGCTCGTCCCCGGGGTGCAGCATGCCGTCGTGGAAGCTGTAGGCGTGCGGGAAGACCTGGTCGGTCTCGATGGTGTGGCGCATGTACTCCTGCAGGCCGAAGTTGGGGATGGCGAGATCCAGGTGCAGCGCGGCGGCCATGCACACCGGCGAGAGGTCGGTGGCGCCGTGGGAGCCCGAGCGCACGCGGTAGAGCTCGGCCAGGTGCAGCACCCGTCGCAGGTGGGTGATCCCGCCCGAGTGCACGACGCTCATGCGGATGAAGTCGATCAGCTGCTCGGAGATGAGCTGCTGGCAGTCCCAGATGGTGTTGAACACCTCGCCGATGGCCAGCGGCGTCGTGGTGTGCTGGCGGACCAGGCGCAGGTTGGCCTGCAGCTCGGCCGGGACGGGGTCCTCGAGCCAGAAGAGCTGGTGGGGCTCCAGCGCCTTGCCCAGCTGCGCGGCCTCGATCGGCGCCAGGCGATGGTGCACGTCATGCAACAGACGCAGGTCGGGCCCGTAGGCGTCGCGGACGTGGCCGATGGCGTCCGGGACCGTGGCCAGGTAGCGACGGGTGGACCACGCCTCCTCGCGCGGGCGCACGCCCTCCGCGGGCTCATAGAACATGTCGCCGCGGCTGACCCCGTAGGTGGTGGGCAGGCCGGGGATACCGAACTGGACACGCACCGCCTCATAGCCGAGGTCCACGTAGCGCCCCACCGCGGAGAGCACGTCGTCGACGGTCTCGCCGTTGGCATGGCCGTAGACGGTCACGCCTGTCCGGCAGCGCCCGCCGAGCAGCTCGTAGACCGGCAGGCCGGCGGTCTTGCCCTTGATGTCCCACAGCGCGGTGTCGACGGCGGCGATCGCGGTCATCGTCACCGGGCCCCGGCGCCAGTAGGCGCCGTTGTAGAGGTAGCGCCACGTGTCCTCGATGGCGCCGGCGTCGCGGCCGATCAGCAGCGGGCACACGTGCTCGCGCAGGTAGGCGACGACGGCCAGCTCACGGCCGTTGAGGGTCGCGTCGCCGATCCCGGTCACACCGTCCTCGGTGGTCAGCTTCAACGTGACGAAGTTGCGGCCCGGGCAGGTGACGATCACCCGTGCCTCGGCGACCTTCGACATCGACAACGGCCTCCTTCGCGGTTGCGCCGCACCCTACCGCGGGGGGCAAGAGTGGGCGAGAGACGGGGTGGTGTCCGCCTCTCGCCCGGGGCACAGGGGGCGAGGCGTCGACCCTCGTCGGTGACCGGCATCACCGAGCGCCCGGCGCCGGGGCACGCGACTGCCGCAGTACGGGATTCCGTGTGCGGCGCGCACCGTCAGCGCCGGTTGATGAATCGAACACCTCGCCTCT
>DATJTQ010000156.1:0-3426 GCA_035503355.1 Solirubrobacteraceae bacterium
GTGCCCAGCACGATCGCGGCGTCGCCCAGCTTGCCCTTCAGGCGGTCGGCGAGGTCAAGCAGCGCCTGTCCGTCGCCCACCTGCACCGCGGCGGTGAGCACCGCCGCGCCGTTGGTCTGCGTCGCCGAGGCGATCAGGCCGTCGACGTCCACCGCGCCGTTGCCGGCCGCGCCGCGCTTGGCCGACCGTTCGAGCTCGCGCACCCGCTCAGACAGCTTTTGCACCGAGTCGAGCACCCGTCCCGCGGGCACCCGCAGGCTCTCGGCAGTGGCGCCGAGCTCGCGGTCGCGCTCGCGGAAGAAATCGATGGCCTCGGGGCCGGTGATGGCCTCGATGCGGCGCACGTTGGCGGCGCTCGAGGTCTCGGTGGTGATGCGGAAGATGCCGATCTCGGCGGTGTTGGCGACGTGGGTGCCGCCGCACAGCTCCCGGGAGAACGACCCATCCCCGACCTCCACCATGCGCACGATCTCGCCGTACTTCTCGTTGAACAGGGCCATGGCGCCCAGGCGCTTGGCCTCATCGAGCGAGGTGCTGATCGCGTGGACCGGGTGGCTCTCGACGATCCAGCGGTTGACGTCGTCCTCCACCAGGCGCAGCTCCTCGGCGCTGAGCCCGCTGGAGTGGGTGAAGTCAAAGCGCAGCTTGTCGGGACCGACGTAGGAGCCGGCCTGATGCACGTGGGCGCCCAGCCGGCGCCGCAGCGAGGCGTGCAGCAGATGGGTCGCGGTGTGGTTGCAGGCGGTGGCGTGGCGCGCGGGGCGGTCCACGTGGGCGTGGACCCGCTCACCCGGCTCAAACGCGCCGTGCTCGGGCGTGACGCGGATCACCTGGTCGGTGCCGAGCCGGATGACGTCGGTCACGGTGGCGCGGCAATGACCGCTCTCGCACTCCAGGACCCCGGTATCGGCGACCTGGCCGCCGCCGGTGGGATAGAACGGCGACTCGACGAGCTTGAGCAGCACCTCGCCGTTGTCGGCGACTGCCGCGCCGATCGTCGTCTCGGCATCGGTGGTCTCATAGCCGACGAACTCCGTGGCAAAGCCGGCGCCGCTCGACAGGGCCGCCGCCCGCTCGCGCAGGACGTCGATGCCGCCGCCGCGCGACCCCTCGCGCGCCTTGGTGCGCTGGCCCTCCATCAGCACCTCGAAGCCCTCCTCGTCGACGCCGAGGCCGTGCTCGGCGACGATCTCGAGGGTGAGGTCGATGGGGAAGCCGTAGGTGTCGTGCAGCAGGAAGGCATCGGCGGCGGCGATCCCCTCCTCGTCGTTGTCGCGGGCCCGGGAGATGAGCTCATCCAGGCGCTTGAGACCCTGCTCCAGGGTCCGCCCGAAGCTCTCCTCCTCCGACGCCATCCAGCGGCGGATCGTGTCGCGCTGGGCGCCGAGCTCGGGGTACTGGGAGCCCATGAGCTCGGTGACGACGTCGGCGTAGCGCTCCAGGAAGCCGGGCCCCAGTCCCAGCGCCCGGCCCTGCTGGATGGCGCGGCGCATGATCCGCCGCAGGACATAGCCGCGGTCCTCGTTGGAGGGCACCACCCCATCGCCGAGCAGGAAGGTCATGGCCCGGCCGTGGTCGGCGAGGACGCGCAGCGCCCGGTCGGTGGCGAACTCCTGCTCGTAGCGGCGACCCGACAGCTCCTCGCCGAGCTCGATGAGCGGGGCGAACTGATCGGTCTCGAACACGGTGGCCTTGTCCTGCAGGATGCAGGCCATCCGGTTGAGCCCCATCCCGGTGTCGATGTTCTTGGCCGGCAGCGGCGTGAGCACGTTGATGGGGTTCTGGTCCATCTCCATGAAGACCAGGTTCCAGTACTCCAGGAAGCGCTCGTTCTCGCCGCCGGGGAGATCGTCGGGCTTGCCGTGATCCACCCCGCGATCGAGGTACAGCTCCGAGCACGGACCGCACGGCCCGAGCGGCCCCGACTGCCAGAAGTTCTCCGAACGCGGGCACTCGACGATCCGCTCGCGCGGGACCCCGATCTCCAGCCATGCGTCGATGGCCTCCTGGTCGGGCCCCAGGCCGAGCTCCTGGTCGCCCGCGAACACGGTGATCCAGATGTCGTCGGCGTTGAAGCCGAATCCCTCGGTCGAGAGCATCCAGGCAAACCGCGCCGCCTCGCGCTTGAAGTAGTCCCCGAAGCTGAAGTTGCCAAGCATCTCGAAGAAGGTGAGATGGCGCGTGGTGGTCCCGATGATCTCGATGTCACCGGTGCGGAAGGTCTTCTGACAGGTGGTCACGCGCCGGTGCGGTGGGCGCTCCACCCCGGCGAAGTACGGCTTCAGCGGGTGCATCCCCGCGATCGTGAACAGCGCCGACGGGTCGTGCTCAGAGGGAATGAGCGAGGAGGAGGGCAGCCGCAGGTGATCCTGGGCCTCAAAGAACTCGAGAAAGGTGCTGCGGATCTCGTCGGAGGTCATCGGGGTGGGAGTTTAGGTAGCACCGCGGCCCTCGCGCCCGTCGATCGTCCCCCACCCCACCACCACGTCCCCGTCCATCAGGCAGGCCAGCTGGCCGGGCGCGGCGCCGTCGACGGGCTCTGCGAGCTGCAGCGACAGCTCGCGGTGGCGGCCGGCGCCGGCGCCGCCGGCGACCCGGGCGCTCAGCGGTCGCTGGCGGTAGCGGAGTTTGACTTGGTTCACGCGCTCGGCGTCGCGGTGCAGCCGCGCGGCGCGGATGGCCACCCGGTCGGTGCGCAGCTCCTCGCGGCTGCCGACGGTGACCCGCTGCGTCTCGGCGTCCTTGTCGATCACGAACAGCGGCTCGATGGACGCGAGGCCGAGGCCGCGGCGCTGGCCGACGGTGAAGCGGTGCTGTCCGTCGTGGCGGCCCAGGCTGGTGCCGTCGGTGGCCACGATCTCCCCCGGCCGGCTCTCGATGGCGCCGTGGCGCTCCATGAAGCGAGCCCGGCTCGTGCCCGCGAGGAAGCACAGGTCCTGGGAGTCGATCTTGGCGGCGACCGGCAGCCCGGCCTGTGCCGCGATGCGCCGTACCTCCGGCTTGCGCAGCTCGCCCAGCGGAAAGCGCATCCGGGCCAGCGAGTCGGGCTTGAGCGCGGCGAGCATGTAGGTCTGGTCCTTGGCGGTGTCGATGGCGGCGCGCAGCAGCGGGCCGCGGGCGTCGTCGGACTCCGCGGTGCGCGCGTAGTGGCCGGTGGCCAGCGCGTCGCACCCGAGCCGATCGGCCAGATCGAGCATCGCGTCCAGCCGCACATGGCCGTTGCAGCCGACGCACGGGTTGGGCGTCTCCCCCGCCGCGTAGCCGGCGATGAACGGCTCCACGACGCCGGCCCGGAACTCCTCGCGCAGGTCGATGGTGAAGTGCGCGATCCCCATCTGGTGCGCCAGCGTGCGGGCCTGGGCGACGGCGGTGGCCGAGCAGCAGCTGCGCTCGGCGTCGTTCTCGGCGTCGGCCCACAGCTCCAGG
>DATJTQ010000157.1:0-26449 GCA_035503355.1 Solirubrobacteraceae bacterium
TCGGCGGTGGAGCGGTCGAGGAGCTGGTCGATGGCCAGGGCCAACGCCGCTTCCTCCACCCCGCGCGCCACCTCGGACGGAGAGAGCCCCCGGTTCTCCAGACCGAAGGCCAGCTCGGCGCGGACCGTCCCGGTGACCACCTGGGTCTCGGGATCCTGAAACAGCGTGCCGACGGCCTGCGCGAGCTCGCCCGGCCCGTGCTCGCGGGTGTCCATGCCCACCACGGTGGCGCGCCCCGCAAAGGTCCCACCGTGAAAGTGCGGGACCAGGCCGCTGATGACGCGCAGCAGCGACGACTTCCCTGAGCCCGAGCCGCCGGCCACCACCACCAGCTCGCCCGGGGCGATCTCGAGCGACACGTCGCGCAGCGCGGGCGCGTCGGCGCCGGAGTAGGTGTAGGTGACGCTCTGAAGTGAGACCGCGGTCATCGTGCGAGCCCCCGGCGGTCGGCGAACGGAGCCAGCGTGACCACGATCAGCCCCCCGGCCAGGGCCAGGGTGCCCGGCCCGGCGGCCACGGTCAGCACCGGGTAGGCCGAGAAGGCCGCCGCCGGGGTCACCCGCGCGACGATGGACACCGCCACCACCACCACCGCGGAGGCCACGAAGGCGATGTCATGGCGGGAGTAGCCACCCGCGCCGGGGCGGTAGGCGGGCGGACGCCGGGCCGACCCGTAGCCCCGGACCTCCAGCGCCGCGGCCACGTCGAGGGCGCGGTCCAGCACCCCGGTGCACGCGGCACGCATCAGCGCCAACCGTGAGGGCGGCGCGCCGGGCCGGCAGCGCTGCGCCTCGGCGAGGCGCCGGCCGTCGCGGACCAGGATCGGCACCATGCGGGTGGCCAGCGTTGCCGAGAGCGCCGAGCGAAAGGACACGCGCCGAAACAGCCGCAGCACCTCGTCGGGATCCACCGCGAGCGTGTAGAGCAGCCCGCAGAGGATGAGCGCGACGGCGCGCAGCCCCAGGATGGCGCCGTAGACGGTGGCCTCGAGCGTGATCTCGGTGTCGCCTAGGATCGGCAGGTTCCCGAGGCGGACGATGACCGTCAGCCCCTCGTGGCTGACGAACGCGTTGATGAGCATGATCACCAGCGCCACCGGGATCCCCCACACGGCGGCGCGCAGCATCGGGCGTCCCACCCCGGCGGCCAGACCGGCGCCCAGCACGGCCACCACGACCGCGGCGAGCACGATCGGGTTGGCGGCCATCAGCGCCGCGATCCCGAGGGCCAGGCAGTAGACGCACCCAGCCCCGGCGCGCGCGCTGTGCAGCGGGCTGACGCGCCGGCGGTAGATCACGGCGAGGCCTGGACCGGGACCGGCACCCGCGCGTTGCCATCGACGGCAAGGGCGAAGTGATCGTGCAGGGCGGCCGGGGTGAGGGCGCGAGCGGCGGCGAGCACACCGGCCGGATTGGTGCCGGTGATCATCCACGTCGGCACCGACGAGCTGTCGGCGGTGGCCGCGATCAGGCCCGCCCCGGCGCCGAGGGTGCGTGCCACCTGGCCGCTCGGGTTCAACAGCTGCAGCGCATCGCCCCCGGGACCGGAGAAGCGGGCGTAGACGCCGCTGGCACCCGGGCCGTGGGCGATGAGCTCGGCGGCCACTTCGGCGCGGATCTCGCGCCACGTGCCCACGACGAGGCCCAATGTCGACGGGCCGGAGCCGGTTCCCAGGAGCTGGCTGGAAGCGGGGACGTGCTGTGCCGTCATCGCCTTGGCGACCTGGTTGCAGGCGGCGTCGACGTTGGAGGCGCATTCGAGCGTCACCGGATAGCGCTTGCCGCCGATGCCGTTGGTGAACGGCTCGGGGAAGGAACCGACGACCGCGGGGACGTTCTGGGTGGCGCTCCAGTCGTGCAGATCCCACCAAATGCGATCTCCGGCGTGGACCGCCGTGGTGGCCGCCCCCTTGGAGGCCTGGACCCCGTTGACGTAATAGAACCAATCGGTGTGGTCAGAGGTGCCGGAGTGACCGTCGATCGACTCCACAAACCCGCCGCCGTAGCGGGTGGAGATCTTGAACGAGCGCTCCAGCATGCGCATCACCGTCTCTGAGCCGGGGACCTGGCTGCGCGACACGCTCGAGATGTGACGGGCGCCGAACTGGCCGGTGACGGTGACGTTGACGCCCTTGGTGGGCGCGCCCGGGCCCAGCCCGCAGCCGCCGCAGGCCAGCACGAGGGCCAGCGCGGCGACTGCGGTCGGGACTTTGAGCTTCACCACTGTCCGGGCACCGGCGCGGTCGTTACCGGCTGACCGTCACCGTCGCCTCGTTGCGGATGAACCCCTTCTCCGTGGCGACGATGGTCAGCTTGCCGGGCTTGCTGGCGGTGACGGTGGTCGCGCCGTGGCCGTCGGTGGCCTTGACCCCGTCGGTCACCTTGACGCCCGCGAGCGCCTTGGCCTTGCCCTTGGCGGCCTTGAAGTAGGACGCCTTGACCACGAAGGGCTGGCCCACCTTGGCCGTCGCGGGTGCCTGCAGGAGGATCGGGTACGTGGTCCCGGAGCCGGGCGCCGGCGCCAGCAGGAGCTGGTTGCCCGGCTTGAGCTTGAGGTCACAGAGCCCGGTGGAGGCGAACCTGCCGTTGACCCAGATGCCCCAGTAGAAGCCCTTGGCGCTGAAGACGTGGGTCTCGCCGAGCACCTTGGTCACCTCGACGCCCAGGCCGCTGGAGTAGGTGCCGCTCCAGTTGTGATGGGTCGCGGAATCGAAGTAGCCCGCGCCGGAGCTGCCAGGGCAGGTGCCCTTCGGGGTGCCGGCCTTGGTGATCGAGCCGGACTCGGCGTGCGCGGTCTTGGCCGGCAGGAGCGTCTTCGTGACGCCTTCGACGCGTACGGTGATCGGCGCGCCGGCGCCGAGCGCCGAGGCGGTCGAGCCGAGGACGACTGCGGCGGCAACACCGCCGAGGGCTAGGAACTGTCGATGCTTCATAGAGGGCCACCCCTTTCCACGAGGGCTCTTGGCTTGACGGTCGGAGGTTGGTCTCCTGGCTCTCGGGCCTATCAGCCACGCCTTCCCGGCCGGCTCTCAGCCGGCCAGTGGCCTCATGTGCGCTGACGTCCCCAATCACAGTGGCGGGTCCGCGCCGGATTTCCACCGGCTTCCCATGCCACCGACCTGCGAACGCGCTGATCGTACCGCCCACCGCCCGTCTCCGGGGCAGCGGCCAATAAACTCCGCTGAGCACCGGCGATGACCGTCAACCTCACGCGCATCTACACCCGTCTGGGCGACGGCGGCGAGACCCACCTCGGCGACATGAGCCGGGTCCCCAAGACCCACCCGAGAATCGAGGCCTACGGAACGGTCGACGAGCTCAACGCCCAGATCGGCGTGGCGCTCACCATCGAGGACCTGCCGGACGCCTACCGCGATTGGCTGGCTCACGTCCAGAATGATCTGTTCGACGTCGGCGCCGACATCGCGGCGCCCGAGGACCCGGAGTCGACACGGGAGCGTCTGCGCGTGCTGCCTGAGCAGACCACGTGGCTGGAGGAGCGCTGTGACGAGGTCAACGCGACGCTCGCGCCGCTGCGATCGTTCGTGCTGCCCGGCGGCACCCGGGCCGCCGCCCATCTCCATGTCTGTCGCACCGTCTGCCGGCGGGCCGAGCGCGCCGCCATCGTCTGTGGCCCCGAGGTGAACGCCGAGGTCGTGCGCTACCTCAACCGCCTCTCTGACCTGCTGTTCATCCTCAGCCGCGGCGCCAACGACTGCGACGAGCCGCTGTGGGAGCCGGGCCGGTTCCGGCCCGAGGCCGAGCCCGGCGCGTAGTTCACCCCGCGCCGCCGTTCACCCCGCACCGCGAGCCGCTCAGGTCCGCCGCAGCATCAACGTCAGGCCGGAGGCGAGCAGCGTCCCCAGCGCGCCGATGCCACCGGCGCCGATCACGAAGGCCTGATGGTCGCGCACGTAGGACAGCACCTCGTGGGGGCGGGCGAGGAGGATCAGCCCGGCCAGCACGCAGGCCAGCGCCGCCAGCACGCCGACCGGCGCCAGCGCCTCGCCCACTGAGAACGAGGGCCGGGCGGCGGGAGCCGGCTCGGCCGCGCTCCCGGCGTGACGGGCCTCCACGATCGAGAGCCCCGCGATCCCCAGCAGCGTCCACGTCCCGGCGACGAGAAAGCCGCCGAGCACGTCAGACGGGTAGTGCCAGCCCAGCTCCAGGAACGAGTAGCTCACCGCGATGGCGAACGCCGCCATCACCCCTGCCACCACCGGCCGCCGCCGCGCCGGGGCCGCGATGACCGAGCACAACGCCAGCGACATCGCCGCCGTGGCGTGACCGCTGGGCCACGAGGCCGTGTCGATCCACACCCCGGGCGCCTGATCGCGCGGCCCGGTCAGCAGCGGCTTGAGCAGCTGGGTGGTCTCGTTGGCGCACAGCAGAACGAACACCAGCATCGCGGCGACGCGCGGCCGCCCGCGGACGAGAGCGACGATGACGGGGATCGCCGCCAGGAACACGTACCGGTGTGGATCGCACAGATCGGCGGTGAAGTTCGTCAACCGGTCCAGACCGGGCCGCGTGAGGTCGTGGAAGCCACTCAGCACCGAGGCGTCGACCGAGCGGCCGAGCGCGATGTAGTGAGCGGCATACCAGACCGCGGCGAGGAGGACGACCCCGGTTCCCGCCCCGATCAGTGCCATCCGGGCGCGACTGGGCATGCCTATAGCGTAGCCGCGCTGACCCCAGCGAACCTAAGGATCCGCTGTCTTTCGGCGCTGAGGTCCGTCAGACGTCCGGCGAGGCCTCGGGCGCGGTGCCCGAGCTCTCCGATTCGGGCTCGGCGGCCGGCACCTCGGCGTTCGGCGACGCCTGGCCTTCAGTCGTGCGGGTGACACGGAATTCCGGCGCGGTGCCGGTCCGGCGCACGTGGGAGAAGTGCTCGAGGTCCTCCGGCGAGGCGACCTCGACGGCGACGCCGTCGGCGATCTCGAACCGGTTGGCCTCATACAGGAGCTCCTGATACCGGGGGGCGCGGGCCGGCTGGGCCCCATCCCCACCCGCGTGCGCCTGGCCGGCGCTCCGGGCCCCGGCGGCGCGAGTCCCCGAGCCCTCGACGTCGAGGTCGAACTCCCGGAAGCGCAGCATCCAGCGCCGCCCGCGGGCCAGCTTGTCGGGCGTGAGCTTCACCGAGACGGCGTCGCCACGCTCAGCGGAGCCGGGCAGGCCCCGTTCGCTGCGCAGCCCGGCGTGTTCGTCGACGAGCGCGCGGGTGAGCCGGTCCCAGTTGCGGCTGTAGGGCGCCGGGACGATGGCCACCGGCCCCGTGGCGGCCTGGTCGCCGCGGATGGCGTGCGCGACGGGTCCCACCAGCACGTAGTCGACGTGGTTGGCGTTGAGCCAGCGCAGGACTGCGATCGATTTGCGGTCGAGGTGCTCCAGCCCGGCGCGTGGCTGCACGGACGAGGCGTCGACCCCCGGGGAACGATGTTTGAGGAGCATGCCGGTGCGTTTCGCGCCGGGCGTCCCGACTCCTTCCCCGCGCGTGTTTAAGGGGGCGGCGGAGGGGCGGTCGACGCGTCTGTCTCGAGCGCGAACTCGCCGACCCAGCCGGCGATGAGGTCGGGCTCGGTGAGCTGGGCCCAGTGGGTACTCACCACCTCGCGGTGGCGCAACCCCGGGGCGGCCCGGGTCGCGGCGTCGTAGTAGGCGGCGGAGATGAACCGGTCACGGGTCGGGATGATGAGCTGGACCGGGGCGTGCGCGGGCGCCAGCGGATTGGGGCGGAGGAGGCGGTGCGGGATGTTGGCCCGGTAGAGATTCGCGCCGTGCCAGCCGTCGGCGCACACCGTCGGGGCCGGATGGGTGTCGTTGACCGGCACCCGCTCCAGGTGCGTCAGCCACCGGCGCCAGCGGCCGCCCCGGAGGGCCGCTTTCCACATCAGGGTCGGGCCGCCGGGCAGGCAGAGCGGGACGATGTACCAGGACCGGCGTACGCGGCCGGCGGCGCGGCCCACGTCGCCGGCGCGAATCGCCGTGCGTGTCACGCCCAGGGCATGGCCCAGTGCGGGTCCCGCGATACTGGTGAACGACGCCAGGCGCCCGGCGAAGCGCCCCCGCGTGACGAACTCCCACCCCTGGATCCCGCCCCAATCGTGCCCCACGAGGTGGACCGGGGATCCCGGCGCGACCGACGTGCACACGGCGTCGAAGTCGTCGGCGAGACGATCAAGGCGATAGGCGGCGGGCCCGCGCGGCGCGGTGGAGGCGCCTGCCCCGCGGACGTCGTAGGTGACCACGCGAAACCGGTCGGCCAACCGGGCCACCACCGGGTCCCAGACCGCCTGGGTGTCCGGGTAGCCGTGAACAAGCACCAGCGTCGGGCCGTCGGCCGGCCCGGTGCCCCGGACGGCCAGCTTCACCCTGCCGGAGCGCACGGTGAGGGTGTCCCTTGCGGTCGGCACCCCGTGGCAATCTATAGGTCGATCGCTGATGGATGCCGAGGAACTGCAGAGACGCCGCGCCGAACGCGCCGAGGCACGCCGGCGGCGGCGCATCCGCCGCCGGGCCGGAATCGGCGCGACCGTTGGCGTCGTCGTGGTCGCCGTGGCCGTGGTCATCGCCTCGGCCAGCGGCAGCGGCGGGCCGTCTCAGACCACACCGACAAAGACGGCACGGCGGCCTCACCACACCACCACCCATGCGGCGGCGCGCCGCGGCCACCAGACCGCCCCACACCTGCGCGGCGAGTCGACGGCGGCGATCCTCGGCCCGGGCACCGGCGTGCGCGGCACGGCCTCGGTGCCGGTCCTGATGTACCACGTGATCGCACCCCCGCCCGGCGGCGCCCCCTTCCCGGGCCTGTACGTCGAACCTCAGGAGTTCGCCGCGCAGATGCAGGCGCTCAAGCAGGCCGGCTGGCACGCGGTGACCCTTGATCAGCTGCGCGCCTACTGGACCAAGGGGGCCACGCTCCCCCGCGGCAAGCCGGTGGTCATCACCTTTGACAACGGCTACCACTCGCAGTACACCGCCGCCCTGCCGGTGCTGCGGCGGATGGGTTGGGTCGCCGACGAGAACATCCAGCTCAGCGGGCTGCCGCCGTCGCAGGGCGGCCTCACGAACGACGAGGTCAAGGCGATGGTGAACGCCGGCTGGGAGCTCGACACCCAGGGGATCAGCCATGCCGATCTCATCACGCTGGACGCGTCGCAGCTGCGGTACCAGATCGACAGCGCCCGCAAGACGATCCAGCGCCGCTACGGCGTCCCCGTCAACTGGTTCTGCTACCCGTCGGGCCATTACGACACCACGGTGATCGACGCCGTGCGGGCGGCCGGGTACGTCGGCTCCACCACCGTCGTTCCCGGCTGGGCCGGCCCCGCCACCGACCCCTATCGCCTGCCCCGCCTCCGGGTGCTGGGCGGAACGAGCCCCTCGGCGCTGCTGGCGCAGATCGCCGATACGCGGACCGCCACGGCGCCGCCGGGCTCCTACGGAGGCGCCTGATGACCGCGTCCGGGGCAGGCCACTGATGGCCACCCCCCGCCCCGCTTCCGGGGCCCGCGGCTCGGCGCTGCGCGGGTGGACCACGCAGCTGGGCGCCGCCACCCTCCGGCGCCAGCGCCCGCAGCGCAGCACCGGCTTCGTGACCGCGATCGTCTCGGTGGCGCTCGCCACCCTGGCCATCTTCTTCCTGCGCAAGATCGCCCCGGTCGTGTCGCTCAGCGTCGTCTACCTCCCGGCGGTGCTGCTGGTCGCCGCGTACTGGGGGATCGCGCTGGGGCTGTTCACGTCGCTGCTCAGCGCCGCCTCGTTCAACTTCTTTCACATCCCGCCCACCGGTCAGTTCACGATCGTCGACGGGCGCAATTGGGTGGCCCTGGCTGCCTTCACGATCGTGGCCCTCTTCGCCAGTGCTCTCGCCGAGCTGGCCCGCTCGCGCGCGCTGGAGGCCGAGCGCCGCCGGGCGGAGGCCGATCTCGCCGCCGCGCTGGCCCATGAGCTCCTGCTCGGGGAGGACACCCAGGCCGCGCTGGGCAACGCCGCGCGCCGGGTGGCCGAGGCCCTGGGGCTGGCCTCCGCGGCCATCGAGCCCGCCGACGCCGCCGCGCCGCCGCCGGCCGATCCACGACGGACCGCGTTCGCGCTGCGGGGCGTCGACGGCCGGCGGGTGGCGACACTGCTCGTGCCCCGCGACCTGCCTCCCGACACCGAACAGCGGTTGCGCACCCAGGTGGTGCCCACCCTGGAGGCGCTCGTGGCGATCGCCCAGCGTCGCGATGCCATGCAGGCCGAGCTGGTCGAGACGGCGGCCCTGCGCCGCTCCGACGACATCAAGACGGCCCTGCTGCGCGCCGTCTCGCATGATCTGCGCACGCCGCTGACCGCGGTGGTGGCGGCGGGCCACGCTCTCGGCGCCGACTCGCTGACCAGCCAGGAGCGCGCCGAGCTGAGCGCCGCGGTCGTCGAGGAGGGCACGCGACTGGCCGGCCTGGTGGACAACCTGCTCGCGCTGTCGCGCCTCCAGGCGGGCAGCGCCACCCCGCGCTCTGACTGGGTCTCCGTCGAGGATCTCGTCTCCGCCGCCGCCGAGGGGCTGCGCGGCGACCCCATCGACGTCCGCGTCACCATCGACCCCGGAGTCCCGGAGGTCCGGGCCGATGCCGCCCAGCTCGAGCGCGCCTTCGCCAACCTCCTGGAGAACGCCGGGCGCTACGGCGGCGGGGCCCCCGTGGTGGTGCACGCGCGGCGCGGCGGAGGGCCCGGGGGCGACGGCGTTCTCATCAGCGTCTCTGACCAGGGCCCGGGGATCGGCGCCGCCGAACAGGAGCGGATCTTCGAGCCCTTCTATCGCGGCCGCAACGCCGGCTCGCTGGCGGGAACGGGCTCCGGGCTGGGCTTGGCCATCGTCAAGGGCTTTGTCGAGGCCAACGGCGGGTCGATCACCGTGCAGTCGCTCCCGGGCCAGGGGACGACCTTCTACGTGCTGTTGCCGGTGGCCGAGCGCGACGGTGCCGACCTGACGGCGCCGGTCGGCGGGGCCGCCCCATGAGCGCCGGCTCCAAGCCAAAGGTCCTCGTCTGCGACGACGAGCAGCAGATTCTCCGCGCCCTGCGGGTCATCCTGCGTGACAACGGCTACGAGGCCCTGCCGGCCAGCACCGGCGAGGAGGCGCTCGACGTGGCCGCCGTCTCGCGACCGGCGGCCGCCATCCTGGATCTCGTCCTGCCCGACATCGACGGCGTGGAGCTGTGCCGCCGCCTGCGCGAGTGGACCGACATGCCCATCATCCTGCTCTCGGCCGTGGGCGAGGAGGACGCCAAGGTCCGGGCCCTGGCCGCGGGTGCCGACGACTACGTGACCAAGCCCTTTGGCCCGCGGGAGCTGATCGCGCGGCTGCAGGCCAGTCTGCGGCGCGTGGGCCCCGAGCGCGAGGAGACCACGATCACCTCGGGCGATCTCAGCGTCGACCTCGCGTCGCGGGTGGTCACCCTGGGCGGCGAAGAGGTCCACCTCACCCCCACCGAGTTTGACCTGCTGCGGCTGCTGGCCCGCAATCGGGGGCGCCTCATGACCCACCGGGAGCTGCTGACGTCGGTGTGGGGCGCCGGCTATGCCGACGACACCCAGGTCCTGCGCGCCCATATCGCCAACCTGCGGCGCAAGATCGAGCCGGCCGGGGCCGAGGGAGGCCCGAGCGGCCATCGCTATATCCGCACCGATCCGGGGGTCGGGTACCGCTTCGCTGGGTGAGTTAAGGTGAGGGTTGCGGAAAGGATGCCAAGGCGCCACGATCCCGCTGTGCAGCTCGGGATCCGCCGCCATCAGGCGGCGCGGAAAGGTGCCGCTATCGTGGGTGTTTCAAGTGCAGATAACCCCTAGGGGCACAACTCATGGCCGGCCCTGAGCGCGGCACCGGGAGCAGCGTGACTCCCGGCAACGGTCGACGCGCTCTCTCCGAAGGAGCGCACAAGACGGATGCCCCCATCGGTGATGGTGACGGGGCCGGCACGACCGCTGCTCCACGCGCCACCGGACCCAAGCCGGGGGTCAAGCGCAACTTCAACGAGGCCGCGCACAAGCTCGGCTACTGGCCCGTCACCGAGGAGCCGCGCAAGAAGGACTCCTCGCCTTCGGCGGCGATCCGCGCCGCCTCCGATGATGAGCGCGACGTCGTCGCCCACGCCGGCAAGCTCATCCTCGCCCTCGGCGCCCTCGGGATCGTCTTCGGCGACCTGGGCACGAGCCCCCTCTACACCGAGCAGGCGATCTTCACCCAGCACGCGGACGCCGCGCACCCGACGGTGGCCGGTGTCTACGGCATCTCCTCGCTCATCTTCTGGGCGCTCATCATCGAGGTGTCGATCAAGTACGCCGGCTTCATCATGCGCGCTCACAACCGCGGTGACGGCGGCATCATGGCGCTGAGCGCGCTCATTCAGCGGCGCAAGGTCCCCCGCGCCGCCGCGCTCGTCACCCTGGGCCTGCTCGGCGCGGGCCTCTTCTTCGGGGACGGCATGATCACTCCGGCGATCTCGGTCACCTCGGCCGTCGAGGGACTCAAGCTGGCGACGCCGAGCGTCGCGAACCTCGTCGTCCCGATCTCGCTGGCCATTCTCATCGCCCTGTTCGCGGTCCAGCGCTACGGAACGGGCGCGGTGGGATGGATGTTCGGCCCGATCATCCTCGTGTGGTTTTTCATCATCGCCGTCCTGGGCCTGCACGAGGTCATCGGGCACCCGGGTGTGGTTCAGGCGTTGTCGCCCTCGTGGGGGATCAGGTTCCTCTTTGACCACGGTGTCGACGGCTGGCTGACCCTCGGTGGAGTGGTCCTGTGCGTCACGGGGGCCGAGGCCCTCTACGCCGATCGAGGCCACTTCGGCGCCGGCCCCATCCGCGCCACGTGGTTCTCCATCGTGCTGCCCGCCGTGCTGCTGTCCTATCTCGGCCAGAGCGCCTACGTCCTCGGGCACCCGCACGATGTGACGCACCCCGCCTTCAGCCCCTTCTACCTGCTCGTACCGTCGTGGGGACGGCTGCCGATGGTGTTCCTGGCCACGGCGGCGACGATCATCGCGTCGCAGGCCGCCCTCACCGGCTCTTTCTCGGTCGCCAAGCAGGCCGTGCAGCTCGGCTTCCTCCCGCGCCTGAGGATCGTGCACACCTCAGAGCTCGAGGGCCAGATCTACGTCCCGCTCATCAACTGGGCCCTGTGCGCCGGCGTCGTCACGCTCGTGGTGGTGTTCCAGAGCGCCGAGCACCTCTCCGACATCTACGGCGTCGCGGTCACGGGCACCTTCATCCTGGACACCACGTTGTTCCTGGCGGTGGCCCGGTCGCTGTGGGGAACGGCGAAATGGAAGCTGGCGATCCTCGGCGCCGTCTTCTACACGGTCGAGATCGCCTTCTTCAGCTCCAATCTCACCAAGGTCGGCCATGGCGCCTGGCTCCCCCTCTGCGTCGGGCTGCTGGTGGCCACGGTCATGGTCACCTGGCGCAAGGGGCGCGACATCGTCACCCGCAACCGCACCTCTCACGAGGGGTCGCTGGCCGAGTTCCTCGAGGCCCTGTGCAACGCCAAACCACCGATCGTGCGCCTTCCCGGCACCGCCATCTTCCTCAATCCGGGCAAGGAGACCACCCCGCTGGCGCTTCGGGCGCAGGTGGACCACAACCACGCCTTCCACGAGAAGGTGGTGATCGTCTCGATGGTCCCGGTGAGCATCCCGCGCGTCGACAAGCCGGACCGGTTCGTGTCCGAGCGCCTGGGCAAGGGCCTGTTCAAGATCACCCACATCACCGTCCGCGTCGGCTACCACGACAGCTGGGACGTCCCCGCGGCCCTGGCTGAGGCACGCAAGCACGGCTTCCTCGATCGCAATCTCGACCTCGAGCACGCCTCGTACTTCGTCTCGCGGATGACGATCGTGCCCACCAGCGCCCCCGGGATGTCGAAGTGGCGCAAGAACCTGTTCATCGGCATGGCGCGCAACGCCACCAGCCCGATCGACCACTTCCGGCTGCCCAGCCCGCGCACGGTGATGACGGGGTCGCAGGTCGAGATGTGAGCTGACGCCCCGCCCGCGGCGCGTCTTCACAAAATCTTGATACCGGAGGCCGGTTCCTTCACGGGTCCTTGACGTGCGCGCGCCGAGGATCGTGGAATGGACGATCGGAGTAGTGCGCCCGCAGCGCCTCGCAGCCAGGACCGAGCGGCGGCCGTGGCCGAGGCGCCGGCACGCCCGGCCAAGCGCAACTTCAACGAGGCCGCCCACAAGCTGGGCCACTGGCCCGTGGAGAACGAGGCGCGCCGGGAACGCGCGCCGTCGGCGGCGATGCGCGCCGCCACCGACGACGACCGCGACGTGGTCGCCCACGCTGGGAAAGCCGTTCTGGCGCTCGGGGCCCTCGGGGTCGTCTTCGGGGACATCGGCACCAGCCCGCTGTACACCGAGCAGTTCATCTTCACCGCGCATCGCAACGCCGCCCAGGCGACTGTGGCCGGCGTCTACGGCATCGCGTCCCTCATCTTCTGGACGCTCATGATCGAGGTGACGCTCAAATACGGCGGCTTCATCATGCGGGCCCACAACCGGGGCGACGGCGGGATCATGGCCCTCACCGCGCTGGTGCAGCGCAAGCGCATCGGCCGCACCTTCATCCTGGTCACGCTGGGGATCTTCGGGGCCGGGCTCTTCTTCGGCGACGGCATGATCACTCCGGCGATCTCGGTGACCTCCGCGGTGGGCGGCCTCAACGTGGTCAGTCCGAGCCTTGCCCGTCTGGTGGTGCCGTTGTCTCTGGCCATCCTCATCGGGCTGTTCGCGGTCCAGCGCTTTGGCACAGGGGCCGTCGGTTGGCTCTTCGGGCCGGTCATCCTGCTCTTCTTCGCGGCGATCGCCGGGTTCGGCCTCAACCAGGTGCTCCAGCATCCCGGCGTCGTCCAGGGGCTCTCACCGGTCTGGGCGATCCGCTTCCTGGTTGACCACGGGGTCGACGCCTGGCTGACGCTCGGCGGAGTCGTCCTCTGCTGCACGGGCGCCGAGGCTCTGTACGCCGATCGCGGTCACTTCGGGGCGTCACCCATCCGCATGTCCTGGTTCGCCGTCGTCTTCCCGGCGGTGATGCTGTCCTACCTGGGCCAGGCGGCGTTCATCCTCTCGCACCCTCACGACGTGCCCACCGCGTCGTTCAACCCGTTCTTCCAGCTCATCCCGCACGGGCTGCTGGTGCCCATGGTGGTGCTGGCCACGCTCGCCACCATCATCGCTTCGCAGGCCGCTCTCACCGGGTCCTTCAGCGTGGCCAAGCAGGCGGTCCAGCTGGGTTTCCTGCCGAGACTGCGGATCATCCACACGTCCAACCTCGAAGGCCAGATCTATGTGCCGGTCGTCAACTGGTTCTTGTGCGCCGGCGTGGCCACCCTCGTCCTCGTCTTCCAGAACTCCAACCGTCTCGGCGACATCTACGGGGTGGCGGTGACCGGGACCTTCATCCTCAACACCATCCTCTTCCTCGCGGTGGCTCGCGCGATGTGGCGGACGCCCAAGTGGCGGCTGGCGATCCTCGGCACGCTGTTCTTGACCGTCGAGGTCGCCTTCTTCACCTCCAACCTGGCCAAGATCACCGACGGGGCCTACCTCTCGCTCGCCGTCGGGCTCGTCATTGCCGTCCTGATGATGACCTGGCGCAGAGGACGCGACATCGTCACCCGCAACCGCACCGGCGTCGAAGGCTCGCTCGAGGAGTTCCTGGAGGGCCTGTGCGACGCCAAGCCGCCGATCATCCGCCTCCCGGGCACCGCCATCTACCTCAGCCCCGGCAAGACGACGACGCCGCTGGCCCTGCGCACCCTGGTGGAGCACAACCGCGCCATCCACGAACGCGTCGTCATCGTGTCGATGACGCCGGTGAGCATCCCGCGGGTGGATCGCGAGGACCGCTTCACGTCCGAGCGCCTGGGCAAGGGCCGGTTCCAGGTCACCCACATCAACGTTCGCGTCGGCTACCGCGACGGCTGGAACGTCCCGGAGGCGCTGGTGCTGGCCCGCAAGCTCGGCTTCCTGGAGCGCAACCTGGACCTCGAGCATGCCTCCTACTTCGTCTCCAAGATGACGATCGTGCCCACCACGGCCAAGGGCATGGCGCTGTGGCGCAAGAAGATCTTCGTGGCGCTGGCGCGCAATGCCGCCACGCCGATCGAGCACTTCGACCTCCCGCGCTCCCGCACCGCCATGACCAACTCAGAAGTCGCGATGTGAACCCGGCTTGTCGATGACGGGTGGCGCCCACGGCTCAGGCGCGCCACAATGAAGGCCTCACGGACCGCAGCCGACGGGAGGCCTAGATGAGCAGCGACTACATCCTCGCCTACGGAACCCACGCGTCACCGCAGGACGGCCGGTGCGCCATGGAATGGGTGAGCTACCTCGCCGGGGAGCCCCACTCCGATCAGCCGATCTGCGTCAGCCCGGTCCTGCGCGCCATGTGCATCGCGCTCAACGACGGGCTGGAGCAGGACCCCCGCCAGCGGCTGCGGCCGTACCTGACGCGGACCATCGGCACCGCCAACGATGGCCTGGACACCGACCGCGGCTGGATGGCGATGGACTGGCTCGCGCGGGTCTACACCCCGGCCTGGCTGCATCTCGCCGGGCTCACCGGTACCGCCCGGAGCCTCGAGGCGGCCGCCGAGATCACCGGACCGCCAGAGCTGATGGCCGGGCTCGAGCTCCTGGAGGGCGCCCGACGCGACGCTCGCACCGCGCGCGCCCGGGCCTTCGGCTCGCCGCTGCCCACCGGCTGGGCGGCCGCGGTGGCCGCCGGCGTGGCCGGACGTGAGGCGGCGTGGGCGTGTGCCGGCGCCGCCGCCTGGGCCGCCGCGCGCATCGGCATCGGCGACGTCGCCGGAGACCGGGCTCGCGCCGCGGCGCGCGCCGCCGCGGGTGACGCGGCCGCGATCGCGGTGCGCCGGTCACGCGCGTCGGCGTGCCACGCCGGTGCCCGGGCCGCCGCCCACGCCGCCCTGGCGCCGACGCTGGAGCGACTGGCAGGGTCCGCGCTGACCCTCCTGGACAGGATGCTCCCCACCGAGGTCCTCGACGTGCCCGAGACGGCCCCCTCGCCGCGCGCTCCCGCGCTGGCCTGAGTTCAAACAACGCCCCGTGAGGGGCTTCACACGTTCTGTATGAGGGCCCGTCGTTCCTGTATGGGTCCTTGACGAGCGCGGACCCAAGATGAGCGGCATGGACATTGTCGCCGTACTTCTTGGAGTTCTGATGTTCGCCATCCTCTTCGCGCTCGTCGCCGGGATTGACCGGATATGAGCGGCGCTGACCTGTTCGGGCTGATCGCCTCGGCCCTGGTGTGCCTCTACCTCCTCTACGCGCTGCTGCGCGGAGAGAAGTTCTAAGGACCCACCGTGACCGTCTCCGGCTGGCTCACCATCTTCCTCTTCTGCGGGATCCTCACGGCGCTCGCGATCCCGCTGGGCCACTACATGGCCGCCGTCTACACCGGCGAGCGCACCTTCATGGACCGCATCCTCGGCGGCCCGGAGCGGCTGCTGTACCGCCTCATGCGCGTGGATCCCCACCGCGGCCAGGACTGGAAGGGCTACGCCAAGAGCCTCATCCTGTTCTCGCTCGCCGGCTGGCTGCTCCTCTACTCCCTGCTGCGCACCCAGACGCTGTGGAGCTGGACCGGCCTCAACCCGCTGCACTTTCACTCTGCGCCGTGGAACGTGACGTTCAACACCACCTCCTCGTTCGTCACCAACACCAACTGGCAGTACTACGGCGGCGAGACGACGATGAGCTACTTCAGCCAGATGGCGGGGCTCACCGTCCAGAACTTCCTTTCGGCGGCGGTGGGCATCTCGGTGGCAATCGCCCTCATCCGAGGGATCATCGGCCGCACCGGCCACAGCCTCGGCAATTTCTGGCACGACGTCGTGCGGACCGTCCTGTACATCCTGCTGCCGCTCTCGATCGTCATCGCGCTGGTACTGGTGTGGCAGGGCTCGATCCAGACCTTCACGACCTATCTCACCGCGCATAGCCTCACCGGCCTGACGCAGTCGATCGCGATGGGCCCGGTCGCCTCCCAGGAGGCCATCAAGGAACTGGGCACGAACGGCGGTGGCTTCTTCAACGTCAACTCGGCCCACCCGTTCGAGAACCCGACGGCGTTGACCAACCTGGTGGAGATGCTGGCGGTGCTCGTCATCCCCGCGGCACTCGTCTTCTGCTACGGGCGGATGGCCGGCAACCGCCGGCAGGGCTACGCCATCTACTCGACGATGATGATCATGTTCCTGGGCGCGGCGATCGTCTGCTACATCGCCGAGGCCCACGGCTCCCCCGCCCAGCACGCCGCGGGCCTGCACACCGCAGCCTTCTCCGGCTCGAGCGGCGGCAACATGGAGGGCAAGGAGCAGCGGTTCGGCATCGCCGGCTCGGCCCTGTTTGACGTCGTCACCACCGTCACCTCGTGCGGAGCGGTCAACAGCGCGCTCGAGTCCTTCACCGGCATCGGCGGCGCCGTGCCGTTCGCCAACCTGTCGGCCAGTGAGGTCATCTTCGGCGGCGTCGGCACGGGCCTGTACTCGATCCTGCTCTACGTCCTGCTCGCCGTGTTCCTCGGCGGCCTGATGGTCGGCCGGACGCCGGAGTACCTGGGCAAGAAGATCGAGGCGCGTGAGATCAAGCTCGTCGCGCTGGGCATCCTCATCACACCCCTGGCCGCCCTGTTCTCCGCCGCCCTGGCGGTCGCCTCAAGCGCCGGGCGAGCGTCGATCTCGGCGCTGGGCAAGGGCCCCCAAGGGCTGTCGGAGACCCTGTACGCCTACCTCAGCCAGGCCAACAACAACGGATCGGCGTTCGCCAGCTACACGGGCTTCATCCAGCCCAACGCCGGGAACCTCGGCTCCCACGGCATCACCTTCGCCACCCTCGTCGGCGGGGTCGTCATGTTGTTCGCCCGCTTTGCCCCCATCCTCTTCGTGCTCGCGGTGGCCGGCTCGCTGGCCGGCAAGCGGATCAGCCCCGCCGGCCTGGGCACCATGCGCACCGACAACCCCACGTTCGTGGTGCTGCTCATCGCCGTGATCGTCCTCGTGGGCGCTCTCACCTTCTTCCCCGCCCTGCTCCTCGGTCCGATCGTGCAGGGCCTGACCGGACACCTCTACTGATGACTCTCAAGAAAGACATCCTCACCTCGATCATCGCCGTCGCGGCCTTCACCCTGTTCCTCGGGATCCTGTACCCGCTGGTCATCACCGGGGTCAGTCAGGTCGCCTTCCCGGGCAACGCCAACGGACAGCAGGTCCACCTCGGGGGCAGGCTCGTCGCCTCCAAGATCATCGGCCAGTCCTTCGCCGACCCGGTGATCAACCGGCGGACCGGCAAGGTCAAGCTGGACTCCGACGGTAACCCCGTCACCACCCCCGATCCGCGCTACTTCCAGACCCGCCCCTCGGGCACGGTGCCCGCCGACAACGCGGCCGCCACCACCTTCGCCAACCTCGGCCCCAACGACATCGCCACCAAGCAGGCGATCCAGGCCAACATCAAGAGCTACCTGGCCTTGGAGAAGCCGTATGACCCGGGCCTGACCGTGGCTCGGATCCCGGTCGACGCCGTCGACACATCCGCGTCGGGCATCGACCCTGACATCTCGGTGGCCAACGCCGACATCCAGGCTCACCGCATCGCCGCGGTCCGTCACCTGTCGCCGGCCCGCGTCCACCAGCTCATCTCCACCTACACCGCCGGGCGCGGGCTCGGCTTCAGCGGTGAGCCCGCCGTCAACGTGGTGCAGCTCAATCTCGCCCTCAACCGCCTTGGAGGTCGCTGATGTCCGTCGCCTCCCCCCCGGCCCCCAGCCCCGTCCAGCGCCCCGAGCGCCGGGCCGTCTCGCTCTTTAGGCGCGACATCGTCCAGCGCGCCGTGATCGACAGCTTCCTCAAGCTCGATCCGCGCGTGCAGATCCGCAACCCGGTGATGTTCGTGGTGGAGATCGGCGCCGTCATCACCACCGTCACCTGGGTGATCCAGCTGTTCGGTGGCAGCGCCCTCGGCGGGAACGACCCCTCCTGGTACACGTTCGTCATCGCCGTGTGGCTGTGGCTGACGGTCGTGTTCGCCAACATCGCGGAGGCGTTCGCGGAGGGTCGCGGCCGCGCCCAGGCCGAATCGCTGCGCTCCCTGCGCCAGGAGACCATGGCGACCCTGCAGGACGGGTCCACCAAGAAGGCCTCCGACCTCGTGCTCGGCGACACCGTCGTCGTCGAGGCCGGCGAGCTGATCCCCGGCGACGGTACCGTGATCGAGGGCATCGCCTCGGTCGACGAATCCGCCATCACCGGGGAGTCCGCGCCGGTCATCCGCGAGTCCGGGGGCGACCGCTCCGCGGTCACCGGCGGCACCCGGGTCCTCTCTGACCGCATCGTGGTCCAGATCACCCAGGAGCCCGGCCACTCCTTCCTGGATCGGATGATCGCGCTGGTGGAGGGCGCCGAACGGCGCAAGACCCCCAACGAGATCGCGCTCAACATCCTGCTGGCCGGCCTGACCCTCATCTTCATGATCGTGGTGGCGACGCTGCGCCCCTTCGGGCTCTTCGCCGGCACCGCGATCTCGGACACGACCCTGATCTCGCTGCTGGTGGCGCTCATCCCCACCACCATCGGCGCGCTCCTGTCGGCGATCGGCATCGCGGGGATGGACCGCCTCGTGCGCCGCAACGTGCTGGCCCTGTCGGGCCGCGCGGTCGAAGCCTCCGGGGACGTGGACGTGCTGTTGCTCGACAAGACGGGCACCATCACCATCGGCAACCGGCTGGCCTCGGAGTTCATCCCCATGCCCGGCGTCTCGGAGGCGGAGCTGGCCGAGGTGGCCCAGCTGTCCTCGCTGGCCGACGAGACTCCCGAGGGCCGCTCGATCGTCGTCCTGGCCAAGCAGTACGGCATCCGCGAGCACGACATGAACGGCCTGCACGCCACCTTCGTCCCCTTCAGCGCCCAGACGCGCATGAGCGGGGTCAACCTCAACGGCAACCAGCTGCGCAAGGGTGCCGGCGACGCGATCATCGGCTTCGTCATCGCCGAGGGCGGCAAGCCGCCCGTCGAGCTGCAGCCGGCGCTTGACCGCATCGGCCGCGAGGGCGGCACCCCGCTGGCGGTGGCGCGCGACTCCACGGTCATGGGCGTCATCTACCTCAAGGACACGATCAAGGAGGGGATGCGCGAGCGCTTCGATCACCTGCGCCAGATGGGTATCCGCACCGTGATGATCACCGGCGACAACCGGTTGACCGCGGCCAAGATCGCCGAGGAGTCCGGGGTCGACGACTTCCTGGCCGAGGCCACGCCCGAGGCGAAGCTGGCCCTCATCAAGGAGCAGCAGGCGCAGGGGCGCATGGTGGCGATGACCGGCGACGGCACCAACGACGCCCCGGCGCTGGCCCAGGCCGATGTCGGGGTGGCCATGAACACCGGTACCCAGGCCGCGCGCGAGGCCGGGAACATGGTGGACCTCGACTCCAATCCGACGAAGCTCATCGAGATCGTCGAGGTCGGCAAGCAGCTGCTCATCACCCGCGGCGCGCTGACCACCTTCTCCATCGCCAACGACGTGGCCAAGTACTTCGCCATCCTGCCGGCGATCTTCATCTCGACCTACGCCGCCACCAAGGGCGGAACCGGGCCGCTGCACGTGCTGAACATCCTTCACCTCGGCACGCCCCGCTCCGCGGTCATCTCGGCGATCGTCTTCAACGCGCTCGTCATCCCGCTGCTCATCCCCATCTCGCTCAAGGGCGTCTCCTACCGGCCGATCGGCGCCAGCGCGCTGCTGCGCCGCAACCTGTGGATCTATGGCCTCGGCGGCCTCATCGCCCCCTTCATCGGGATCAAGCTGATCGATCTGATCGTGCACAACGTCCTCGGAGCCTGATGCCGACGCTGGCGCTGAGTGTCCGGCTGCACCGCCGCTCGCTGGACCGCGATCTCGCCGGCGGGATCGCGGCCTGGCGCTCGCCGGCGCACGCCACGCGGGTTGCGCAGCTGACGAGCGGACGGCATCGCCGCCGCTTGGCCGACGCGCTCGACAACGTCCTGCGGGTGGCCGCGGCACCCCGGTCCGAGCGGCCGGTCGGCGCCGTCGCGCCGTACCGCCCGTCGATCGAAGCCACCGCCGGCCAGTTCCGGTGCCTGGCCCACCGGCTCCGCTCCGAAGAACCGGTGGCCGCGGCCGGCGTCGTCCGGCTGGAGGCGCTGCTCTGTGACGGCGCCGGCCCGATCTACAGTCCGGGCCCAACCGATGCCCTGGGCGAGGCCTTGACCATGGCCGCCCGCTGGCTCGACGTCGAGGAATGAGCCGATGGCGGTCAGCCGCGGTCGTCACAAGGTGTTCCTCGGCATGGCCGCGGGCGTCGGCAAGACCTACCGCATGCTCCAGGAGGGCCAGGCCGAGGCTCTCGCCGGCCGCGATGTCGTGATCGGCTACCTGGAACCCCACGGGCGCCTGGAGACCGTGGAGCAGGCCGCCGGGCTGGAGACCATCCCGCGCCGTCGCGTCCAGTACCGGGAGACCGTCCTGGAGGAGATGGACCTGCCCGCCGTGATGCGCCGGGATCCCGAGCTCTGCCTCATCGACGAACTGGCTCACACCAATGCGCCGGGGACCGAGCATCCCAAGCGCTACGAGGACGTCCAGGAGGTGCTGGCCACCGGCATCGACGTGTACTCCACGGTCAACGTCCAGCACCTGGAGAGCCTCAACGACCAGGTCGCTGAACTGACGGGCACCCGGGTGCGGGAGACCGTCCCCGACGCCGTCCTGGCGGCCGCGGACGACGTCGTCCTCATCGACATCACCCCGGATTCGCTGATCGAGCGTCTGCTCGCCGGCAAGGTCTATCCCCAGGAGCGCGTGGCGGCGGCGCTCAACAACTTCTTCAAGGTGGAGAACCTCTCGGCGCTGCGCGAGGTCGCCCTGCGCCAGGTGGCCGAGGAGGTCGAGCACAAGCGCAACCCGCTCGACGGCGATGGCGTCCGGCCCAACGCCCGTCGCGAGGATCGGCTCGTCGATGGCAGCGCCCCCTCGGCCATCGCCGAGCGGTTGCTGGCCCTCGTCACCCCGGAGCCCAGCTCCCAGCGCATCGTCCGGCGGGCCTGGCGTTCCGCGCAACGCCTCGGCGCCGAGCTCGACGTGCTGTGGGTCACGCCCGACGAGGAGCCCACCGAGACAGAGACTGAGCAGCTCGCGGCGCTGCGGCGGCTGGCCAGCCTGCTCGGCGCCCACCTGCTCATCGAGCGCGGCGCGGACGTGGCGCTCGTCACCCAGCGTGTCGCCCGCGAGCGCGGCACCACCTATGTCCTCTTGGGCGCGCCGGCCCCGCGCGGCGCGCTGCGGCGGCTCATGGCACCCACGCTGCCGGCGCGGCTGATGACCCTGCTTCCCGGCGTCGACCTGCGCATCGTGGCCGACCGCACCCAACGCGTCAGGGAGGGCTCATGACCCCCGTGCTCATCGCGATCATCGCCATCCTCGCCGCCGCCCTCGTCGGCCTCGGCCTGTATCACCACGGGGTGCTGCGCCGCCACCCGTCGCTCCCGGCGCCCGAGGCGGGTTCGCAGCGCATCCTGTTCCCGTTCGTCGGCAGGTCGCTGTCGGGGCGGGCGCTCGATGCCGCCCTGCGGCTGGCCCGCGCCGAGGGGGCCACGCTGATGCCGGTGTTCCTGGCCCGCGTGCCCCTCACCCTGCCGCTGAACTCGCCGCTGCCCCGCCAGGCCGCCGTCTGCCTCCCGTTGCAGGAGGCGATCGAGCACCGCGCCGCGGACTTCGGCGTCCCCGTCGACGCACGCGTGGAGCGGGGGCGAACCTACCGCCACGCCCTGCGCCGGACCATCGCCACCGAGCGCTTCGAGCGGATCGTCATGGCCGCGGCCGGCGACAGCGGCCCGGGGTTCGGCCCCGACGATGTGGCCTGGCTGCTGGCCACCGCCCCGGGGGAGATCGTGGTGCTGCGCCCGGGCGCGGAGGATCAACAGCTGCTGCCCAGCCCTCCGCGCCCGCAGCGCGTCGCCGTCAGCGAGTCGAGTGGCGCGCCCGCCCGTGAGCGCGATCCCGTCCCCTCCTGATGTCGCCGCTGTGGTGGTCGTCGCTGCCGCCCGGCGTCAGTGACACGCCGCGCACCACACGGCCGTAGTGCGGAGCCATCACCGTGTGGAACGACTCCCCGGCGACCGGGGCCGTCGCCGACGGCCGGTCGGTGATGGCCACCACCTGGTTGGGGTCCGCGCCCTGGTCACCGGACCCGCTGACCGTCGAGGTCACCGCGTAGATCGTCACCGACCCATCGCGGTTGACGCGCCCGGTGATGTTGCGCAGGCCGTCGGTGGCCGGGGCCCACGGCAGGGCGGTGGCGGCGTTGTCGCCGATCGGATAGCCCGGCACCACGTACGGCTGGCCGAGCGCCAGGCCGCCCTGCAGGGTGTACTGCAGCTGCCACGTCGGGCCGCCCGTCGCGCTGGGGTTGAGCACCCACTTCTGCAGGCCCGCGGTCGTCGAGGCCGCGGCAGCGCTGTAGGTGCCGCCGGTGGCATCGAACGTGTTGTCGCCGGCGCCCTCGTCGGCCACGTACAGCGTGCGCGGGTTGGCGAACCAGATCCCGAACGGGTACGAGCTGGCGTCCGTCGCGTTCTTGGCCAGCGCGGTGTTGAAGCCCCGCAGGATGCACATGTTGCCGGTGAGGCCGGTGCTCGCCACCGTCGTGGGGTCATACGGGATCCCGGCTGTCGGCAGCTTGGCACCCGGGACCGGCACGCCGACACCATTCGGGCACGCCTTGCCGGTGGTGTCGACGAAGTACACGGTGTCCACGCCGTTTGAGCCGCTGCCCTTGGTGTAGTACAGGACGTTGCCGGAGACGGTCATCCCGCGGAAGTTGTCGTCCTTGCCGATCTTGTCGGCCTTGTCACCCAGTTGGGTCACGCTGAAGCTGCCGACGGGAGTCGGCGCTCCGGGCTGCTGCGCCGTCTCGGGCTTGAGGGAGGGACTGAAGATCTGCGCCCCCGCGCCCTCCACCACGCCTGCGGGTTGGGGGTTGGACCCGTTGCCGGCGTTGCCCGCGGTGTAGAGCGCGTCGGCGCCGGGCTCATCGTTGAGGATGGCCGCCCGCCCGTTGTTGCCGCTGTAGGCGTTGGTCTCCGTGAACGAGAAGCGGCCCCACGGGTCCAGGACGGCCGCGGCGCGGTAGTCCGTTCCCGGCACCGGGTTGGTCGGATCGATCGCACCCGGCGTGTTGGAGTTCGACACGTCGATGTCGCGCGGCCGTGCCACGTAACCCATGAACGTGATGGCCCGCCCCGTGGTCGACAGGTTCAGCGCCAGTTCGGACTTGGAGGAGAAGCTGGTCACCAGATCGTGGGTTGGCACCTTGATCCGGCTGACCACGTCGCCGCCGGGCGTGAGCTGCCACAGGAGGATCGGGGAGGCCACCCCGAAGCTGCTGTCGGCGCCATCGTTGTTGAACACATACGGATACGCCCCGTCGCTCGTGGCGGTGACACAGTTGCCCGCCGTGCAGCCAGGCGGCAGCTGTGTCACCCCGGGCTGGATGTCAGCCTCGCGGTACGTGCTGCCGCTCACCAGCAGGTTGCCCGGTCGCAGCTGATCGCCGCCACCGCCGTCGTGCGCCAGCGCCGTCGCCGGCGCCGCCGCGGCCAGCGCGCAGGCCACGGCCGCCGCTGCCCCGAAATGCCTCTTCATTGAAGCTCCCTGGTCGTTGGATGGGTGTGCGCCCGCGCGGCACCGTATTGAGGGGCCCCAGGCGACTTGTGAACGCGCTGTCACACGAGGAGTGAGAGTCCTCTCACCATGTGCGTGTCGTGTTAGCGCTCGGCCTGGGAGCGGGTGACGGCGATGACTCAGGTCGCCGACCCCGGGCGCCGCGCCACCCCCGGCGCGCCGGGCCTCGCGTCAGTCGTGCAACCGGAACGGCAACGTGGCCACGATCACGTCGGTCCGCGCCCGCAGGACCTCGGCCAGCAGCCGCCCCCGCTGGTTGTGGAGGATCTCGTGGTAGCGCTTGCGGGGCTGCACCTCCGGGATCAACACGGTGACCACGGCGGCCTCGTCCTCGATCGAGGCCACGTACTGCAGCACGGACCGGATCAGCGAGCGGCGGTCGTCGACGATCACCTCGATGGGCACGTCGCAGGCCCAGTCTGACCAGTCGCGGATGATCTTGGCGCGCTCGTCCTCGTCGGCGGCGACGGCCACCGCCACCACGCTCTCACCCATCGACAGGGCGGCGGAGAGGGCCTTCTCGGTGAGGAGGTTCACCGTCGAGGTGGGGACGATCACGACGCTGTGGCGGCGATGGGGGCGCGGCGGCGTCATCCCCAACCGCAGCTCCCGGCCCACCCCGGCGTAGTAGACCTCGGTGCGGTGAAACAACAGCATCAACAGCGGGATGGTCAGGACCACCGCCCACGCCCCCTCCACGAACTTCGTGCCCAGGAGGACCACCACCGCGATCGCGGTGATGATCGCGCCCGCGGCATTGATCGTGACCCGTAGCCGCCAGTGCGGCGGCCGCTCGCCCCGCCAGTGGCGCACCAGCCCGACCTGGCTGAGGGTGAACCCGATGAACACCCCGATCGCGTACAACGGGATCAGGTTGGAGATGTCCGCGCCCGAGGTGAGCAGGAGCAGGAGCGCCGCGACGGCCAGGACGACGATCCCGATCCGGTACACCGGCTTCTCGGCGCGCAGGTAGAACGCGTGCGGGAGGCGGTGATCGCGCGCCAGCAGGCTCATCAGCACCGGCAGTCCCCCGAAGCTGGTGTTGGCGGCCAGCCCCAGCACGATCGTCACCGCCAGGTTGGAGACGTAGAACGCCCAGCCCTTGCCCAGCGAGCCGGCGGTGACCTGGGCCAGCACCGTGACCCCGCCGCGCGGCTGCAGATGGTTCATGTGGATGAGCACGGCCAGGCCGACGAGCATGAGCCCCAGCAGCACCCCGAGCGTGATCTCGGTGCGCTGGGCGGTCCGCGCGCGCGGCTCCTTGAACGCGGGCACGCCGTTGGCGATCGCCTCGATGCCCGTCACCGCCGAGCACCCCGAGGCAAAGGCCTTGAGCAAGAGCACGATGCTGAGGCCCTCGGTCGCCGTCAGCGACTCCTTGCTGCCCACGGTCGCCTCCAGGCCCGGATGGACAAGCCCGACCACGATGACGACGAAGATGCTCAGCAGGAATACCGCCGCCGGCACGATCAGCACCTTGGCCGACTCGCTGATCCCGAACATGTTGATGACCGTCAGGAGGACCAGGCCGGCCAGCGACACCAGGAGCAGATGGTGGGCCAGCCCGGGGAAGACGCTGCCCAGGCTGGCCGCGCCCGCCGCCAGTGACACCGCCACGGTGAGCACGTAGTCCACCACCAGCGACGCCGCCGCCAGCAGCGCGGGCCAGCGGCCCAGGTTGGTCTTGGAGACCGCGTAGGCGCCGCCGCCATCAGGGTGGGCGGTGATCACCTGTGAGTAGGAGATCACCAACAGCACCAGCATGCCGGTGATGACCAAGGTGATCGGCAGTGTCCAGCTCAGCGCCGAGGCGCCGGCGGCCACCAGCACCGCCATGATCGCCTCGGGGCCGTAGGCCACACTCGACAGCGCGTCCAAACTGAGAGCCGCCAGGCCGCGCGGCACGTCGAGGTCGTGGCCGGCGTCGGTGTGCTTACCGGCGCGGCGCCGGTGGCCACCGATCCGGCGGGCCGGACCGAAACGGGGGGCCGCCCGCAGCCGGCCGGGACGCGAGGCGGGGCCGCCCTCCCGCTCTGAGGTGGTGTCGCTCACAGGTCGCCTGTGAGGAGCGTACGCGGGCGGCGCCTTTCAGTTCTCGTAGCTGCGCTGCACCCTGGCCGCCGCGGCGGTCACCGCCGCGCGCAGCTCGGGGACGCGCGCCGAGATCCGCTCGGCCGGTCCCGCCACCGAGAGCCCCGCCACCAGCCGGCCGCGCCGGTCGAGGATCGGGGCGGCCACGGCACCGGCACCATCGTCGAGCTCGGACATGGTGACGGCGATCCCGTCGCGCCGGACGGCGGCGAGGTCGGCCTCGAGCCCGGGGCTCCCCACCGCGTCGGCCAGCCGCCCGCGCTCGGCCGGATCCAGGAAGGCGGCCAGGATCTTGCCCGACGCCCCCCGGTCCATCGGCCCGCGGCGAAACAGGGTGTAGGAGAGGCGGACAGAGTGGCGCTCGGTCTCCACCACGTGCAGCACGATCGCCTCCAGCCCACAGGGGGCGGTGAGGATCACCGTCTCGGCCACCTGCTCGCAGAGCTCCTGCATCACCCCCGCCGCCGGCGCAACGAGTCGCTCGCGCAGCCCGGCCTCGGCGGTGCGACCGAGCGCCACGAGCCGCGTCCCGAGCGCGACCGTGCTGTCGGGCCCGCGGGAGACGAGATCGTGCTGCTCGAGCTCGGCCAGCAG
>DATJTQ010000158.1:0-6412 GCA_035503355.1 Solirubrobacteraceae bacterium
GACGACGTCACCGGGATCGCGTGGCTGAGCTGCATCGGGCTCTGCGTGGAGGCCGACCGGGCGTTGCGGGCGCGCGACCTGCACGAGGCCGGCGACCGCCGCGACGCCATGGCCCGCGCGCGCCTGCACGCCGACCGCCTAGCCGCCACCGCTCAGGACGGCGGCCCGGTGGAGCGCGCCCGGCTGACCCAGGGCAAGGCCGAGCTGGCGCGAGCCCGCGGGCGCGGCGGCGCGAAGGAATGGCAGCGTGCGGCGGCCGCCTGGGATGAGCTCAAGCGCCCGTACCCGGCGGCGGTGGCGCGCTGGCGTGAGGCCGAGGCCCGGGCCGCCGCCGATGACCGCGCGGGCGCGGGCGACGCTGCCTCCGCCGCGCTGTCGACCGCCGAGACGCTCGGCTCGGAGTGGCTGGCGCGCGAGGTGCGCACGCTGGGCGAGCGGGCGCGGCTGGAGCTCGGCGGCGCGGGCGCTGCGTCGGCGGCGGCGGTCAACGGCGACGGCGCGCGGGGGACCGCGGGTGGCGTGGCCGGACCAGGCCCGGGGTCGACCGAGGTCGCAGAGGACCCGTTCGGGCTGACCCCCCGCGAGCGCCAGGTCCTGGCCCTGCTCGCCGAGGGGGCGACCAACCGGCAGATCGGCGCCGCGTTGTACATGGCCGAGAAGACCGCCAGCGTCCACGTCTCGCGGATCCTGGCCAAGCTGGGCGTGCAGGGCCGCACCCAGGCGGCCGCGGTGGCCCACCGGCTCCACCTCGCCTGAACCCAGCGCGGCTCGCACCGCGGCACGCGGTGAGACCCCGGCGCGGGAATCGCGTCAGCAATTCCCCAAGCCAAGCGCGCCAGCGATCGCCCGCAGCGTATGTTTTCGCGATGCGCATGCCCGCGGAATGGGAGCCCCACGAGCGGACGCTGATGGGCTGGCCGTGCCGGACCGAGCTGTGGGGGGAGACGATGAACCAGGCCCGGGCCGACTACGCGGCCGTGGCCAACGCCGTGGCCGCGTTCGAGCCGGTGACGATGATCGCCAACCCCGGGGCCGACGCCGCCGCGGCCCGCGCCGCGTGCACGACCGGGGTTGAGGTGGTGGAGCTGCCCCTCGACGATTCGTGGCTGCGCGACTGCGGCCCCATCTACGTCTACGGCGACGACGGCCGCCGCCTGGCCGTCCATTTCGCCTTCAACGCCTGGGGCGAGAAGTTCCCGCCCTGGGACCGGGATGCCGCGGTCGGCCGGCTGATCGCCGAGCATCTGGGTGACCCGGTCGTCGACGGCGGCATGGTGCTCGAGGGCGGCTCGATCCTGGCCAACGGCGACGGCACGCTGCTGACCACCGAGCAGTGCCTGCTCCATCCCAATCGCAACCCGGACCGGTCGCGGGAGGCGATCGAGGCGGTTCTGCGCGAGCGGCTCGGGGTGACCCGGATCGTCTGGCTCGCCCAGGGACTGGTGGAGGACCGCGACACCGACGGGCACGTCGACCTGGTGGCCGCCTTCACAGGACCCGCGTCGGTCCTGCTCCAGACCGCCGAGCCGGGCAACCCCAACCACGTCAACTGCGGGGAGAACCGCCGCCGGCTGGCCGAGGCCGGGCTCGCCGTCACCGAGCTGCCCTTCCTGCCCTACTGCCAGGTGGCGGATGAGACGATCGCCGCCAGCTACCTGAACTTCTACATCTGCAACGGAGGTGTGATCGTGCCCGTCGCCGAAGCCGCGACCGACGCCGACGCGCTGGCCATCATCGCCGGCGCCTATCCCGACCGCGAGGTCGTCCCCGTCCCCGGGCGGGTCATCGCCTACGGCGGCGGTGGCCCGCACTGCATCACCCAGCAGGTGCCGGTGCGCGATGCCTGACGCCCCGCAGCTGCTCACCGGCTACCCGCCGCCGCCCTCGCCGGCCCGGACCCGCCCGCCCGCCCGTGCGCCGCTGCGCGTCGGCCTGGTCCAGGAGCGGTGGCGTCCCGACCCCGACGAGCATCTCCAGGCGCTGGCCACCGGCATCCGCATGGCCGCGGGCGAGGGCGCCCGCCTCGTCTGCCTCCAGGAGCTGACCCTCTCGCCGTACTTCGCCATCACGGCGGATGGCCCCACGGCCGCCGGCGCCGTGCCCGAGGACCTCGAGACCGGGGCGACCGTCGGCTTCGCCCGGCGCCTGGCCGGCGAGGCCGGCGTCCATGTCCACGCCTCGCTCTACGAGCGCGCCGACGGGCCCGACGGCCTGGGCTACAACACCGCCGTGGTCGTCGCCCCCGACGGGCGGCTCGTCTCGCGCACGCGCAAGCTCCACATCCCGGTCACGGCCGGCTACTACGAGGATCACTACTTCCGCCCGGGCCCGGCCGACGAGCGGCCGTTCCCGATCACGCCGCTGCCCTTCGAGGATGGCGAGGCCCAGCTCGGCTGCCCGACCTGCTGGGACCAGTGGTTCCCCGAGCTGGCCCGCGCCTACTCGCTCGAGGGGGCCGAGGTGCTCATCTACCCGACCGCCATCGGCTCTGAGCCCGACCATCCCGACTTCGACACCCAGCCGCTGTGGCAGCAGGTGATCGTGGCCAACGGGGTGGCCAACGGCACGTTCATGGTCGCCATCAACCGGATCGGGGTGGAGGAGCCGCTCACCTTCTACGGCTCGAGCTTCATCTCCGATCCCTACGGCCGGATCCTCGTCCAGGCGCCCCGCGACCGCCCGGCGGTCCTGGTGGCCGACCTGGACCTCGACCAGCGGCGCGATTGGCTCGAGCTGTTCCCCTTCCTGACCACCCGGCGGCCCGACGCCTACGGGCTGCTCACCCAGACGGGCGCGCGACTTTCTTCTGGGGGTTGAGGAGTCCCTTGGGGTCGAAGAGCCGCTTGATCCCCTCGTGCAGCGCCAGCGCCGGCTCGGGCCATTGGAGCGCGAGCGCGCCGCGCTTGGTGATGCCCAGCCCGTGCTCGCCGGACACCGACCCACCCAGCGAGGCGGCCAACGCGTAGAGCTCGCGCACGCCCGTCTCGGCGCGCGCGGTCTCCTCCGGGTCGGTGAGGTCGACCATGAAGGTGGAGTGCAGGTTGCCGTCGCCGGCGTGGCCCCAGCTGCAGGCGGGCAGGCCGAGCCGATCCCCGATCTCGCGCGTGGCGAGGATGCCCTCGGCCAGGTGGTCGAGCGGCACCACGATGTCCTCGGAGATCTTGCCGCCGCGCGTGGTGGTCACCGCCGGGCCCACGCCGCCGCGCCACCGCCACAGCTCGCGGATCTCGCCGCGCTCCTCGGGGGCGTAGGTGGCCAGCGAGCCCGGGCCCATCGCCTCGAGCAGCTCGTCGCGCAGGCGCGCGGCCTCCTCGGCGGACCCGTCGGCCTCGGCGAGCACGAGGAAGGCGGGCTGCGAGGGCGCCTCGCCGGGGAAGGCGCCGAGCCCCGCCGCCACGGCCGGCTCGTCGAGGTACTCGAGCGCGGCGGGCTGGAGGCCCGCGCCCATCACCGTGGCCAGGGCCCGGCACCCGGTGTGCACGTCGGGATAGAAGGCGATGACCGGGAGCACGACGTCGGGGGCGGGAACGAGCCGCAGCCACGCCGCGGTGACGATGGCCAGCGTCCCCTCCGAGCCGACGATGAGCGAGCGCAGGTCATAGCCGGCGACGTCCTTGCGGACGGGCCCGCCGATGCTCATCTGCTCCCCGGAGGCGAGCACGAGCTCCAGGCCTCGCACCCAGGTGCCCGTGACCCCGTACTTGAAGGCGTGCGGACCGCCCGCGTTGGTGGCGATGTTGCCGCCGATCTGCGACTGCTCGAGGGCGCCGGGATCGGGGGCGTAGAACAGGCCGGACTCCCGCGCGCGGCGCTGGAAGTCGCCGGTGCGCGCGCCGGCGGGGACATGGGCGCGCCACAGCTCGGGCTCGAGGGTGACCGGCGTGTTGAGTCGCTCCAGGCTGATGACGACGCCGCCGGCGAGGGGGACGGCGCCGCCGGCCAGGCCCGTGCCCCCGCCCCGGGGGATCATGGGGACGTCGTGCTCGTCGCACCACCGCACGGTCGCGGCGACCGCGTCGGCGTCCCTGGGCAGGGCCACGGCGTCGGCCCGCCCCCGCACGTTGTGGGTCTCGCTGTAATCGCTCAGGTATTCCCGGGTCGCGCCCGGCAGAACGCTGTCATCGCCGAGGAGGGCGCGCAGCTCGCGCTCGATGGTCGAGGAGGTCGTGACGGCCACGACCTCTGATCCTACGCGGCCCGGCGCCGGCCGCTCGCCACCGGCGTGGCGTAGAAGACCGCGATCAGCCCGCAGATGACCAGCGTGGCGTAGGCCGAGACGAAGGCCAGGCCGACGGCCAGCACGTAGGGAACGATGCCGCTGGCCGACTGGGTCAGGATCCGCCGGCGCGCGCTCAGCGGCAGCTCCTCGGCCATCAGGTGGCCGCGCTCGAGCAGGATGTGGCGGTTCAGGGTGCCGAACAGCACCGACATGACCAGCAGCGCGCCGCTGTAGGCCGCCGCCGCCACGGCCTCATCGTGTCCCGACCGCAGGTACTCGGCCATCAGCGAGGTGGCGAAGGGCAGGACCCCGATGCTCATCAGCAGCAGCAGGTTGAGGATCAGGATCGACTGGTCGGCCTCCTTCAGGCGGCTGATCATCGCGTGATGGTTGATCCAGATGATCCCGATGGTCAGGAACGAGATCACATAGGCCACGTACTGGGTCCAGCTTCGCCCCAGCTCGTAGACGAGGCTGTGGTAGGGGTGGGCGTTCGGGTTGGGCACGGCGATCCCGAGCACGAGCAGGGTGATGGCGACGGCCATGACCCCGTCGGAGAACGACTCGAGCCGATTGGTCCCCATCTTGAGCGGAGTTCGGCGCGCCCGGGGGCGATCCTCGTGTGGACACGCGGCCGCGGGCGCGCGACACTGCCTCCATGATGCCGTCCGGAGACCACCGCCGGCGCATGGCTCGCGTTCTCAACGCGGCCTACGGCGACGGTCTGCTGAGCGAGCAGACGTTCACGCACCGGCTCGACCTGCTCTTGGGCAGTCCGCTCGTCGACCCGGAGCGACTGGTCGGCGACCTCAGCTTCCGCGCGCCTCGGCGCCGGCTGACCTCCGACCTGCGACGGACGCTGACCTCGGTCGGCCGGGCGCTGGCCCCCGATGACCGGGTGGAGTCGCCCGCGGCGGTTCTGGCGCTCGATTGGACGGGAGTCCAGACGGAGCTCCTGGTCGGCCGCCATCACGCCTGCGACGTCGTCCTGGAGGACCCCAGCGTCTCGCGCCGTCACGCCCAGCTGCGCTTCCGCGACGGCCACTGGGTCCTGCGGGACCTCGAGTCCACCAACGGCACGGTGGTCAACGGTGTGCCCGTCGTGCGCTGCCAGCTGTGGCCCGGCGACCGGCTCGAGCTCGGGGACGCGCTGCTCGTGGTCGACTAGATGGTTGATTCCACGGCTGGGGTCGTGAAAGTGGCGGTTTGCAAGGAAGAAGGAGCAGCAAGCTCGAAGTCGGCGGTGCTAACCCGCATCGCCGACCCTAGGGGGCCTCGATGGACGCCGACCTCGAGCTGCTGCTCACCACCGTGTTCGTCACGGCTGACGATCTCCTGCCCGAACGAGCGAAGAACGCTGCGCGTAGGGTCACAGATGCCGAGGTCGTCACGTTGTGTGTGGCTCAGGCGATCATGGGGATCCCGTCGGATCGGCGGTTCCTTCGCCTCGCCCGCCGCTATCTGGCGCATTTGTTTCCCGAGCTGCCCCAGCAGTCGGGGTACTTCAAACGCCGCCGCCGGCTGGCGGACACGCTGGAATGGCTGATGGGTGTCTTCGCCAGCCAGAGCCCGGGGTTTGGTGATGATCTGTTGTTGATCGACAGCACTCCCGTGGAGTGCGCACGCAGCCGCGAGACGGTCACGCGGGCGGGCGCCTCGTGCCTGGCCGGAGCGATCGCAGACGCTGCGGACTACGGGTGGTGTCGCTCGCACTCGCGGTACTTCTGGGGGATGCGGCTGCACGCGATCTTCGCCCCGGACGGCACCCCGCGCGCGCTGGAGCTGTGCTCGCCCAAGCTGTCTGAGCGCGAGATCGCCAAGACGCTGATCGACCGTCTTGACCTCGCGATCCCGATCACCCTGATCGGTGACAAGGGCTACGCCGGACGCGACCTGGCTGCCTGGGCCAACGACCGCCAGGTCACGCTCCTCAGACCACACCGCAAAGACGAGCCCGCCGGTGGACCGCGCCTGGCGCCAATCCGTCAACGCATCGAGTCGATCTTTTGGATCTGCAAAGACATTCTGACCCTGGAGCGCCACGGCGCCCGCACCCTGCAAGGCCTCAGAGAACGACTCCTGCAACGCCTCTGCTGCCTGGCCGCCGCCATCTCGCTCAACCACCAACTCGGACGACCCAGCCGTGCACTTGTCAACTACTGCGCCTAACCGCGCGGAATCAACCATCTAGTG
>DATJTQ010000159.1:0-3205 GCA_035503355.1 Solirubrobacteraceae bacterium
GGCACCCGCTGCCGTCGACGGTTTTGCGGCCGACGCCACCGCCTCGCTCGAGGTCCGCAACGCGATCGGGTTGCACGCGCGGCCCGCCGCGCGGTTCGTGGAGACGGCACGTTCGTTCGATGCGGACGTGCGCGTGGCCAAAGCCGGCGGCGGCCCGCCCGTCGCGGCGCGTAGTCTCACCAACCTTGTGGCCCTGGCGGCCCGTTTCGGCGACACGCTCACCGTGAGCGCCGCGGGTGCGCAGGCACAGGCGGCCATCGATGCCCTGACCGAACTGGCGGCCGGCGGCTTCGGCGACGGCGTCGCCTCCGCGCCGCGGGCCGCCACGTCAGCGGTTGAGATCGCGGGGCTGCGAGAGCCCGTCGAGCCGCCGGAGGCCCCGGCGGCGGGCGCAGTGCTCACCGGCGTCGCGGCCTCCGCCGGCGTTGCCATCGGCCCCGCCCACCGCCTCGGCGGATCGCTCGAGGCGCCCGCGGCGCGGGATGCGCGCGGCGCGGAGGAGGAAGCCCGCGCCCTCGACGACGCCCTGGCCGCGGCGCGCGACGCCATCACCCACGACCGCGACGTCGTCGCGGGCCGGGCCGGCGCCGGGGACGCGGCGATCTTCGATGCTCACCTGGCCCTCCTCGACGATGAGGCGCTGCTTGACCCGGCGCGCGACGCCGTCGCACAGGGCGCCACCGCCGAGCGGGCCTTCTACGACGCCGCCCAGCACGTGGCTGCGGTGTACCGCGGCCTGGACGAGCCGCTGCTCCAGGAGCGCGCCACCGATGTTCTCGACGTGGGGCGCCGCGTGGTGCGGGCCATCACCGGTGACGCGGCCGGCGCCGCCGACGCGTCCGGGATCGTCATCGCCGACGAGCTGACCCCTGCCGATGCCGCGGGCCTGCACCCCGACCGGGTGCTGGCCATCGCCACCGCGCGGGGGTCCACCACCGCCCACGCCGCGATCCTGGCGCGAGCGCTCGGACTCCCCGCCGTCGTCGGGCTCGGGTCGGCGGTGCTGGGCGTGGCCGACGACACGACGCTGCTGCTCGACGGTGAGGCGGGCACAGTGATGGTGGACCCGCCCGCCGACATGCTCTCTGACGCGGAGGACCGGCGAGCGCGCGACGAGGCGCGCCGCGCCGCCGCGCGTCAGCACGCCGCTGAGCCCGCGACGACCCGCGACGGCGAGCGGATCGAGGTGTTCGCCAACCTGGCCACCGGCAGCGACGCGGCGCGCGCCGTGGAGCTTGGCGCCGAGGGGGTCGGCCTGCTGCGCACCGAGTTCCTCTTCCTGGGGCGCGCCGAGCTCCCCGGCGAGGAGGAGCAGGCGGAGACCCTACGCGAGATCGCCCGCGCGCTCGACGGGCGACCGCTGATCGTCCGTACGCTCGACGCCGGCGCCGACAAGCCCCTGCCGGCCCTGCCGATGCCGGCCGAGGAGAACCCCTTCCTCGGCGTGCGCGGGATCCGCCTGGCGCTGGCGCGCCCCGAGGTGCTGGCCACCCAATTTCGCGCGATCCTCCGCGTCGCCGCCGAGTACCCGGTCAAGACGATGCTGCCGATGGTGGCCACTCTGGGCGAGATCACGTCCGCGCGGGAGATCCTCGAGGCGGCCCGGCGCGAGACCGGGATCGACGCGCCGATGGAGCTGGGGATCATGGTGGAGGTCCCGGCCGCCGCGCTGGGCGCGGCCCGGCTGGCCGCCCACGTCGACTTCTTCTCCCTGGGCACCAATGACCTCACGCAGTACGCCATGGCCGCCGAGCGCGGCGACGCGCGGCTGGCCTCGCTGCTGGCCGGCCCCCAGCCGGCGGTGCTGCGCCTGGTGGCGGCCACCGTCGCCGGCGCCGCCGCTCACGGCCGCTGGGTCGGGGTGTGCGGAGAGCTGGCCGGGGACCCGGCCGCCGCGGTCCTCCTCGCCGGGCTCGGCGTGACCGAGCTGAGCATGGCGGCGGCGCTCGTCCCCGAGGTCAAGGCGGCGCTGCGCGAGGTGTCACTGTCCGAGGCACGGGCCGCCGCCGAGGCGGCGATGGACACCGACGACGCCGACGCGGCACGCGCCCTGGCCCTCCAGTTGCTGTGAGATAGTGTCCTGACTGTGGAGGCGGGTACTCTGACCGCGTTGCGATCATCTCGCGTGCTCGCGGTCGGCACCGGCGTGCGCATCGTGGTCTCCCCGGTGATCATGGCGCTGTTGCTGAGCCACTCCTACACGGTCGCGGCCATCCTCTTCCTGGTGGCCGCCGCGACCGATTGGTTCGACGGCCGGCTCGCCCGTGCCTGGAACGTCACCACCAAGCTCGGGTCCTTCCTCGACACCACGGCGGACAAGCTCCTGGTGACCACGGCGCTCGTCGGGCTGGTGTCCGTCGGCCGCGCCTCCCCCTGGGTGGCGCTCATCATCATCGCCCGCGAGTTCACCATCCTCGGGCTGCGGGCGGCGGTGGAGGCGGGCGGCCGCCACCTGGAGACCTCGATGCTGGGCAAGTGGAAGGCGACGGTCCAGTTCGTCGCCGTCGCGCTGGCCATGCTGCGCCCCGACGTGACCTTCGCGGGCGCCTACCTCGATCAGTGGGCGATGGTGATCGCCGCCGTGGTCACGGCCTGGTCGGGCGCCGACTATCTCATCCGCTCCTCCGACGCCCTGCGCTCGTAAACCGGCGTGGCTCGCGTCTTCGTCACCGGAGGGACCGGCGTGATCGGCCGCGCGCTCGTGACCGAGCTGGTGGCGCGCGGTGACGAGGTGGTGGCCTTGGCTCGATCCGGGGAGGCCGAGAGCGCGTTGCGCGCCGATGGGTGCGAGGTCGTCCGCGGGGAGGTCGTCGACATCGAGGCCATGGCGCGCGGGATGGACGGCTGCACGCTGGCCTACAACCTCGCGGGCGTCAATACGTTGTGCGTCCAGGACCCCGAGCCGATGCGCCGGGCCAACGTCGACGGCGCGGTGGTCGCAGTCCACGCGGCCAGGCGCGCCGGGCTGCCGCGGCTCGTCCACACCTCCTCGGCGGCGACCGTCGGCGAGGCGCCGGGGTCGGTCGGCACCGAGGCCACGCCGCATCGCGGCTGGTATCTGTCGACCTACGAGCGGACCAAGACCGAGGGGGAGCGCGCCGCCATGGCCGCCGCGCGCGAGAGCGGGCAGGACGTCGTCTACGTCAACCCGTCCTCCGTGCAGGGGCCGGGGCGGGCCAGCGGGACCGGCCGCTTCCTGCTCATG
>DATJTQ010000160.1:0-15735 GCA_035503355.1 Solirubrobacteraceae bacterium
GCAGAAGCGTGGGATCGGCTTCGTCTTCCAGCACTACGCCGCCTTCACGCACATGAGCGTGCGCGAGAACGTGGCCTTCGGGCTACGGATCCGCAAGCGCCCCAAGGCCGAGATCACCGCCAAGGTCGACGAGCTGCTCGGCCTGGTGGGGCTGACCAAATGGGCGCAGCAACGTCCCTCGCAGCTCTCAGGCGGGCAGCGCCAGCGGATGGCCCTGGCCCGTGCCCTGGCAGTGGAGCCCAAGGTCCTGCTGCTCGACGAGCCGTTCGGCGCGCTGGACGCCACCGTGCGCGCGGAGCTGCGCGCATGGCTGCGCCGGCTGCACGATGAGCAGCATGTGACCACGGTGCTGGTCACCCACGATCAGGAGGAGGCGATGGAGATCTCTGACCGGATCGCGGTGATGAGCGCCGGCACCATCGAGCAGGTGGGCGACCCGCGCGAGATCTATGACCGCCCCGCCACCGACTTCGTCATGGGCTTCGTGGGGCCCGTGAGCCGCCTGGGGGGCAAGCTGGTGCGCCCGCACGATGTCACCATCGCGCTGGAGCCGGGCGACGCGCGGATCGAGGCGATGGTCAAGCGCGTGGTTCACCTCGGCTTCGAGGTGCGCCTCGAGCTAGAGCTGCCCGATGGGACCGAGGCCCGGGCGCAGCTCACGCGCGCGCAGGCCGATGAGCTGGAGCTCGGGCGCGGCGACATCGTCTATGCCCGGCCGCCGGCTGGGGTGCCGATCGTGCCCGAGCTGCAGGGCTCGGTCAGCCGCTCGCCAGACTCAGGCGAGGGCGAAGTGCCCGCCGCCGCGTTCGAGGAGCCGGCGTAGCCGCAGCGGCGTGCGCGCGCAGGAGCGCGACGATGTCACCGGTGGGGCGGAAGGGGTCGGCGATGGAGGCGCCGTCGGCCACCGACAGGGCGGCGCTCAGCTCGCCGTCCACCTCGGCCACCAGCAGGGGCTCGGCCGGGACGGCGGCGCTGTCGAGCGCGGCCAGGCGCACCAACGCGGTGTGATCGTCGGCGTACCCGGGGCGGATGGTGATCTGGGAGAAGAGCGTGGTCATGTGACGATGGTGACTCGCCCTTGACATAAAGGCAAATAGGGGTTTGCGTGGGGGGGTATAACCTTTAAGCATGCTCGACAGTCGACGTCTGAAGGTGCTGTGCGAGGTGGCGCGCCACGGGTCCTTCTCGGCGGCGGCCGAGGCGCTCGGCTACACCCAGCCGGCCGTCTCGCGCCAGATCGCCACCCTGGAGGCCGAGGTGGGCGCTGTCCTGGTGCGCCGGGTTCCTCAGGGCGCCGTGCTCACCGACGCCGGGCGCCTGCTCTCCGAGCGCGGCGCGGCCGTCCTGTCCTACATGCAGGACATGGAGGACGAGCTGCACGCCCTGCTCGGCATGGAGGGCGGGACGCTGCGGCTGGCGACCTTCGCCTCGGCTGCGGGCTCGATTGTCCCGCGGGCGGTGGCGCTCTTCCGCGGCCGGCACCCGGCAGTGGAGCTCGCGGTGGAGATGTATGACCCCGACGAGTCGATCCCGCGGCTCCGGGCCGGCGAGTTTGATCTGGCGCTGTCGCACGATCCCCGCGCCGACCCCGAGCGCCAGGGGCAGGCCGAGGACCTGGATGTCGTATCGCTCTTCGATGACCCGATGTACGTGGCGATGCCGGCCGGCCATGCCCTGTCCGAGGCGCCTGGCCTGTCGATGTCGGCCTTCGCCTCCGAGCCCTGGATGCTGGCCACCGGCCGGACCTGTCCGGACGCGCGGCTGTTCCTGCGGGCGTGCCACGACGCCGGGTTTGAGCCGCGCATCGCCTTCCAGAACGACGACTACGGGGCCATCCTGGGCTTCGTGGCGGCCGGGGTGGGTGTGGCCCTCGTGCCGGACATGGTCTGCCGGGCGGTCCGCGGCGACGTGGTCATCCGCGAGCTGGATCCGGCGCCGCCCGCCCGGCCGATCAGCATCATCCTGCCGTCTGGCTATCGCTCTCCCGCGGCCGAGGCGATGCTCACGGTGCTGGGCGAGGTGGGGGAGGCGTGGGTGAGCGACCGGCCGGCGCTGGCCGAGCGCACCGGAGCCGTCAGCGTCTGAGCGCTTAGCGTGTGACCCAGGCTCCCGGGTCCTCGGTCAATTTCTCGATCGAGCGCGGGAGCTTTTCGTTGGCGAGGTCGGCGATCGTGACGTGTTCCACCACGCGCCGCAGGTTGACGCGAACCGCGATCCACACCGTCGGCAGCGCGGTGGCCGCGCCGCCGTACTTGGCGTCCTCGGGTGGGCCCCCGCGGACGCTGGCCAGCGGACCCTCGACGGCACGGATGACATCGGCCACGGTCACCTCGTTGGCGGGCTTGGCGAGACGGAAGCCGCCCTCGGCACCGCGATGGCTGCGCACGATCCCGGCGTGGCGCAGCTCGCCCAGGATGTTCTCCAGGAAGTTGAGCGGGATCTCCTGGGCGGTGGCGACACGCTCGGCCTTGACCGGCTTGTCGCCCTCGGCGGCGGCGAGTTCCACGACCGCTCGGACCGCATAGTCGGCTTTGGCCGAGATTCGCATGGTGCGGGAGACTACGCTGCCGCGCGGACTAGACGGCGGCCGGGGTGAATCCGTAGGCCTCGGCCAGCCCTGGATCTCGTTCGGCGAGGAGCTCGGCGAGCTCGACCATCACCTTGCACTGCTTCCACGTGGCGTCGTCCTGCATCTTGCCGTCGATCATGTGCACGCCCCGGCCGTCGGGGATCGCCTCCAGCACCTTCTTGGCGAAGAGCACCTCGTCGGGATCGGGGCTGAACACCTTCTTGGCGATGTCGATCTGCACCGGATGCAGTGACCAGGCGCCGACGCAGCCGAGCAGGAAGGCGGCGCGGAACTGGGTCTCACAGCCCACCACGTCCTTGATGTCGCCGAAGGGGCCGTAGAAGGGGAGGATCCCCGTGGAGGTGCAGGCATCGACCATGCGCGCGATCGAGTAGTGCCACGGGTCCTGCTGAGCGGTGGGACGGGCTGCTTCGGGGTTGTCCGGGTCCGGGTCGTTGATCGAGCGGTATCCGGGATGGCCGCCGCCCACACGCGTGGTCTTCATGCGCCGGCTGGCGGCCAGGTCGGCGGGCCCGAAGCTCATGCCCTGCATGCGGGGGCTCGCGCCGGCGATCGCCTCGACGTTGATCATCCCCAGCCCGGTCTCCAGCAGGGCGTGGACGAGGATGGGGCGATCCAGGCCGGCCTTGGCCTCGAGCTGGGCCAGGAGGCGATCGATGTAGTGGATGTCCCACGGCCCCTCGACCTTGGGGACCATGATCACGTCGAGCCTGTCGCCGATCTCGGAGACGAGGGTGGTGAGGTCATCGAGGATCCAGGGGGACTCCAGGCTGTTGATGCGCGTCCACAGCTGCGTGTCGCCCAGCTCCATCTCCTTGCCCACGCGCACCAGCCCGTCGCGGGCGGCGATCTTGCGGTCCACCGGCACCGCGTCCTCGAGGTTGCCCAGCAGGATGTCCACCGTGGGGGCGATCTCGGGAACCTTGGCCACCATCTTCTCGTTGGAGAAGTCCAGGAAGTGGATCATCCGTGACGGCTTGAACGGGATCTCGAGGATCGGGTCGGGGGCGCCGATGGCCAGCGGCTTGCCGAAGTCACGGGGGTTTCGCACGGTTCTGGAGTCTCCTGATCGAGTTTGCGCGAGATCAACGCTAGCGGGATTTCCCGGCTAACCGGGCGCCCGTCGGTCAGCTGAGGCCGGCGGAGCGGGGCGTGCCGGCGTTGGTCCAGGTGAGGGTGTCGCCGCTGAATTGGAGATCGGCGATCACGGTGCCGCTCCCCTGGGGCGCGGTATCCAGGGTGTGCAGACCCTGGTCATCGACGGCCTGGAGGACCTCCGCGCGGCACGGCGTGGCCGGGTCGCAGGAGAGCGCGTCGGCGAGGAAGCTGGTCCACGCGCTCGTGCCACCCGTGGGATCGGTCGACACCTCCACGTCCTGTTGCGCGCCGGCGACGCACAACGATGGCGTGGCGCAGGTCACCAGGCTCGCCGGCGTGGGGAGCGCAGCGGGGCTCCATGATGGCGAAGGGTCGGTGGGATCAGTCGACGTGAACACATCCGGCTCAGTCGGCGCGATCACGGCGCCGCCGGCCAACGCCACGCACAGGGCGGTGGTCGGGCACGTGACCCAGCTGGCGCCGGCCAGGGGGTGAGCGCTCCAGCCACCGGCGCCACCGGCCGGGTCGGTGGTGGTGAGCACGGCAGCGCCCGTCGGGGACTCGGCGGCGGCGGCACACAAACCGGAGCTCGGGCAGCTCAGGTCGGTGATGTAGTCGTGGTCTGCGCCGGGCAGTGCGGCCGGGGCAGACCACGTCGGGGTGGCGTCGGCCGGATCCTGGGACACGAGCACCTCACCGGTGGAGGTCCCCAGCACGCACAGAGTCGTCGACGGACACGAGACCGCTGTCACGAGGTCTCCCGGAGAGGTGACCTGGGCGGCGTGCCACGCACCGGTGGGGTCCGTCGTCGTGTACGCGGTCAGACCGCCGATCGCCACGCAGAGCGTCGGCGACGCGCACGAGAGGGCGGTGACGGTCGCCAGCGGCCCCAGATTCGCTGGGGTCATTTGCCATGCGGCCGGCCCTCCGCTCGGATCGGTTGACGTGAAGACCTGTCCGCCTCCGCCCACGGCCACGCAGTAGGACACGGTGGGGCACGAGACGCTCCTGGCCACCCCGAGCGGCACGCGGGTCCAGGCTGCCCGGCCCCCAGTCGGGTCGGCGGACACCAGGAGGTCCCCGGCATTGTCGGCGGCGACGCAGAGCGACGCCGACGGACAGGAGATGGACGCGATCTGGCTCTCCGCGGGATGCGGAGTGTCGTACGCGTGCCAGGCGGCGAAGCCGGCTCCGTTGACGGTGAGGGACGTGACGTCGCAGGGCATGCCCTGACACGAGACCGGCTCGCTGCGCACCAGCGTCCCGTTGCGCAGGTCATACACGTTGACCGTGTCGGTGTAGTCCATGTACTTGGTGGTGTAGATGAACTGCATGGCGGCGTAGTCGCCGGCGAGGGCGACGTGACCCAGGCTCAGGTCATAGCCGTTGCCGGCGGAGCCGCCGGTGAGATGGAACGGGACCCCGATCGACGTCAAGCATCCGTTCCACACGACGTGGGACTGCTGCACGTTCGCGGCAGCGCGGATCGTCGCGCCGCCGCTGGTGGCCACGACCGCCCCGTTGCCGGCTGCGCACCCCTTGCGCGTGACCGCGGTGACCGGTTGCCAGTCCAGGGATCGTCCGTGGAGCGCGGTGAGGGTCCGCGTGCGCCCTCTGGCCAGGGGGCGGATGGTGACCTGGTGGCGGGGGTTCAGGTAGGCAAGCTCGCGGCCATCGGGCGAGAAGGTGGGTGCGCTGCCGCGGCCGATCCGGGTCGGGCGTCTGTGGCCGCTCAGGCGAACCGTCAACACCTCTCCGGCGCGGGTGTAGGCGAGCTCGCCCCCGGTCGGTGACGCGGCGGGCGCGCCCCCGCGGACCAGGCGTCGCAGGGTGAGGACGCCGGCCGTGGTGGGCCGGCCCGTCCAGATCCAGCCGCGGCGCGTCACCAGGAGCTGGTGTGACCCGGACCACACCGCCGCGGTCACGGGCGCCTTCAGTAGCCGCTTGGGTTGGGTGGTGCCCGGCGTGACCTGCCACAGGCCGCGGTGAACGTAGATGATGGTCTGGCCATCGGGCGCGAAGCCGGGGCTGGTGCCGCTGAGGGGGTGGGAGGCCACGCAGAAGACGCATGCTCCTGAGGGCGTGGCGATCTCGAGACGGCCGGCGCTGTCGGTGAAGACGACCTCGCGCCCGCTGGGGGCAAACCGGGCCCCCGAGAGCCGCGTGCCGCACTTCTGTGGGGCATCGCACACTCGGCGCCCGCGGCCGGTCTGTGGCGAGGCGACGATGATGCCGTTGCCGGTGAGCGGCGTGACGGCCAGTGTGCCGTTGGCGCCGGGGAATGCCGCCAGGGCCGGTGGGGCCGCGATGGCGAGCGCCAGGACGATCACCGCGAGCACCCAGCGACGTTGTCTCATCCCCATGTACGCCAAAACGGTGTAACTCAGGAAAGGTTGCGCGGTTGGCGGAGGCGCCATCCGGGGCAGCCTGCTGGCATGCTTCACGCCCTCGTTTCTCAGGACACCACCCAGGAGTTTTGACCATGCCCGAAGTTGAGACCGACCAGGCCGCCCGGGAGGCCAGCGGCGCCCATCCCTACGGCCGCTATCTGGAGGAGTTCGAGGTCGGCGCGGTCTACAAGCACTGGCCGGCCAAGACCGTGACCGAGTCAGACGACCATCTCTTCTGCCTCATCACGATGAACCACCACCCACTGCACCTCAACGACGTCTACGCCAAGCAGTCCCAGCAGGGGCGCAACGTCGTGGTGGGCCCCCTCGTGTATTCACTGGCATTGGGGATGAGCGTGTCGGACGTCAGCGGCAAGGCGATCGCCAACCTGGCCACCGAGGAGCTCAGCCACCCGGCGCCGGTGTTCCACGGCGACACCCTGTTCTGCGAGTCAGAGGTGCTGGAGGTCAAGGAGTCCAAGTCCAAGCCCGACCGCGGCACGGTGCGTGTCCACACCCGGGTGCTCAACCAGGACGGCGTGCTGGTGGCCGAGTTCAAGCGCTTGGTCCTTGTGCCGCGCAAGCAGCCGGGGTAGCCTCAACCGAACAGCAGTTCGCGTGTGTTGAGGGTGAAGGCCCTGCAATATGCGCACTTTTTATAGTTTGTGAGCACCTTGTGCTCCGCCCGGGTAGCCTTCCCGAGCCACCGATCCGTTTTTTCATTTAAGGAGTAGTCCCGACCCATGGCCCACACCGCACCGAAGCGCCAAGCAACGACGGAACACGCCGGTCTGCAGGGGTGGGTCGAGGAAATCGCCGCGCTGACGCAGCCCGATGACATCCACTGGTGCGACGGCTCGGCCGAGGAGTATGACCAGCTCGCCCAGATCCTCATCGACGCGGGAACCTTCGAGCGGCTGTCGGAGGCCAAGCGGCCCGGCTCCTACCTGGCGCTGTCTGACCCGGCCGACGTGGCAAGGGTCGAGGACCGGACCTTCATCTGCTCAGAGCGCGAGGCGGACGCGGGGCCCAACAACAACTGGCGCGACCCCGCCGAGATGCGCGAGATGCTGAGCGGCCTGTTCCAGGGCTCGATGCGCGGGCGCACCATGTACGTCGTGCCGTTCTCCATGGGCCCGCTGGGGTCGCCGATCTCCTACATCGGCGTCCAGGTCACCGACTCCCCCTACGTGGTGGCGTCGATGCGGATCATGACCCGCATGGGCCAGCCCGCGCTCGACGTGCTCGGCGCCGAGGGGGACTTCGTGCCGTGCGTGCACTCGGTGGGCGCGCCGCTGCTCGACGGCGCCGACGACGTGCCGTGGCCGTGCAACGCCGACAACAAGTACATCGTCCACTATCCCGAGACCCGCGAGATCTGGTCCTTCGGCTCCGGCTATGGCGGCAACGCGCTGCTGGGCAAGAAGTGCTTCGCGCTGCGGATCGCCTCGGTGATGGCGCGCGACGAGGGCTGGATGGCCGAGCACATGCTCATCCTCAAGGTCACCTCGCCCGGCGGCGAGGTCAAGTACATCGCCGGCGCCTTCCCCAGCGCCTGCGGCAAGACCAACCTCGCCATGGTCATCCCCACCCTGCCCGGCTGGAAGGTGGAGACCATCGGCGACGACATCGCCTGGATGAAGTTCGGGAAAGACGGCCAGCTCTACGCGGTCAACCCGGAGGCCGGCTTCTTCGGCGTGGCCCCCGGCACCGGCGCGCGCACCAACCCCAACGCCATCGACATGATCAGCCGCACCACCGTGTTCACCAACTGCGGAAAGACCGACGACGGCGACATCTGGTGGGAGGGGATGACCGGCGAGCCGCCGGAGCACGCCATCGACTGGCGCGGCAACCACTGGACCCCTGCGTCCGACGCGACCGCGGCGCATCCCAACGCCCGCTTCACCGTGCCCTGCTCGCAGTGTCCCTCGATGGCCGACGAGTGGGAGGACCCGGCGGGTGTCCCCATCTCGGCGATCATGTTCGGCGGGCGCCGCGCGACCGTGGTGCCGCTGGTCCACGAGGCGCGCGATTGGGAGCACGGCACGTTCATCGGCTCGATCATGTCCTCGGAGACGACGGTGGCCCAGGCCGGCGAGGTCGGCAAGCTGCGCTTTGACCCGATGGCGATGCTGCCCTTCTGTGGCTACCACATGGGCGACTACTTCGCCCATTGGCTGCGGGTGGCCAAGCGCGATGGCGCCCAGATGCCGCGCGTGTTCTACGTCAACTGGTTCCGCAAGGACGATGACGGCAAGTTCATGTGGCCCGGCTTCGGCGAGAACTCGCGCGTGCTGGCGTGGATCTTCGGCCGCCTCACCGGAGAGGCCGCCGCCGAGGAGACCGCCATCGGGCTCGTGCCGCCGCTCGGCGAGGGCGGCATCGACACCGAGGGCATGGACCTGCCGGCCGAGACGCTGGCCAAGCTGTTGGAGGTCGATCACGACGGCTGGGCCACGCAGCTGCCTCAGATGAAGGAGCACTACGCGACCTTCGGCGACAAGCTGCCCGCCGAGCTGGCCGCCCAGCTGGACGCGCTCGAGCAGCGCCTCGACGTCTAGCGCCAGTTCTTCGTAGACCCTTCGCTTCCCGGGGTGCGCGCTGCGTACCCTGGGGAGCATGGCGCTCGCGTTCATCCCTTCCGATGCGGTGATGCTGGCCGTGCAGGCCGGCGTGGTGGCCGCGCCGCGCCGCCCCCCGGAGATCACCTGGATCCGGCGGCTGTCGGGCCCGGCGTGGGCGATCATCCCCATCGCCTCGATCGTGGGCGTGATCTTTGCCATCCGCTTTGTCTCAGGGACGGCGACGGGGCTGACGTGGCTGGCGCTGATCGCGGTGCCGATCCTGGCCGCGGTGGCGCTGGGCTGGGTGGTGCATGGCGCTCGGTGGTGGCTGGCCCCGGTGGCCGGCGGGTTGTTCGCGCTGGCGTGGGCGTCCAAGTCGACTTTGTGGGGTCAAGGTTCCGCGACGCTGCTGTCGGCGCTCAGCTGCGTGACCCTTGGCTGGCTGCTGGCCGCGGTGACCCCGCCGCGCTGGCTGAAGCTGGGGATCCTGGCCATGTGTGCGGCCGACGTGTGGCTGGTGGCCTCAGATCTGCTGCAGACCCCGAACGCCACCCTGACGGTGGCGGCGCCGCTGCCTCACAGCGGGCTGCACCTGCCCCAGCTGCAGAGCGAGCAGTTCGGCACCGTGCTGTTCGGCTACGGCGACCTCTTCGTGGCGGGCCTGCTGGGCGCGGTCCTGGCGCGCGAGCGGCGCACGCAGTGGCCCGTGGCGTTGCTGACCCTCGCGCTGGCCGGGCTGTTTGACCTGCTGTTCTTCGTGGTCAACGAGCTGCCCGCGACCGTGCCGGTGGCCACCGCGGTGATCGTGGTGGAGGCGTGGGTGTGGGTGGGCCGCCGACGGTCCGCTCGGGCGCGCGCGCCCGGGGCAGGGGCGGTTCAGTGGGGTTCGTCGCCGGTGGAGGCCGGCGGCCGGGACTCCTCGGCTAGCGAGGTGATCGCCAGCTTCCCGCGGGCGGCCTCCTCGAGCACCTCAGTGGCCTCCTCGGCCGACCTGGAGTAGAGCTCGACGAGCAGGTGCACGACGATGCGGTCCTCGTCGTGCTTGTGAAACCGCACGTGGGTGAAGAACTCGCGGGTCCCGTGATCGCCGAAGGCGGCGTAGGAGAGGGCGTCTCCGGCCTCGGGCCCTGAGCAAGTCTCCACGTCGTCGGCGTCGACCGTGACGGTGCAGGACGCCACCCAGGGCGTCCCGGCGATCATCCGCTCCCAGCGGTCCTCGATCGGCTCCACGCGGCCGTTGTGGAAGCCGAGATGGGGCTGGTCGTGCATGCATTCCAAGCACTGGACCACCGCCTCCTGCATCTCGTCCACCACCTCGCCGCGCTCACCCGTCTCGGGGTCGATGCGATGGATGCCCTCGTAGTGGACTTGCACTTCAAGGTTCTGAGACCAGCAGCGGTAGCAGCGCAACCAGCTGCGGACCTCCGTCGAGCCCTCCATCGAGACCATGATAGGACGCCGTGCGCAGGACTTTCGGTGCGCGCCGGCTCGTGGCGGTTGCCACGAGAGGTTGATCCCGTGGCTGCGCGGTCAACCATCTAGCCGAAGGTGAAGTCGTAGGCGCTGATCCCGGGCGGGATCTGGATCGTGAACGTCTTCTGCTGATCGTCGGGCAGCGAGATGAGCGAATACAGGCGCTGACCCTGCACGGTGACGTCGCCGTTGCGGACATCTGAGCCGGCCTCGGAGGCGGCGATCGGCTTGCCGTTGACGAGGACCTTGGCCGTGCGTGGGGTGTTGTCGTTGGAGGTCATGACCAGGTAGACGTGGGCCGCTTGGACGCGGGCGGTGATGGAGGCGCCCGTGGAGGTGGGCGTCACCGCTTCGGAGGTGGCGTTCCAGGTGCCGTGCAAGCCGAACTCGTTGAGGATGGGGTCGGTCACGCCGGCGTAGAAGTGCGTCCCGCCCATCAGCTGCTGCGCAAAGCCCTCGGCGCGCTGCGGGTTCAGATAGGTCTCGGGCGTTCCCAGGTCGTTGGAGGGCATGATCGCGGTGGCGGTCATCGGCGGGGGCAGGTGGTGCGCGCCCGCCTGGTAGAGCAGTTCGCGGACCGCCGCCTCGTCCTCCTTGTAGTTGCCCTCCCCGAATTGGGTGTGGCGGATCTGGCCGTTGGCGTCGATCAGGTACTCGGCGGGCCAGTACTGGTTCTGGTAGGCGTTCCAGGTCCCGTAGCGGTTGTCCTGGACCACGGGGTATTTGAGGCCGTCGGAATTGATCGCCTGCTGGACGTTGGAGGCCTCCTGCTCGAAGGTGAACTCCGGAGTCTCCACGCCCACGATCTCCAGGCCATCCTGGTGATAGTGGGCATAGAGCCCCTTGAGGAAGGGCAGCGTGCGGATGCAGTTGATGCAGGTGTAGGTCCAGAAGTCCACCAGCACCACCTTGCCTCTGAGGCCCTGGATGGTGAGCGGCTGGTTGCCGGGCGTGTTGAACCACCGCTGGTTGTTGGTGAAGTCAGGGGCGGCACCGAGCCTGGGCAGCGCCGGCGTCTTGACCCCCGGGATGGCGTAACTCGCCTGCTGGGGCATCGGGGTCAGGGAGGCGAGCTTTTGGCGCTGCTTCTGACGCTGGGCGAACCGTGACGGCGGTCGCAGCGAGGCCAGCCGGTTCTGCACGGCGTTGGAGTTCTCCAGCGAGCGGGTGGGGTCCACCAGGAAGGCGGGCAGGCTGGTGTCCCTGGCCAGGGCCGACTCGAACCGGACGTCGAGATTGGTGAGCATGACCACGGCGGTGATGAGCAGGACGGCGCCCAGGACGCGTTCCACGGTGTGGCCGCGGGCTCTGCGTTTGACGCGGTCCAGGATCGCGCGGCCGCCGAGCCCGTACAGGAGCATCACCGCGCTGAGGCCCACGGCGTAGGCCAGGGCGACGGCGACGAGCTTCGCGGTGGTGCCGCTGGAGGCGCTGACTGAGATGACGGCGGCGAGGATGGGCCCCGCGCACGGTGCGCAGACAAAGCCGAGGGCGCCGCCGACCGCAAGGCCGGAGATGAAGCCGTCGCCGCGGGTCTTGGGGCCGAAGCGGGCCAGCCGGCTGAGCGGGGCCTGGATGCGTTCGGCGAGCTCCGGGATGAGCAGGATCACCCCGAAGATGAGCAGCACGACGATGGCCAGGGTCCGCGCGGCCCCGGCGGCGAGGCCGACCCCCTTGACCAGCCCGGCGAGGGCGACGATGGCGATGGTGAAGGTGATCGCCAGGCCCAGCACGATGCCCAACGGGCGACGGCGCCCACCGGCGGCGCTGGCGGACAGCAGCGCGGGGACCACGGGCAACACACAGGGCGTGATCGCCGTCCCGGCGCCGGCGATCAGGGCGAACAGCAGCAGGAGGAACATGTTCTGGGTCCGATGATGCTGGGGAGTTCTTGCGCTGGCGTTAACTGGTTGCTCGCGGCTGACGCGGACGTTATGCGGCCTCGCGGCGGCGCAGCGCCAATATGCGCTGGAGGCGCTCAGCCTCGTCGGCGGTCAGGCGGGTCCAGGTGAGGCGGACCGTCAGGTACCCGTGCTCCGCGGCGATCCGGTCGCGCTCACGGTCTGCCTCGAAGCTCCGGCGCCCCTGGTGATGCTTCCAGCTGTCGAGCTCGACGATCACCTTCTCTTCGGCGAACAGCATGTCCGATTCGCGGCCGAACGGCGTCGTGTTGGGCGCGGGCCGGGGCAGGCCGTACCTACGGCAGAAGGCGACGAAGCGGTCCTCGAACTGCGAGCGGGTGGGGTTCTCGTCGGGGTCGATGAGGTTGGCGATGCGGGCGGAGTGGGCGCAGAGGCGCTCGAGCTCGGTGGCTCCGAGGTGCTTGTGGAGGCGCAGGTCGTTGATGGCGCGGATGAGCTGATCGTCGGTGAGTCTGTCCTGGATGTCGAGGATGGTGCGAGAGGGGCTGGTGACGCGGATGTTGTGGTGGCGGCGGATCTGGTTGCGCGCGAGCGTCTGTGTGCGGTGGGAGCGGATCCCGGGGCGGCGCTTCTCGGTGGGGGCGGTGACCTCGGGGTAGCGGGGCCAGGTGCGGACGCCCCAGAGCGCCGCGGCGGAGTCGTGGCTGAGGAGGGCGTCGGGCCCGCAGGCCAGGACGGCCGCCATGGCGGTGGCCATCGGGGTGCGCTGTTGGTGGCCGACGGCGTAGACGCCCGCGTGGACGCGGATCAGGCGCTCGTTCTCGACCCACGACGTGATGGTGCGGGCTGGGATGCCGAGCTCTCGCAGCTGCCGCCGCGTGACGTGACCGAACTGCCGGTCCGCCACGCGCGATATTTGGGCATGTATGGCGCCTTTTTCTCGCAAGGCTCTCTATAGATAAGAGCCTCGAGCGAGGGGGTTTTCACCCCCCTTGGCGGAGAAATTCAGCCGCCGATGGCCGACATGCTGCGCGCCGGCTGGATGAATCCCGCCTCGCCCACGTGGTGCTTGAGCTCCTTGCGCCACACGGCCGCGCGGATGATCTCCTGCAGCTCGCCGTCCGACGCGCCCAGCCGCAGCGGCTCACGGAGGTCGGTCTCGTTCAGGGAGAACAGGCAGGTGCGCAGGCGCCCGTCGGCGGTGAGGCGCACCCGGTTGCAGTCCGCGCAGAAGGGCTCGGACACAGGGTTGATGAAACCGATCCGGCCCGGGCTGTCGGCGAAGCGGTAGACCTGAGAGGTGGAGCTGGGCTCGCGCGGCTCGAGCTCGAGTGGGTAGACGGCCGAGATGGCATCGCGGATCTCCGCGCCCGTCAGCACCTTGCTGCGGTTCCAGGCGTGATCGGCGTCGAGGGGCATGAACTCGATGAAGCGGACCTCGTAGGGGGTCTCGCGCGCCAGTCGCGCGAAGGGGATGACCTCCTCTTCGGTGAAGCCGCGCATGGCCACCGCGTTGATCTTGATCGGGTGGGCCTCCGGGAAGGCGGCGAGGACCTCCAGGCCGCGCAGGACCGCGTCCAGCGCGTCGCGCCGGGTCAGCTCATAGAAGCGATCACGCTGCAGCGAGTCGACCGAGACGTTGAACCGGTTGACGCCGGCGCGCACCAGCTTCTCGGCGTCGCGGGCCAGCAGGAAGCCGTTGGTGGTCAGCGACAGGTCGTGGACCCCGTCGACCGCGGCGATCATCTCGGCGAGCCTCGGGAAGTCGCGCCGCACCAGTGGCTCGCCACCGGTCAGCCGCACGTCGCCGACGCCCATGCCGGCGAACAGGCTCACCAGACGGGTGATCTCCTCGAAGGTGAGAATCTCGGCGCGCTCGAGCCAGGGCAGCCCCTCGGCGGGCATGCAGTACTGGCAGCGGAAGTTGCAGCGGTCGGTGACCGAGACGCGCAGATCCCCGATCTCACGGCCGTGTCCGTCCTGGAGCGGTTCTGAAATCACCCCTCAAGGGTAGCTTTGCGCCGATGAAACCGGGACCCGCGCTTGCCGTCCTAGGCGTTGCGTACGCACTGACCGGCTGTGGCGCGAGCGCATCGGACCAGGTTCAGGCGAAGCTGCAGCAGTTTGCCCAGGCAGTGGCGAAGCGCGATACGACCACCCTGTGCAGCCAGGTCCTCGCCCCCGAGCTCGTGGGCCATCTGACCGCCGCCGGGCTCAGCTGCGAGCAGGCGATGAAGACGTTCGTCCAGAGCGTCGCCGATCCGAGCCTGAGCGTGTCCAAGGTGCAGGTCAAGGGCGGCTCTGCCTCGGCGATGGTGCTGGCGCGTGCCAAGGGTCAGCCCTCCTCGCTGGAGGCGGTCCAGCTGACCAACACCAAGCATGGGTGGCGGCTGGCGTCGCTGGCCTCGCCTCGCTGACTAGAGCGCTCTATCTACTCGGCTGACGGTGGGCGCAGCTCGCCGCGCAGGAGGCCGAACATGACCATGTCGAGGCGCTCGAAGGCGCCGCGCATGTAGTCGCGCAGGACCGCCTCGCGGGTGAAGCCGGCGCGCTCGGCGACGCTCTGGGAGGCAGGGTTGCCGGTAGCGGCCATCAGGTCGATCCGCTCCAGGCGCAGCGCGCTGAAGCCCCAGGCGCAGATGAGCCGGACCGCCCGCGTAGCGTGGCCCTGGCCCCGCGCCCAGGAGGCGAGCCAGTAGCCCACCTCGCCCCGGGCGTGACCCCAAGAGAAGCGGAGCAGCGAGATCGAACCGAGCAGGCGGTCAGAGCCGGCGTCGACGACAGCGAACGGGGCGGTCAGGCCGGCGAAGGCAGCGTCGTAGCGCTGGCGCAGGTAGTTGCGCGCGTCGGCTTCGGTGTAGTCGGTGGGCACGCTGGTCCAGCGGACGATCTCCCGGTCGCGGCAGGCCTGCACCAGTTCCGGCAGGTCAGAGTCTCGCCACGGGCGCAGGGCCGTATCGCCCTCGACGAGGGGGTCGGCGGGGAGGACGATCCGGGGAATGGGGGTGGTGGTCATGGCCGTGGCTGCGCGCGTTGCTCCAAAGCGTGACGCAATGCGGTCACGTCAAGGGCCACGTCCCGGCTCGAGAGCCACTTCTCGGCCTCGCGGCGGCCCCCGAGGGCACGCAGGCCGCGGTCGCCATGCTCGGCGGCGAAGTCGGCCAGAGCGTGCATGCGGCGGCTGCGCACGCGGTGGGCGGTCAGGTCAAGCGAGGCACGATGCGCGTCGATCGCCGACACGAGCTCATCGATGCCGGCGGGTGGCGCCACCGACGACACCGACACCACCGCCGACCGCGAGTCCAGGGACCGCAGCGCCGCCGAGAGGTCGGCCCGGGCGCGCGCGGCCACGTCGCCAAGATCGGACTTGGTCACCACCAGGACGTCGGGGATCTCCATGATCCCGGACTTCAGGAACTGCAGGACGTCGCCGGACCCGGGCTGCACCACCACGGCCACGGTGTCGGCCACGTCGGCGACCTCGGTCTCGGACTGGCCGACGCCCACCGTCTCCACCACCACCACGTCGAAGGCGACGGCCAGCGCGCTGGCGGCCGCGCGGGTGGCGGGGGCCAGCCCGCCGAGGCGGTCGCCCGCCGCGGTGGAGCGGATGAACACGGCTCGGTCGCCGGGGTCGCGCTCGATCCGCGCGCGGTCACCGAGCAGGGAGCCACCCGAGCGCCGCGAGGTGGGATCCACCGCCAGGACCGCGACCGACCGGTCCCGGGCGCGCCACGCCGCCACCAGCCGCGAGA
>DATJTQ010000161.1:0-4447 GCA_035503355.1 Solirubrobacteraceae bacterium
GAGCCTCGCCGTGGTGGCGATCAGCGGCCCCGGCCGCGAGACGGCGGCCTCGCACCTGCCGGCGGGGACCATCCGCGAGGCCATCGGCGAGCTCATGTGCGCCGTCGTCTCAGACCCGGACGGGCCGGGCCAGCGCACGGCGATCGAGCAGGCGATCGCCTCCGTCGGCGCCCGCGCCGGGCTGGGGTCGACGGTGGACTGGTCCCAGGCTCGGGCGAGCTTCGTCCGCGCGCAGGCGGCGCTGGAACTGGTGGACAGCGACGGGGATCTGGTCGCCGCCCGTGAGTACGCCGGGGCGCTGCTGCTGCGCTCGGACCCCGGCCTGGCCGACGAGCTGGCCGCCGACCGGCTGGCGCCGCTGGCCGATCTCTCGCCGGGCTCGCGCCGGCGCCTGCGCGAGACGCTGGCGGTGTGGCTGGCCGAGCAGGGACGGTTGGGCAGCGTCGCCGAGCGGCTCGGCATCCATCCGCAGACCGCTCGCTACCGCGTGGGCCGCCTGCGTGACCTGTTCGGGGACGCGCTGGATGACCCCGACGCGCGGTTCTGGCTCGAGGTGGCCCTGCGGGTGGGGGAGGCGCCGGCTTAGGCGGCGCGGGGGAGGCGCCGGCTTAGGCGGTTCGCGTCAGGCGCCGGTTCAGGCGGCCTGCGGCGCGACCGGCGCGGGCGCGCCGTTGGGCTGGGGGTCGCCGTTGGGCTCGGCGGTCGGCACCTCGGGTCCGAGTGCGCCGGAGGCGATCTCATCCGCCCACGAGTAGGCGATCGGCACCTGGTAGCGACCCATGTTCCGCGCGCGGAACTCGATCATCTCCGGGCCGTCCCAGAAGCGGTACCAGGCGGTCTTTGACGGCACCCAGGTCATCTGCGTCACCCGGTAGCGATCGTCGTTGTCGACGTGCACCGAGTACTGGGTGGCTCCGTAGCGCAGCGCCAAGGGCGCCACCTGCGCGAGATCCGCCGCGAAGGCGTCCTTCCGGAACACCGTCGAATACCACTTGACCCACACAAGATCTGCCATGTCTACGCTCCCACCTCCGCACGGATGGCGCCGGGGCCCTCGGCGGTCTTGCCCTGGCCCTCTTCGGTTGCTCCCACCAGGATGGCAATTTTTCCGAGGTGGCGGTTGTCGCGCAGCAGTTGGTGCGCTTCGGCGACCCCCTCAAAGCCCATCGTCTGCCACAGCACGGGGCGGATCTTGGACTCCTCGATGAGCTCGTTGGCCTTCATCGCCTCCCACGCGTTGGCGAAGTGCGAGCCGACGATCTCCTTCTGGCGCATCCACAGGTAGCGCACGTCGAAGTCCAGCTGATAGCCGGAGGTGGCGCCGCAGATGACGACCTTGCCGAACGGCTTGACCACCAGCACCGAGGTGGGGAAGGTGGCCTTGCCGACGTGCTCGAAGACGATGTCGGGCGGACCGCCCAGCTTCTCCTCGACCGCCTTGCCAAAGCGCCGCGACTCCTTGAAGCGGGCCTTCTCCTCGTCGGCTGACTCCCCGCCCTGGCGCATCATCCCGTTGAACTCTGAGCGGTTGATGTAGCCCACGGCGCCGAGCTGCTCGATCAGCTCGCCCTTCTCGTCCGAGGACACGACGCCGACGGCGTCTGCCCCGGTGAGCGCGCACAGCTGGGTGGCGAAGACACCGAGTCCGCCGGCCGCTCCCCAGATGAGGACGCGGTGGCCGGACTGGAGCTTGCAGCGGTCGATGAGCATCCGGTAGGCGGTGAAGTACGTCAGCCCGTAGGAGGCCGCCTCCTCCCACGCGAGGTGCTTGGGCTTGGGCAGCAGCTGCTGGGCCTGGACCTTGCAGAATTGGGCGAACGAGCCCCAGGTGGTCTCATAGCCCCAGATCTGCTGCGACGGCGCGGCGAGCGGGTCGAGCCCGTGGACCTCGGGGTCCTCGTAGGAGGCCTGGTTGCAATGGACGACCACCTCGTCGCCGGGCTTCCAGCGGGTGACGCCCTCGCCGACCTTCCAGACCACGCCCGACGCGTCAGAGCCGCCGATGTGATGGCCCCACTGGGGATGGTCGCCGTAGCGCCACACGCCGATGGGCTCGCCCAGCGCGGCCCACACGTTGTTGAAGTTCACGCCGGCCGCCATCACGCGCACGATGACCTCGAACGCGCCAGGCTCGGGTACCTCGATCTCCTCCAGCTGGAACGCGTCTACCGGCTCGCCCTGGCGCTCCTCGCGGATGACCCAGGCGGCCATGGTGGGCGGGAGTTCTCCCGGCTCGGTATCGACGGTTGCGACTTGGCTGAGATCGACGGCCACGCGGCTGTCACCTTTCCTGATCGGAGGGCTGGGACCCCCCAACCGGGGGGTGGTGCGGAGGATCGTACCCGCTAGTAGGTCCGATCGAATCGGCCCCTCAGTGTGCGAGCGCTCACACGCCGCAGCGCCGGCCTACGGCTGCAGAACCGTGTTGTTCGAGCTCGCCCGCTCGCGCCCGATGTGGATCGAGGCGGGCCGGATCGAGGACTGCTTGGAGAGCTGGGCGTCGTTCTTGCCCTGGGAGCCGGTGGCGATGGTGTAGCGCCCGGGCCGGAAGTTCACCGAGACCTGGGTGGTCCCCTGCGGGTTGATCGGCGCGGTGGAGGCGAGCGTGGACCCGTTCATCGAGATCGCCAATGATTCGGCCTGGCTGGCCTGGTTGGTGACGATGAAGGTGAGCGGGCCGGCACCGACCTTGGTCGGCGACACCGATACGCGGGAGTCGTTGACGTAGACGGTCAGATTGACCGGGTTGGCCGGCCGGGATGCCGTGGGGGACTGGCCGCCGGCCGAACCGCACGCGGAGACGACCAGTGCGGTGAAGGCCAGCTGTCCGATCGTCCTGATGCGCATCCTGTGACCCGGCTCTCCTCTCCGGGATCAGCCCGCGTGTCGCTCACGGGTCCAACCGCCGGAAAAACCCTATCTGACCAGGGGCTTCACGTCTGGATTTTGCCGGGCCTAGGCGGCGCCGGCCATCAACTCCTCGCGCTCACGCTCGAGTCGCTGTAGCTCTGCTTGCAGCTCCGTCCATGATTCGGACTCGACACGCTCGTACTCGTCGCCGGAGAGTTCGCGCAGCTTGTCGCTGTACGCGATCCACGCCAGACGGGTATCCGCCTCGAGCTCCTGCAGTCGTTCCGTATCGGGTGCCGTAGCAGTCATCTCATCGCTCCTTGCTAGAGGGCAATTGCGATCCTACCCCGGTTCGCGGTCAGCAGAACAAGCCGTCCGCGGGCCGGCGCCTGGATTCGACCGGTCTTCGGGCGATCGTGCAGCGATTCCTGCACGCCGTCCGGTCTCAGGCGTATCACGGGGGCAAGATGGATCTTCTCTCCGCCCCGCTCGCCACGGCCGAGTTCATGGTCGTCGATACCGAGACCAACGGCCTGGCCGGCGACGACTGCGAGCTCACCGAGGTGGGGGCGGTACTCGTCGGCGGAGGGGAGCTGCACGACCGCTGGAGCTCGCTTTGTCGCACCAGCGCGCCGCTGCGCCGGGGGATTCAGCGGCTCACGGGGATCACGCAGGCCATGGTCGACGGGGCCCCGTCGCTCGAGGACGTGATCCCTTCGTTGAGAGAGCTGCTCCAGGGCCGCGTGCTCGTCGCCCACAACGCGCCGTTCGATCGCCGCGTGCTGCGCCAGGCCTTCGCGCGGATCGGCCTGGATTGGCCCGACCCGCCGGTGCTGTGCACCGCTGCGATGGCCCGCGCCATGCTGCCGCTCCAGCGCCGCCGCGGCCTGGGCGTGCTGGCCGATGCGCTCGGGATCGAGGTCCACACCGTGCACCGGGCCCTGGCTGACGCCGAGACCTGCGCGCGGGTGCTCTGCGCTCTGTTCCCGCGGTTGTGCGCCAACGCGGCCACCATCGGCGACGCCGTGGCCATGCTCGGCGCGCGGCGCAAGCCCCGCAAGCGGCCGCTGCCTCCCGGGAGCCTTCTGGCCCCGGCCCCCGGCGGGGCCGCTCGGCCGGCGCGCCGCCCGCGCGCCGGCGCCGAGCCCGACTTCGGCGAGCTGCCACGCGACCCCGGCGTGTACCTGTTTCGCGACGACGCCGGGCGCGTGCTGTATGTGGGCAAGTCGGTCTCGATCCGCAGCCGGGCCCGTGCCCATTTCGCGCCCTCGTCGCCACCCGCGGCGTGGACGCGTCACGCGACCGTGGTGGACTACCGCACCACCGGCTCCGAGCTGGGCGCGCTCATCCTCGAGAACCGGTTGATCAAGGAGCTCAAGCCTCCCGGCAACAAGCGCCTGACGCGGCGCGACGACCGGCTGGTCTATATCCGCTGCCGCCTGGACATCCCGTTCCCGATCCTCGAGGTCGGCCCCGACCCGGCGGCGGGCCACGCGGTCACCGTGGGGCCGGTGCGGGGCCGGCGGCTGGCGCTGGAGCTCGTTGAGCAGCTCGACTCGCTGTTCGGGCTGCGCCATTGCGGCCGGCGCCTGCCCCG
>DATJTQ010000162.1:0-3959 GCA_035503355.1 Solirubrobacteraceae bacterium
CTCGGTCACGATCGCGGTGACCAGCTCGGCCGGGGTGACGTCGAAGGCGTAGTTCAGCGCGCGGGTGCCCTCGGGCGCGGCCCGGACGCCCTGGAACGACGTGACTTCCTCGTCCGCCCGGAGCTCGAGGGGGATGTCCGCCCCGCTGCCGGTCGACTCGTCGATGGTGGACTCCGGCGCGGATACCACGAACGGGACGCCAGCCCGGCGCGCCGCGAGGGCGAGGGAGTACGTACCGATCTTGTTGGCCACGTCGCCGTTGGCCGCCACTCGGTCGGCCCCGACGACCACCGCGTCGGACAGCCCCTGGCTGATGATGAACGGCCCGGCGCCGTCGGCCACCAGGTAGTGCTCGATGTCAAGCTGGCCGAGTTCCCAGGCGGTGAGCCGCGATCCCTGCAGCAGCGGGCGGGTCTCGTCGGCGATGACATGGGCGAGGGCACCCCGGTCGCGCAGAGCCCGGATGACGCCGAGCGCGGTCCCCCAGCCCAGGCAGGCGAGGGCGCCGGTGTTGCAGTGCGTGTGCACCTTCAGCGGACCCGCCCCGCACTCCTCGATGAGGAGGTCGGCGCCGCGCTCGCTGAGGCGCCGGCTGACCTCGACGGTGGCGTCGTGGACGGCGAGGGCGGCGGCTTCGACCGCCTGCGTTCCGTCGGGGAGCACGGCCGCGACGGCTAGTACCTCACGGCGGAGGTTGACTGCGGTCGGGCGCGCGTCGGCGATCCGCTTGACCTCGGCGTCCAGCCGGGCCGCGTCCCATCCCTCGCGCTCGGCCTGCCGGGCCGCGAGGGCCACGCCGAGCGCGCCGGCCACCCCGAGCAGCGGAGCCCCCCGCACGACGAGCCGGACGATCGCGTCGACGAGCTGGTCCACGGTGGTGATGTGGAGGACGTCGAGCCGGTGCGGCAGGGCGGTTTGGTCAATGGCGGTGATGTGGCCGTCCTGCCAGCCGATAACGTCATCCAGCACGCGGTTGCCGTTGCTCACGGTGACGACGCTACACCCGGAGGTATGTCATGCTGCTCCCCGATGCTCGCCAGGCGATCGTGACCACCTGCCAGGAGCTGTCGCGCTCCGGCCTCGTGATCGGCACCGCGGGCAACGTGAGCGTCCGCGAGGGCGACCTGGTGGCGGTCACGCCGAGCGGACTGCGCTACGCCGAGCTGACCCCGGAACTGGTGGGTGTGCACCGCCTCGACGGAGTGCCGGTCGAGGCGCCGCTCGGGCCGACCAGCGAGCTGCCACTGCATCTGGCGATCTACGCGGCCCGGCCCGAGGTGCGCGCGGTCGTGCACACGCACTCGGTGGCCGCGACGGCGGTGTCGACGCTGGTTGATGAAATTCCTTCGGTGCACTACTACATGGCGATGTTCGGCGGCCCGGTGCTCGTGGCCCCCTATGCCACGTACGGCACGGAAACGCTGGCACGCAACGTGGTGCAGGCGCTCCGCGACCGCACCGGGTGCCTCATGGGCAACCACGGCGCGGTGACCGTCGGCCCTGACCTGGTGACCGCGCATGACAAGAGCGGGTACCTGGAGTGGCTGTGCGACGTGTACCTCCGCGCTTCGTCGGCGGGGTCTCCGCGCCAGCTGTCAGCCCTGGAGATCGATGCGGTCGGCGTGAAACTGGAGGGATACGGTCAGCGGCCGCCGACTGCGTGACGTCGCGGCTGTAGCGGCAGTAGCGGCAGTAGCGGCTGTAGCGAGGAAGCGGCCTTGGGGCGCGGGCGGGAAATCAGGGGCGCTCGTGTGATCGTAGAGTTGCCGGTGTGAGTGAGCTAAGGAACCGCGTCCACGACATCCTCCCCAGCCTGATCGGCGACCTTGAGGATCTCGTCAGAATCCAGTCCGTCAGCGCCGACCCGCAGCGCCTGGCCGAGGTGGAGAAATCCGCGCAGAAAACCGCCCAGCTGCTGGCCGCCGAGGGCGTCAACGCCGAGATCGTCCGGGCCCACGACGGCGCCCCGCCGGCGGTGATGGGCGAGCGGAAGGGGCCCGAGGGCGCTCCGGTCGTCCTGCTCTACGCCCACCACGATGTCCAGCCGGAGAATGACCCGGCGGACTGGGACAGCCCGCCATTCGAGCCCACCGTCCGCGGTGACCGCCTCTACGGCCGGGGCGCGGCCGACGACAAGGCCGGGATCGCCGTGCACGTGGGCGCGCTCCGCGCCCTCGGCTCGGACCTGCCGGTCACCGTGCGGTTTTTCATCGAGGGCGAGGAAGAGGTCTCCTCCGAGACCCTCCCCGAGCTGCTGCGCCAGCACCGCGACCGGCTCGCAGCCGACGTCATCGTCATCGCCGACGCGGGGAACTGGGACATCGGCGTGCCGTCGCTGACGACCAGCCTCCGCGGCCTGATCCGGGTGGACGTCGAGGTGCGCACGCTGACGCACGCCGTTCACTCCGGCATGTGGGGCGGCCTCGTACCCGACGCCATCATGGCGCTCACTCGGCTGTTGTCGACGCTGTGGACCGAGGACGGCAGCCCGGCCGTCGAGGGCCTCACCTGGACCGCCGCCGCTGACGTGGACTATCCCGAGGAGCGGCTGCGGGCCGAGTCCGGCGCCGCAGCGGGGACGCAGTGGATCGGGGCCGGCTCCGCCGTCGAGAAGCTGTGGACCCGGCCGGCCATCACGGTCACCGGCTTCGACGCCCCGAAGGTGGCCGGCGCCTCCAACACCCTCACCCCGGTCGCCCGCGCCCGGGTCACGGTCCGCCTTGCGCCCGGCGACACCAGCGCGAACGCCCTCGCCCGGCTCCAGGAGCATCTGGAGAAGCACGTCCCGTGGGGCGCCCAGCTCACCACCACGGTCGTGGACGCGGGAGAGCCGACGGTGCTGCCGACGACCGGGCCGGCCTACGCCGCTGCCCGCTCTGCCCTGGCCGAGGCCTGGGGCGGGGTGGCACCGGTCGATATGGGCACCGGCGGCTCGATCCCGTTCATCGCGGAGTTCCAGGAGACGTTCCCTGGCGCAAGCATTCTCGTCACCGGCGTTGAGGACCCCGACACCCGCGCGCACGGGCCGAACGAGGGGCTTCACCTGCCGGAGTTCGAGCGCGCAGTGCTGGCCGAGGCCCTCCTGCTTCAGCGCCTGGGCGGCGCCTAGTCAGGTGGGATATCGCTTGGGTTCTTGGGTGTAGGTCCGCCCGGATGGTGTCTGCCACTGGTGCCATCCGGGTTTGGGCTGGGTGACTTTCCAGCCGGGCGCCTGTTTGACCCGGTGGCAGGCGCGGCTTCTCGCTCCGGCGTTGCAGCCGCACGTCCTGCCCCCCTTGTCATAGGGGACGGCATGCTCAAAGTCGGACTCTTTCGCATGGCGGGAGCAGGTCGGCAGCGTGCACTCGTAGTCGCGGATCTGGACCAGGTGGCGGAGCCTGTCGCTCGGCTGGTACGCCTGTGATTCCCGGCGGTGGTCGCAGCCGTGGGTGGGGACGGGCTCGAGCGGGACCTGGTATTGCAGGCCGCTGGGCAAGGTGATGATCCAGGTGCCGCACCAGGGCGGGTCGCCCGGTGGTCCGGGCGGGTCGGGGGTCGGGCTTTTGGCCAGTGCCCAGCCGGACCGGGCCGCGGGGCCGGGCGGGCGGGGCGGCTGTGCGGCCGGCTGGAGGAGCCTGGTGAGCCGGGTGGCGGTGATGCTGAGGTTGAGGCGGGCGGGCAGCGCGGTCAGGGGCGGGTCAGGGGCGCCGGGCAGGGGCGCCCGGCGGCGGCCGGCGGCCAGGCAGCCGTGGCCGATGGCGTGGCCGTCGGGGTCGGTGACGGTGACGCAGGCGGTGGTGTGGGGGCTGGCGGCGGCGAGCGCGGCCAGGGCGCGGCACAGGGCGGGGTCGAGGGGGCCGAAGCCGTGGCTCTCCCCGGGCCGTCTCGGGGGGCCGAGGAGGGTGGCCAGGGGGACGGTGAGGTCGGTGAGCTTGGGCGGGGCCGGGGATGACGGCGGCTTCGACCACGGCGACCGCGAC
>DATJTQ010000163.1:0-4981 GCA_035503355.1 Solirubrobacteraceae bacterium
CCGGCGGCGTGGCCGAGGCTGTCGTTGACGGTCTTGAAGTCGTCGAGGTCGACGAAGACGACGGACATCCCGATGCCCTCGCGCAGCGCGCGGGCGACGGCGTGGCGGACGCGCTCGTTGAACAGCGCGCGGTTGGCCAGGTGGGTCACCGGGTCGTGGAAGGCCTGGTGGGCGAGCTGCTCCTCGAACTCCTTGCGCTCGGAGACATCACGGCCGTTGAGGACGATGCCCCGGACCGCGTCGTCGTCGAGCAGGTTGGAGTGCAGGATCTCGAAGTAGCGCAGCTCCCCGTCCTTGGTCTGCAGCAGGCACTCGATGACCTCGGGGCGGCCGGTGGCGCCTGCCCCGTCGGAGAGGCGGCGCAGCAGGCGGCCCTGCTCCTCGGGGTGCAGCAGCGACTCGAACGACGTGCCGATCACCTCGTCGGCGGTGTAGCCGAGGACCCGCTCGATCGAGGGGCTCTGGTAGGCGATCGTGTTGTCGGCGCGCAGGACGGTGATGAGGTCGGTGGCGTTGGCCACCAGGGTCGAGAAGCGCGCCTCCGACGCCTGGCGGTGGACCTCCTCTGACAGCTCGGCGCTGCCCAGGGCCATCGCCACCTGGTGGGCGAGGGTGCGCATGGCGTAACGGGTGTCGGCGTCGCCGCACGGGGCGCCGGCCACCACGAACATGAGCAGGGAGTCGCTGGTGTCCCCCTGACGCAACTCGAGGCCGAGGACGGGGTCCTCGCCGATCGGCAGCCGCAGCTGCTGGCGCGCATAGGCCGGAAGCATGGCCACGCCGCGCGCGTCTGACTCCTGCACCAGCGCGGCCACCTCGCCGGAGATGGTCCAGTCCACCAGCCCCCCGCGCTCGTCGATGGCCAGCACGCGGACGCTCTCGCCGCTGACGCGGCAGAGGCGGGCGTCGACCTGATCGCCGCCCAGCTCGACGACGGCCTGCAGCGCGGCGATGGTGATCTCGTTCCGGTCGGTCGCGCCGACCAGGAGCCCGCCGGCCGCGGTCAGCGCCTGCTCGCGCGCCGCCGCCTTCTCGCGCTGGCGCACGAGGCCGGCCATCCGGCCCACCACCAGGCAGAAGAGGACGACCGAAGCGCCGATCAGAACCACGGCGTCCCAGTCGTGGTGCGGAAGGGTGCGGGTGAGCTCGAGGATGGGCGCGATCAGCGTTGCCCCGGCCAGCAGGACGAGGCGGAGCCCGGTCAGCCTCGACTCGCGGCCGGTCTCCACGTCGGAGAGCTCCACCATCGACGGATGCAGTGCCGCGGCGCCCCACAGCAGATAGAAGAAGATCCACCCGGCGTCGAGCCACAGCATCTTGTGGCTGTAGGTGCCGTTCAGGAGGAGGATCCCGTAGACGAAGTCGGTCAGCAGCAGGGTGACGATGCTGGCGATGAGCAGGTAGAAGCTGGGGCGGCGCTTGCCGGCGTCCACGGCGAGCCGGATGGCGGCGGCGAGGAGGATGAGGTCGCCCGTGGGGTAGGCGATCGAGACGAGCTTGGGAATGAGGCCCATCGTGCCGTCGTGGATGTAGGGCGCGATGAGGAAGAGGAAGGAGACGAGGCTCAGGCCCACGCTCATGATCACGGCGTCGATGACCCCGGGGCCGTCGGCGGCGCGCTGGTTGCGGCGGCGGACCAGCAGGAGCAGGCCGATCATCAGCACCGGATAGACGCCGATGTACATGGCGTCGCCCGGTGAGGGAAACGGCACGTCGGCGTGAAACAGCTTGGGATAGCTGTAGGTGTAGACGTCGCCCATGAAGAACAGCAGCAGGCCGGCGGCCATGAACCACCAGGCGACCGCGGCGCTTGGCTTGTGGACGCGAATGCCCGCGACGACGCCGATCACGCCGTACAGGCCGAGGCCGTTGATGACCGGGCCCGACCCCTGAAACGGCGCCTGGAAGACGTAGAGGCCGCACAGAAGCGCGCCGACCGCGAGGTACAGCCACCAGTAGTGGCGCGACCGTGAGGACATCCTGTCCGCTGCCGAGGTGCTCATCGTCTGGTGCTATTCGGCGGGGGGAGCCTGGAGCTTGAAACGCTCGGCGACTTCGCCGAGGACATCACACAGATGGTCGACCTGCTCGTCGGTGTTGGCCGACGTCAGCTGCAGGCGGAAGCCCACCTCGTCGCGTGGCACCAGGGGATAGGCGGCCATCGTCACGTAGATGCCGCGCTCGAAGAGCAGGTCGCCGACGGCGTCGAGGCTGTCGGGATCGGCCAGCGGGATCTCGACGATCGGGAAGCCGGACTGGTTGGGGGTGTAGACGCCCAGCTCGGAGAGGCGATCCAGCACACGCCAGGTGAGGCGGTGCAGCGTCCCACGCAGCTGCTCGCCGCGCTTCTCGTTGACGCGCAGCCCCTCGAGCACCGTGGCCAGCGAGGCCACCGGCGACGGGCCGGAGTACAGGTACGGCGGCGCAGCTGTCTTGAGCACCTGCTTGACCGGGGTGGGGCAGGCGAGGAAGGCCAGCAGCGAGGAATAGGCCTTGGAGAACCCGCCGACCAGCACCACGTTGTCGTAGCTCTCGTTGAGGTGGCGGACGATGCTGTTGCCGCGGGCGCCGTAGTCACAGACCTCGGCGTCCGAGCGCTCGCCGATCACGCCGAAACCGTGGGCGTCGTCGACGTACAGCAGGGCGCCGTGCTCGCGGGCGAGGGTGGCGAACGCGTGCAGGTCCGGTGCGTTGCCGGTCATGCTGTTGACGCCGTCGATCAGGATCATTCCCGGCCGCCGCCAGTCGTTGCCGCGCAGCAGCTCCTCGAGCTGGTCGAGGTCGTTGTGGCGGAAGCGCTGCACGCTGGCCCCGCGGGCCTCCGCCATGGCGCAGCCGTCGTAGATCGTCTTGTGGGCGCGGCTGTCCAAGAACATGGTGCCGCCGCCCGCCAGGACCGGGATCACCGACATGTGGATGTGAGTGATGGTCGGCAGCACGAGGGTGTCCTCGGCGCCGAGCAACCCGGTCAGCTTGGCCTCGATCTCCTCATAGAGGATGGGGCTGCCCAGCAGGCGACTCCAGCTGGGGTGCGTGCCCCACTTGCCCAGGTACTCGGGGACGGCATTGATGATCTCCTCGTCGAGGTCGAGGCCCAGGTAGTTACACGAGGCGTAGTCGGTCAGCCAGTGATCGCCGATCCGGATGTCGCGCCCGTCGATCTCATCGATGACGGCATCGAGCATGCGGTGCGAGTACTGGAGGCGGGCCAGGTCCTCGGTGGACCGGATCCAGCGCTGCAGCCAGTGATCGTGGTGGCGCTGACCCCAGCCGAGCGCCTGCCGCGGGTCAACGGGTTGACCGGCAGCGGATCGGGGGTTCCGGGGGGGCTGGGACGGGTTGGGTTGGGGTGCATCTGAGCGCCGCATCTTTCGCGTTATCGGTCACGTCTTGCGGAATCTGAAGACCTCGGTCAACTTTTTGGAAATCGCCTAGACACTTGGGCGAACGGGGTGCGGCGGCCGTCCGATCAGCGTGCGGCGGACTGCGCCAGCGCGATCGCGCCCAATGCCCCGGCCCGATCCCCAAGCGCCGGCGCCACCACGTAGCGCCCGACCTCATCGCCCAGGAGCGGCGTGTCGAGATAACCGGCGTTGAGCGCCACCAGCCGCGCGCGCACCGCCTCCAGCAGTCCCGGGCGCTCCAGGACGCCGCCGCCGGCGACGACGCGCTGGGGCGAGGCGACCGAGACGATGGCGAGGATCCCGAAGGCCACGTATTCGGCCTCCAGCGCCCACGCGGGATGGTCCTCGGCCAGCTCGCGCGGGTCGGCACTCCAGCGCGCGGCGATCGCCGGCCCGGCGGCCAGGCCCTCCCAGCAGTCCCCGTGCGTGGGACAGCTGCCCGCGAAGGGATCGCGGACGCGATCGTGGGGGATGCGCAGATGGCCCACCTCCGGGTGGATGAGACCGTGGACCGGACGGCCGTCGATGAGCAGCCCGGCGCCGATGCCGGTGCCCACCGTGAGGTAGCAGACACTGTCGACCCCGGCCGCGGCGCCCCACCGGTGCTCGCCGATGGCGGCGGCGGTGACGTCGGTATCGAAGGCGACGGGCACGCCGAGGCGGTCGCGCAGCACCGGGGCCACCGCGGTGTGCCTCCACCCCGGCTTGGGCGTGCTGGTGACAGACCCCCAGGTGGCGGAGCCCGGGTCGAGGTCCACCGGCCCGAACGAGCCCACCCCGATCGCGGCCGGGCGCGGCCCACCCTCGAAGAAGGCGGCGATGCGCTCGAGCGTCGGGCCCGGCACGCCGGTGGCGAAGGTCTCCTGCGCGACGATGTCGTCGGGGCCGGTGCCCAGAGCGCACACCACCCACGTGCCTCCGGTTTCGACCCCGCCGTAGAGGCGGCTCATCGACGCGACATCATCGCGCCTGGCGAGCCGGGCCGCCCTACACGTCCGGCCAGAGCGCGCCGTCGGCCACCGCCCCGCGCTCGATGCGCTCGAGCGTCTCATCGGTCCGACGGTCGGTCACCATCGCCTCGAGCGCCTCGGCCACCGTGGTGGCCCAGACCCGGCGCATGACGGCCGGGCGGCCGCTCGCGTCGCGGAGCTCGGTCCAGTCCAGCGCCACGCGGGCCCGGCGCCCGTCGCGCGTCAGCGGGCGGTGGTCGTCGGGGTCATCGTTGGCGAACAGGGTGATCTGAGCGCGCCAGCCGTGGGGACACAGCTCGCCCATCATCGCCCGCGCCCGTGCCTCGGCGTTGATGGCCGCGTCCCGGCTCCGCCGGCGCCGGCGCCACCCGCGCAGCAGGCGCCATGCGCCCGACAGGGTCACGCCAAGCAGCGGAACGACCACCGCGCCGATGCCCACCACCAGCGCGATGAGGGCCAGCGGCACCCAGGGACCCGTGAATTCGGTGTCGAGGTTGACGGCGCCGAGGGTCCAGATCAGCACTCCTCCACGGTACCGGGTGCAGACTGGCGGGTGGGGCGGATCAGTGACCGGCGGCGGGCAATGTGAGCAGGCCGGCGCTCCCG
>DATJTQ010000164.1:0-9986 GCA_035503355.1 Solirubrobacteraceae bacterium
GCGACGTGGCCGGACTGCTCGTCGCCGAGCAGGTTGCCGGCGCCGCGCAGCTCGAGGTCGCGCATGGCGATCTTGAAGCCGGCGCCGAGCTCGGTGTAGTCGCTGAGGGCGCTCAGCCGCTGGGCCGCCTCGGGCGTCAGCGCCGCGGCGCTGGGATACAGGAGGTAGGCATAGGCCCGCTCACGGGAACGGCCCACGCGTCCGCGGATCTGGTACAGCTGCGAGAGCCCGAAGATGTCGGCGCGCTCAACGATCAGCGTGTTGGCCTGCGGGATGTCGATCCCCGACTCGATGATGCTGGTGCACACCAGGACGTCGGCGTCCCCGCGCAGGAAGCTGAGCATCCGCTTCTCCAGCGTGCTCTCGTCCATCTGGCCATGAGCGACCTCGAAGCGCATGCCGGGGCACAGCCCGCGCAGGCGCACGGCGGTCTCCTCGATCGTCTCGACGCGGTTGTGCAGGAAGAACGCCTGCCCGTGGCGCTCCTTCTCGCGCAGCAGCGCGCGGCGCACGAGCTCCTCGTCGTACTCGCCCACGTAGGTCTTGACCGGGCGCCGGCCCTCGGGCGGGGTCTCGATGACGCTGATGTCGCGGATCCCGGCCAGCGACATCTGCAGCGTGCGCGGGATCGGCGTGGCGCTCATGGCGATGACGTCGACCCGGAGCTTGAGCTGGCGTAGCAGCTCCTTCTGCTTGACGCCGAACCGCTGCTCCTCGTCGACGACGAGCAGCCCGAGGTCCTTGGCCCGGACGTCGCGGCTGAGCAGGCGGTGGGTGCCGATGAGGATGTCGACCTCGCCGCGGCTGAATCGCGCGACCGTCTCTCGCTGCTCGGCCGCTGAGCGAAAGCGCGAGACGTGCTCGATGGTCACCGGGTAGTCCTTGAGGCGCTCGGAGAAGGTCCCGTAGTGCTGCTGGGCCAGGATGGTGGTGGGCGCCAGCACCATCACCTGCTTGCCGTCCTGGGCGGACTTGAAGGCGGCGCGCAGCGCCACCTCGGTCTTGCCGTAGCCCACGTCGCCGCAGATGAGGCGGTCCATCGGCCGGGGCGCCTCCATGTCGGCCTTGACGAAGTCGATGGCATCGCGCTGGTCGGGCGTCTCGGTGTAGGGGAAGGCGTCTTCGAACTCGCGCTGCCAGTCGGTGTCGATGGGGAACGAGTGGCCCTCGCGGCGCTTGCGCTCGGCGTAGAGGTTGAGCAGCTCGCCGGCCAGCTCCTGCGCGGCGCGGCGGGCGCGGGACTTGATCGTCTCCCAGCGGGTGCCGCCCAGCTTGGACAGCGGCGGATGCGCGCCGCCCGCGCCGACGTAGCGGCTGATCTTGGCCAGCTGGTCGACGGGCACGAACACGCGGTCTGACCCTGCGTACTCCAAGTAGAGGTAGTCGCGGGTGACGCCCGCCACGGTCTTGGTGTCAAAGCCCGCGAACCGGGCGATCCCGTGGTCCTCGTGGACGACGATGTCGCCGGTGCGCAGGTCGGCGAAGCTGCGCAGGACGCCGCGGCGGCGCTCCCGGCCGGTCCCCTCGGCCGCGCGGCGGCGCTGGAAGAGGCGGTGGTCGGGGATGACGGCGAGGTGGAACTGGGGAGCGATGAAGCCGCTCTGCAGCCGGGCGGTGGCCATGGTGATCTGGCCCGCCTGCGGCACCACGCCGTCCTCTCCCTCCCCCTGCCAGCGCGTCTTGAGGCGGCCGAGGTTGTAGGCAAAGCGCTCGCCCTCCCCCCTGCGCGCGAAGGTGAGGATGGTCCGGTACCCCGACCGGGCAAGCTTCTCCAGCTCGGGCTCGGCCTCCTTGAGGCCGCGCGCAGCGATGTCGGCCGCCTGGGCGCGGAAGGCGAAGGGCTGATCCTGGTCAATGCTCGACAGGCGGATGCGGACCCGCGCGTCGAGCTGGGCGACGATGTCGTCGGGCGCGACGTAGAGATGGTGGGCGTCGTCGTCGTGGAAGGCGGCGGTGACGTCCTGCCAGTGGTCAGCCAGCGCGGGGGCCACGTCCTCGGAGCCGGAGACCAGCACGGCCGTGTCGCCGGAGGTCAGCTCCAGGAAGGAGTGGAAGTTCTCGACGGGGAGCAGCTCGGTGATGTCGGGCCGCTCGGAGGCGTCCTCGAGCGCGGCGATCTCGGCCAGCTCGCGGTGCTCCAGGGCCAGTTCGGCAGCCGGGGCCACCTCGACGCAGTCGGCGTCGTCGAGCGAGCGCTGGGTGAAGGTGGAGAACCAGCGCAGGGTCTCGATCTCATCGCCGAAGAGGTCGACGCGGACGGCGCGGTCCTCGGTGGCGGGAAAGACGTCGAGCAGGCCGCCCCGGATGGCGAACTGGCCGCGATCCTCCACCTGGTCCACGCGTTCGTAGCCGGCGGCCACGAGGTCCATGGCGGTCTCGTCGAGATCGATGAGGTCGCCGGTGCGCAGGACGAAGCCGTGGGGGCGCATCGCCGGGTCGGGCACCTTCTCCGACAGGGCCACGGCGCTGACCACCACCACCGGCGCGGCGTCCCCAGCGGGCGCGTTCTGCCACTCGAGCAGGGCGTCGAGGGCGGCGATGCGCAGGCCCACCAGGTGCGGCGGAGGAGCCAGGTGCGACTCGTAGTTGACGCCGCGGCTCGGGTAGTAGCGGACGACGCGGGGGTCCAGCCAGGTCCTCAGCCCGGCGGCGAGATCGCGCGCGGCGCGGTCATCGCCCGCGACCACGATGGCGGGCTGGCCGGGGTCGCGGTCCAGCAGCGCCGAGACAAGGTACGGCCGCAGCGACTGCGAGACGAAGGCCTCGCCGCCGTCGCGCACGAGCGCGGCGGTGTGCGGGTCGTCATCGGCGTGGGCGAGGAGAGAGGAGAGCATCAACGGCTGCTCCTCTCAGTCTAGGCACCCGGGTCTGTCGCTCCGGGGGGTGTGGGCTGTGGCTCGGGCGGGTCCTCGATGACGCGCTGTGCCGCGTCGGCGGCGGCGTCGATCAGGGCCTCGACGTCGGCCCTAGGCTCCTTGAACTTGCCCAGGACGTAGGCGGCGACGCGGTCGGGATCGGTGGTGGGAGGGCGGCCGACGCCGACGCGGACGCGGTGAAAATCGGCGCTGCCCAGCGAGGCCTTCAGGGACTTCAGCCCGTTGTGGCCGGCCAGGCCGCCGCCCAGCCGGGTGCGGATGTCGCCGAAGGGGAGGTCGATCTCATCGTGGATGACCAGCACGTGATCAAGGTCGACCTTGAGCTCGCCGCGCGCCGGGCTCACCGACTTGCCCGCCTCGTTCATGTACGTCTGGGGCATGAGGATGGCGACGCGCGGACCCGGCGCGCCCGGCTCGGCGCGGGCGCGGCCTTCGGTGAGCAGTCCGCGGTACTTGGCCTTGGGCTTGCCCAGATCCCACCGTTCGATGAGGCGCTCAGCGACCTCGAAGCCGATGTTGTGCGGCGAGCCCTTGTACTCGGCCCCGGGGTTGCCCAGGCCGACGATCAGCCAGTCGACGGGAGCGCCTCCGCCACCGCCGCCGCGGCGGCCGGGGAGTGGCATGAGCGCGAGCTACTCGGCGTCGGAGTCGCCGGAGGACTCGGAGTCGCCCTCGGCGCCCTCGCCCTCTTCGCCCGCGCCCTCTTCGCCCTCGCCGACGAGCTCGGTCTCGGACTCGATCTCGTCCTCGGGCTCGAGCTGGAGCTTGGGCGGGGTGAGGGTGGCGATGACCGTCTCAGGGTCATCGATCAGGGTCACCGTCGAGGGCGGGGTGATCGCCTCGAGGGTGATCGTGTCGTTGATCTCCATCGCCGACACGTCGTGGCTCAGTGAGTCCGGAATGTCGGTGGGCAGCGCCTCGATGTTGAGCTCGCGAGTGATCTGCTCCAGGACGCCACCGTCCTTGGTGCCGGGAGCGTCCTCGACCCCGGTCAGCTCCAGGAGGACCGTGGCCTGGATCTTCTGATCCAGGCGGACGCGGAGCAGATCGAGATGCATGGTGTCGCCGGTGATGGGGTGGCGGATGAGCTCCTTGACCACGACGGGGCTGCCTGAGGCGCCGCTGATCGAGAGGTCCAGGACGGCGCCGGCGCTCTGCAGCACGTGGCGCAGCTCGCGCGCGGGCACCTGGAAGGAGACGGGCTCGTCGCCGCCGCCGTAGACGACGCCGGGGACGTTGCCCTCGCGGCGCAGGCGGCGCGCCGAGCGCGAACCATCCGGCTCGCGGGCGGAGACGTTGAGTGCGGTGGTGTCGTTGCGTGCCATGAGCGGCGTTCGATGGTAGCGCCATCCGCCGCAAACCCCCGTGCGGTGGCCGGAACGAACCGTACGAACCGTTCAGAAATTGCCCCAAAACGGTGGCCACGGCGCGCTAACGGTGCGCTAACCTTGGCCCATGAGCGGGGCTGCCCTCATGCTCTGGATTGCCGGCGTCCACCTGCTCGGTCTGGGCTGCGTCGCATTGTTGATGTTCCCGGCGCTGAAGGACAACCCGCTGGGCCCCGAACGCCGGCCCGACGAGGGCGATGACGGCTGGGGCCGCGGGCCCAAGCTGCCGCCGGAGACGCCCAAGCCGCCCCGCGGCGGAATCCCCCTCCCTGATGCGGTTCCCGCTCGCGTTCGCCTGCGTGAGCCCGGACGGCTCAGCGAGCGCCTGCCCGGCCGCGAGCGCCGTCCGGCACGTGAGCCGCTGCGCCGCCCGGTGCGCACGCCGCACCAGTCGGTGGCGCGGGCGCGCAAGCGCTAGAAACGCTTGGGGCAGTCCGCCCCGCTGGCGATCCGCCGGCTGACCACGAGCAGTTGGATGGTGAAGCCCTGAAGCACGCTGCCCGCATGACGCACGCGCAGGCACTGCACGCGCGGTAGCGAGTCGCCGGCCACCCACGCCACCCGGGCGGTGCCGAGAGTGGAGGTGACCGAGAACGTCGAGGACGGGTTCATCTCGGCGATGGTCACCGCGCCGGGGTGGCGCAGGGCCGCGACGTTGGTGGCAGCGCGGGCGCGGCAGGCGGCACTGGCCCGGCAGCCGGTGATCAGCGAGATCGCCTCGGCGGTGTCGCCGCGGGCCTCGGCCTGGACGAGGCTGGTGACGGCGGCGTCCTCGGCGTCGCCCACGTTGAGGGCGCGCGTGAGCAGGGTCGCGATGAACAGGAAGAGCAGGATGCCCAGCCCGATCGCGGCGATGATCCAGCGGCGGCGGCGGCGCATGCGGGCGGACGGTAGCCGACCGCCCGCCGGGCGCGGGCCGCCACCGGGCGCGGCGGCTCAGAAGTCCGGAGCCGCCCGCTGGGCGTGGCGGCTCAGGAGTCGCTGAGCTCCATGAACCGCTGCACCGACGCCTCCTGATGCTCGAGGCGCTCGGCCAGCAGCAACGCGTGCTCCGCGGCCAGCTCCAGGAAGTCCTCCACGCAGCGCTCGGGATCGTCGGCGAGCGGATAGACGCGGCTGAGATCCTGCTGGGCGCAGGCGATCCCCATGGGCGGGCGGCCGTCGGCCAGCGTCCGGGCACTGCACACGGGGGTGACGACGAGCTGGGACTCGGTGGCCACCAGCGCCGTGGGCAGCAACCGGTGCGCGGGAAGCTTGACCGAGAGCTGCACCGAGTGGTCGACGGCGACGACGCTGCCGGCGAGATCGCTGAGGGGCTCGCGCCAGATGTCAAGCACGGTGTCGGCGCCGACGAGCGCGTCGCGCAGCGCCGTGGCCTGCTCAACGTAGAGCCGCTCGGCGTCGGCGCGGTCATCGGCCTCGGCCAGGTCAAGGTCGCACGGCACACGCAACAGCTCGTTGGCGGATACCGTCGTCCCCGCTCCCCGGCTGCCGCGGGCGATGTAGGTCTGCAGGGTGCCCAGGTCGCGGCGGCCGTGGAAGATGACCGTCATCGCCTCGCTGAGCGGCAGCCCGCTGACCTTGAGCGAGACCGTGACCGCCGAGCTGTCGTCCAGGAGTGCTCGGCGCAGGAGATCCTCCGCCGTCCCTGCCTCACGGACCGGATCCTCGTCGTGCATGGTTCCCTCCTTCACAACTCGGCAACGTCTCGCCTGTATTTACCCAGGCCGGGCGGTCGTTCACAACCGCCATCTGGAGAAGGAACGTTGTCCACCGGGCGAGGCGTCCGCGAACCTGTGCATTAGGGTTCAGTCGATGTTCCTGCTCAGGCTTCTCTACAAGCCCTTCGCGATCATCGGCGCCATCGTCGCCGGCAGGGTCGGCCGCTCGGTCTTTCGCAACATCTGGTCCAGGATCGACCAGGAGCCTCCGCCCCGGCCGGGCACCGGCGAGGCCAGCACGCTCAAGGTCGTGGGCGCCCAGGCGCTCCAGGCCGGCGTGATGGCCGGAACGGCGGCGGCGGTGGATCGGACCTTCGCGCGCTTCTTTCACCACCTGATCGGGATCTGGCCCAAGAAGCTCCCCGAGCCCGAGGACGACTGAGGCCTCGCGGACCCGGACCGCGGCCCGGTTGGCGCGGGGCCCGGCCGGCCCGGTGCCCGGTTGGCGCGGTGCCCGGTTGGCCCGGTGCCCGGCCGGCCCGCCGCTACTCCGTGGCCGGGACGTGCCAGGGGGCGAGGCCCTCGCGGCCCCACTCCGGCATCGGGACCTTGGCGCGGGTCGCGGGATCGATCCAGACGTGGCGGATGTCGGCGTCGAGCAGCAGCTCGCCCGCGGCGTCGAAGAACCGGAACGCCGTGGTGATGCTGGTGGTCCCGAGGTTGGTCACCGTGGCCTCGACGACGACCTCCTCGTCAAAGCGCGCGGCGCCGCGGTAGCGCAGGTTGGCCTCGGCCACGACGATGTCGGCGCCGCGACCCAGCATCACCGTGTAGCCCCCGTAGGCGGCACGCCACATCTCGGTGATGGTGTGGTCGATGTAGGCCAGATAGTTGACGTTGAAGAGCACGCCCTGGAGATCGCACTCGGAGTAGCGGACGCGGAGGCGATGGATGAACGGCTCAGCCATGGCCCCCTCCGCGCAGGACGAAGCCTCGCTCGGCGAGCTGGCCGAGCGCGTCCTCGAAGGCCGCGAAGTCGCGCCGGGTGAGCGCGTCGATCGGCCGGCCGGCGGGACCGGCGGCGCGCACCCAGCGCCGCAGCAGCGCGGGCCCGGCCTGCTCCTCGGCCTCCGCGAGCAGGTCGAGCAGGATGGAGAGCTCGGGCCGGTGCTCGAGCTGGCCCGAGAGCAGGGTCAGCGGGTCGACTCCGAGCGCCGCGCACAGCTCATCCTCGTCGAGCCCGAGCAGCTCCATCAGGCGCGCGGCCCGCTCTGACTGGACCCGGCGACTGGCGGCCGGATCGTCGGGGGCGGCCACGGTCGCTGCGTGCGCGGCTAGAAGAGCTGGTTCTCTCCGCCGAAGACGTCGGAGACCGACCCGTCGGTGAAGATCTGGCGGATCGAGTTGGTCAGCAGGTCGGCGCAGGACAGGACGCGGATGTTGCTGGGCGCGCCCGGCTGCAGCGGGATCGTGTCGGTGACCACCACCTGCTCGAAGTTGGCCTGGGTGAGGTTCTGCCAGGCGTTGCCGGAGAAGTTGCCGTGGGTGGCGGCGGCGTAGATGCGCCGCGCGCCGGCGTCACGCACCGCCTGGGCAGCGGCGGCCAGCGTGCCGGCGGTGCCGATCATGTCGTCGACGAGCAGGGCCGTCTTATCGCGCACGTCGCCGATGATGTAGCTGATCTCGGCCACCTGCTGGGCGGGCCGCTCCTTGTTGAGGATGGCCAGGTCCGCGCCGATCTTGGCCGCGAACTGCTTGTTGAGCTTCACGCGCCCCGCGTCGGGCGCGACGACCACGAGGTCCTCGAGGTTGAGGTCTGAGAAGTACTGGGTGAGCATGAACAGCGCGGTCATGTGGTCACACGGCTTCTGGAAGAAGCCCTGGATCTGACCGGAGTGCAGGTCCATGGTGAGGATCCGGTCGATGCCCGCGGACTCCAGCATCCGAGCCACCAGCCGGGCGGAGATCGGCTCACGCGGGGCCGACTTCTTGTCCTGGCGGGAGTAGCCGTACCACGGCGTCACCGCGATGACCCGGTGAGCCGATCCACCGACGGCTGCGTCGACCATCGTCAGCAGCTCCATGAGCGCGTCGTTGGCGCTCAGCCCGGCGGCCTCGTTGGCGCACGTCGGCTGCACGATGAACACGTCGGCGCCCCGCACGGACTCCTGGAAGCGGCAGTACACCTCGGTGTTGGCGAACGTCTTGGTGGTCGCGTCGGAGAGCTCGACCCCCAGCTTGTCGGCGATCCGCGCGGCCAGCTCGGGGTTGGCCCGCCCGGTCACCAGCATCAGTCGCTTGTCGGCATCACGGCGCAGAATCGTTGGCACTGTGGCGGTCTCCGTGACGCTCATCTCGTCCTGCACGATGTTACGCACGGGTGCCGACGACTCCATGGTGCTCACTGATCCTCCTTCGGTTCTTCGGCGGCGGCGCGCTCGCGGCGGCGCTCAGCGTAGCCGTCGATGTTGGTCTGCCTCTGGCGCGCGACGCCCAGCGCGCCGTCCGGGACGTCGGTGGTGATGACCGACCCCGCCGCCGTGTAGGCGTCGTCGCCGATGGCCACCGGCGCCACGAAGGTGGTGTCGACGCTCGTCTTGACCCGGCTGCCGATCGTCGTGCGGTGCTTGCGATAGCCATCGTAATTGGCGGTGATGGTGCTCGCGCCCAGGTTGGTCTGCTCGCCGATGTCCGCGTCGCCGATGTAGGACAGGTGGGGCACCTTCGTCCCCCGGCCCACGTCGGAGTTCTTGATCTCCACGAAGGTGCCCGCCTTCGATCCCTCGCGCAGGATCGTCCCGGGCCGCAGATAGGCAAAGGGCCCGACGCTCACCTTGTCGCCGACCACCGCGCCGGTGATGTAGGCGTGCAGCACCGTGGCGCCATCGCCCACCGTGGCGTCGATCAGCGTGCTGTTGGGCCCGATGTTGGAGCCGCTCCCGATCTTGGTGGCGCCCCGCAGGCTGGTGAACGGCGCGATCACGCTGTCCTGACCGATGGTCACCTCGACGTCGATCACCGTCGCCTCCGGGTTGACGATCGTCACCCCAGCGAGCATGTGGCGCTCATGGATCTGGCGCTGCGCCACCGCGGCCACCGCGGCCAGCTGCACCCGGTCATTGATCCCCAGCAGCTCATCGGGGTCAGACAGCTGAAACGCCCCCACGGCGCGGTCATGCGCGCGCATGATCGGCAGCACGTCGGGCAGATACAGCTCACCCTGGGCGTTGTCCGCGCGCACCTCGGCCAGCGCGCCGGCCAGCGCCGCCCCGTCGAACGCGAACATCCCGGTGTTGACCTCGTCGATGCGCAGCTCGGCCTCGGTGGCATCGCCCGCGGCCTTGGTCTCCACCACCCGCTCGACCGTCCCGTCGCTCGCGCGCACCACCCGCCCGTACCCGCTGGGGTCGGCCAGCACCATGGTGGCGATCGTCGCCGCCGCCCCGGAGCCCTGGTGAGCCTCCACCAGCGCCCGCAGCGACCCGGCCGTGACCAGCGGGGCATCCCCGTTGACCACCACCACCGTCCCCGCGCCGGAGACCTGGTCAATGGCCGCCCGCACCGCATCGGCGGTCCCCAGCGGCCGCTCCTGCACCGCCACGGACACCGAGCCGTCGAGCGCCGGCGCCAGCCGCCGATCGGGCCCGTCCACCACGACGATCTTCTCGGCCCCAGCCGTCCGCGCGGCCGCCACCGGCCACTCGATGATGGGCCGCCCGCACAGCGGGTGCAGCAGCTTCTGCACGGCTGAGCGCATGCGCGTGCCCTGCCCAGCGGCAAGGATGACGACGGCCGGCGCGGTCACACCCAGGATCGTATGCACCTCACGCCGCCTCTGTGTCCCCACCTCCCTCAAAACCCCGCTCGTACCAGCGAATCCATTTCCGCACGGCGTTGTCCGTGACCCCGTACTTGCGCCCGACGGCCAGCATGCTCATCGTCCGGACGTCCTCCATGAGCTGCTCATACGACGGCCGGTCGACCCTTCGGAGGTGCGGCTGGGGGACTCCGCGCTTGAGCTCGGTGTAGATCGTGCCCCAGCAGCTCTGCGAGCAATACCG
>DATJTQ010000165.1:0-5603 GCA_035503355.1 Solirubrobacteraceae bacterium
GTCGCCGTCGCCGGGCGACGCGTTGTCGTCACCGTCGTGCAGCAACCGGTAGGCATCCTCGAGCGGGACCCCGCGGTTCTCCGCAAGCCGTCCCAGGACCATGGCCAGCCCCTGCGGCGCCTGGCGCGTGAACCGGCACACACCGTCCTCGGCGATGGCGATGTTGACGAGATCACCCAGCTGCGCATAGAGGACCGGGCCCTCGGCCTGCTCCACGTGGTGGTTGAGGCTGCGGATCACGGAGAACACCGAGAGGTCGATGCCCTCGGGCTTGAGCCCGGCGCGGCGCAGTGCGTCGAGCAGGACGTCGACGCCCTCACGCTCGGTGACGACGACGATGACCCGCAGGCGTTGCCCCTCTGGAGTGTCGACGAGCCCCACCTTGTGGAAGTCCATGACGGCGCGCTCCAACGGCATCGGGATGCGCTCCTGCGCCTGCATGACCAGGGCGGTCCGGATGTCCTTGTCGTCGAGCGGCGGAAGATCGATGACGCGCAGGACCGTCCGCGGAGTGGCCAGGCCGACACGGACCCGCTTGGAGAACTTGTGCTCGGCAAAGAGGCTCTTGAGCTCGCCGGCGAGACGATCGGGGTCGATGACCACCCCGTCGCGCATGAGTCCGGCCGGCAACTGACGGCCGGCGACGCGCTCGGCGACGATCTGGCCACCCTGGAGGCGCGCGTGGGCGGCGATCGCCCGGGTGGCGCCGATCTCCAGGCCGGTGACGGCAGCGGTGCTACCCGCGCGGCGAGACGGCTTGCGGACGCGCAGGCCCGGCAGGCTGGGCAGGCTCGGCATAGACAACTGCTTGTTCAGGACACTCATAGCCCCACTCCGTGGAGATAGACGTTGACGAGCGCGTCACCGGCGAACAGCCCGACGACGCTCCCGAGGGCCAGGAACGGTCCGAAGGGGATCCTGGTCTTGCGGCCCTCGCTCACGCCCTTGCGCGCCATCACGATGGCGCCGACCACGGTGCCGGAGATGAGAGCCACGAACATGGCGGGCGCGACGGCCCGGCCGAGCACGAGACCCATCACAGCAGCCAGCTTGACGTCACCCATCCCCATACCGGCGGGGTAGGCCAGCACGGCGACGAGGAGAAACCCACCGGCCGCGGCGCCCGCGATGAGGTGCTCGGGAAGGTGGTGAGGCTGGAAGATCGCGGTGAGCACCACGGCGGCCAGCGCGAGCGGCGCCAGGATGCGGTTGGGGATGATCTGGTGCTCGAGGTCGATGACCGTGATCGCCACCAGGGCGGCGACGAAGATGAGATCGAGCCAGACCTGAGAGCTCGAGCCCTGCGCGATGGCCACGGCAGCGAAGAGCGCGCCGGTGAGGCCCTCGATCAGGGGATAGCGCGGTGAGATACGCGTGTCACACGCGCGGCAGTGTCCACCGAGGACCAGCCACGAGACAACGGGGACGTTGTCGAAGGGACGGATCGCCGTGTCGCAACCCGGGCACGCCGACCCTGGGGTGACCAGAGACAGGCCTGCCGGGAGCCGGTAGGCCACGACGTTGAGAAACGAGCCGAGGCACAGGCCGACGAGGGCCGCGAGAGCGATGTCGATGGCGAGGGGGGACATGAAAAGGTCAAAGGGAGGGGATCGGTGAGGAGATCCGGCTGGACCGCCGGGCACGGATCAGGCCGTGCCCGGCGGCTCATGCCAGAGGTGCGTTCAGTACCTCAGGGGAATTAGCTGCCCCAGGTACCGGCGCCGGTGCTGCCCGAGTTGACGTTGCACCCGGACGCGTTCTTACCGGTCGGGACGAAGCACGTGCGGCTGACGCCACCGTCGTCGTACTTCGTCAGGTAGTAGTGCAGACCGGACGGCGAGACGCCCTCGATCGAGTACACCACGGTGGTCGAGCCACCGGTCGGGTCCGTCGGCGCCGCCTCGGTGTTGGCGGTGGCGCTGAGGCTCAGCTCGGGGCTGCTGCCGGTGAAGGCCGCCTTGAGGGTCGGCTCGATCGCGTACAGCGCCGGGCCCGACGTGGTGTAGGTGCCCGACCCGTTGTTGGTCGAGTAGGTCTCCTCGGCGGTCTGGGCCGTGGTGACGTCCGTCTTGACGTTGGCGTCCTGGGCCTTGCCCTTCTGATTGAGGAACGCCGGGATGGCGACCGCAGCCAGGATGCCGATGATGAGAATCACGACCAACAGCTCGATGAGGGTGAAGCCCTCCTGACCGTGGGCGCGATTACGAAGACGCGTAAGCATCTATGGTCACTCCTTGTGTAGATGGGTATTGCGTTTCGGAACTCACACTCCGGTCAGTAACTCCAAAAGCGTCGTCGTGCGCTGTTCCGCTCTCCGTCATCGGCATTTGGGGCGACGGCTTGAGCGGTGGTCTGCGGCATGGACGGTCGCTGGACGGATCGGCATGGTCAGAGCCCCGACCGTTAGACGTTCGTGAGGACCGAGCACCCAAACGCTTGATCCCTGGGCTAAACCGCCGATAACAAGAGCATGCGCGAAGAGTTCGACGCGGCCGCGCCTGTCGTCGCCCCCGTTCTCACGCCCGAGCCGTCGGGCGCAATGGCCGCTGCGGTAACCCCCGCCAGCGGCCGCGGGGGCGGGTCCATGCGGTTCCTGACCCAGGTCATCGTCGACCTGGGCTTCGCGCCGCGTGAGCGCGTCGAGGCCGCGATGCTGGCGGCGCGCGACGCCGGCACCACGCCGGATCAGCTGCTCGTCGATCAGGGCGTCATCACCCCCGAGCAGCGCGCGCGGGCTATCGCCGAGCGCCTGGGCCTGGACTTCCTTGACCTCAGCCAGTACCGGCTGGACATGGCGGCGGTCAACCTTTTGCCTCCCGATGTCGCCCGGCGCTGCGAGCTCGTGCCCGTCGCGCGCGAGGGAGACAACACGCTCGTGGTGGCGATGGCCGATCCCGCCAACGTCGTCGCCATCGACGACGTCGAGATCCAGACCGGCATGAGCATCCAGGTGGCCGTGGCCACCCGGGACGACATCCTCGCGGTCATCGCCAACATGACCCGGCTCGACAGCGCGGTCACGGAGGTCGTGGAGGAGGACTCTCTGGCGGAGGTCGAGATGTTCGACGTCCACGACGCCGCCACCGAGACGCCGATCGTCAAGCTCGTCAACGCACTGCTCTCCCAGGCCGTCACCCACGGGGCATCCGACGTTCACTTCGAGGCCGAGACGCGCGAGATGCGCGTCCGCATCCGGGTGGACGGTGTGCTGGAGGAGATCGCCAGGATCCCGGGGCGGATGGTTCCGGGCGTGGTGTCGCGCATCAAGATCATGTGCGAGCTCGACATCTCCGAGCGCCGCCTTCCCCAGGACGGCCGCGTCGGGCTCAACGTCGACGGCAAGCAGATCGACATCCGCGTCGTGACCCTGCCCACGGTGCACGGCGAGTCGGTGGTGATGCGCATCCTGGACCGCTCCAACGTCCTCATCGAGATCCCCAAGCTCGGCCTCGATGACTTCTCCCTGAATCGCCTGAAGGGGGCGACGGGACATGCCCACGGTTCCGTCCTCGTCACCGGCCCCACCGGATCCGGCAAGTCCACCACCCTCTACGCGGTGCTCAACTCCCTCAACACACCCGACAAGAACATCGTCACCATCGAGGACCCCGTCGAGTATCAGCTGGACGGCGTCACCCAGGTCGCCGTCAACGCCCGCTCGGGCCTCACCTTCGCGGCCGGCCTGCGCGCCATGATGCGCGCGGACCCCGACATCATCATGGTCGGCGAGATCCGCGACCGCGAGACGGCTCAGATCAGCATCGAGGCGGCCCTCACCGGACACCTCCTGCTCTCGACGCTGCACACCAACGACGCGCCCAGCTCGATCACCCGCCTTGTGGAAATGGGGATCGAGCCGTTCCTGGTGGCGTCCTCGGTGCGCTGCGTCATCGCCCAGCGCCTGGCCCGCCTGCTGTGCACCGGGTGCAAGCGGCCCGTGACGCTCGAGGCGAGCGTGCTGGCGCGCTCAGGCTTTCACGTCGACCATGACATCTCGGGCTACGAGGCGGGTGGCTGCCCGCGGTGCAGCGGCAGCGGCTATCGCGGCCGCGTGGGCATCTACGAGATCATGCCCGTGTCCGACGAGATCCGCGACCTCGCGCTGCACAGCGCGTCGGCGGACAAGATCATGGACACCGCGCGCGCCGAAGGGATGCGCACGCTGCGCGAGGACGCGTTTGAGAAGGTCCGCCACGGCGTCACCAGCGTCGACGAGGTCCTTCGCGTTCTAGGCGCTTAGGCGCCTGCACTCAAGTCACACCCTGCCCCTGCCGAGGAAGGTTCATATGTCAGTCGTCGACTTCGCGGACATCGTCCTGGCAGCGCTCGAGCGCCGCGCTTCGGACATCCACCTCACTGCCGGCGCGGCGCCCAGCATCCGCGTCCGCGGCCGCCTCTTCCCGCTGGAGGGCTTCCCCGTCCTGGGTGTCTCTGACACCCGGGAGATCGTCTACTCGATCATGAGCGACACCCAGCGCCAGCAGTTTGAGAACGCGCGCCAGGTCGACTTCAGCTACTCGGTCCCTCGGACCGCCCGCATGCGTGTCAACGCCTACCTGCAGCGCGGCGCCGTGAGCGCGGCCCTGCGCGTCATTCCCAGCGTCATCCAGTCGCTGGAGGCGCTCGGCATGCCTCCCATCGTCCGCGAGATGGCCACGCTGCCGCGCGGCATCGTCCTCGTCACCGGGCCCACGGGCTCGGGCAAGTCCACGACCCTGGCCGCCGTGATCGACGAGATCAACAACTCCCGCGAGGACCACATCCTCACCATCGAGGATCCGATCGAGTTCCTGCACCAGCACAAGCGGTGCCTGGTCAACCAGCGCGAACTGGGCAGTGACGCCACCAGCTTCTCGGAGGGCCTGCGCGCCGCGCTGCGCGAGGACCCCGACGTGATCCTCGTGGGCGAGATGCGCGACCTGGAGACCATCTCCACGGCCCTGACCGCCGCCGAGACCGGCCATCTGGTGCTGGCGACCCTGCACACCCAGGACGCCCCGCAGACCATCGACCGCATCATCGACGTCTTCCCGCCCCACCAGCAGCAGCACGTCCGCGTGATGCTCTCGGTGGCCATCCAGGGCGTCGTCGCCCAGCAACTGCTCCCCACCGCCGACGGTTCCGGTCGCGTGGCCGCGGTCGAGATCCTCGTCCCCACCCCGGCCGTGCGCAACCTCATCCGCGAAGGCAAGACCCACCAGATCTACTCTGCGATCCAGACGGGCGCCGAGCACGGCATGCAGACGATGGACGCCGCCCTGGCCGAGCTCGTCCGCGGCGGCCGCATCAGCCGTGACGTCGCCCAGCGCCGCGCCTCGGTCCCGGCCGAGCTCGCGCGTCTGCTCGGCGGCGGCGCCGTCCTGCAGGTCGCCGGCGGGAACGGCTACCTGCAATGAGCATCGCCTACGTCTTTCGCGCCGTCGACGGCCTCGGCGTCAAGCACAAGGGGGAGGTCGAAGCCGACTCAGCGGCCGGCGTCACCGAGCTGCTCAAGGGCCGGGGTCTGATCGCCCTCGAGGTCAAGGCCAAGACCAAGTCGATGGAGCTCTCCTTCGACCAGTTCACGCGCGTGACGCTCGAGGACCTGGCGCTGATGACCCGCC
>DATJTQ010000166.1:0-10155 GCA_035503355.1 Solirubrobacteraceae bacterium
TCAGACCCAGATGGGCTCTGCCGTCGTAGTCGGTGAAGATCCGTTCGATCGTCGCCGTGCGCCCCTCGAGCATCCGGGCATGGACGTCGGCGTCGGGGCCGGGGCGGATCACCACCTTGCCGCCGCGTCGAAACGTCTGGCCATCGACATCGAGCACCGTGTCTCCCGCACGCGGATCGGTCAACCCCGGAGGCTCGGCGGGGGGCTCGCGGGTGACCGGGTCGCGAACCTGCACCCGGCCGTGCAGCGCGATGATGTCATCGGGGCTCGCGCTCGACGCCCGGGCGATCATCTCCCGCACAGCGGGGTCCTGGCGCTCGATCTCCGCGCGCTCGCCGTCGGACAGCGCATGCACGTGCAGGAGCAGCGCCTCCTCGATCTCGGTGGAATCAAACAGCCCGCCCAGGCTTTCTGGGGCCAGCCGCGGGTGCTCGGGCAAGACGATGGCGGCGCCGAGGACGACGTCGTCGGCGTCGGTGGCCAGCACCGGAAAGGTGTTGACCGAGTCGCAGGGGCGCTCCAACGGCGACACGAACCGTCCACCGCTCACCTGGAGCAGCGGATGTGTCGAGAGCAGTGAGCGCCGCAGGGCCCCGGCGCGGTCCAGTCCCGCCGACACGAGGGTGAGGTTGTCCACCCGCAGCGAGACCTCGTATTCGTTCTCGGTCAGCTGAGGCCGGGTCTGGAGCGCCAGGCCGACGGTCAGCCCGCCCACCGAGGCTTCCTTGCGCGCCGGGCGCCCGGCCAGCGCTCCGGCCATCGCCCCGGGCAGCTGCAGGCGATGGGCGATCGCCTGGTGGCGGTCCCCGGAGGCGGCGAGGAACTGCACCTCCGCGCTGAGGACGGCGTCGGCCGGCGCCTGAACGACGCAGCGCAGCTCGAGGTGGTCAAAGGTGCTGGCCAGCGCGGCGGCGTAGACCGGGGGATAGACGATGCCGAACGGTGTGGGGGTGGCGTTCTTGGCGGCGCCGGGGGTGTACGGGTACAGCGCGTAGCCCTCCCACAGCAACGACTCCACGAGCTCCTGCAGGTGATCAGCCATCGTCGTCTCCGAGCAGCGCGGTCACCGTGTCGTCAAGGGTGGCCAGGCCGCGGTCCAGCTTGGCGCGCTGGAGGGCCCGGAGCGTCTCGGCGCGCAGCCCCACCCATGCCGTGCCGGGGTAGTAGTGCTCGATCGTCTCCCGCCACACGCGCACCGGCATCCGGAAGCCGATCGAGTTGGACCAGGGCAGCAGCACGATCTGCAGGCGCCCGTCCTCGCCCGCGTAGTAGACCATGCCGTTGAAGTGCAGCGCCAGCGGCGCCTCGCCGTCGGCGAGCGAGTGCAGATACTTGGCCGCCGCGAGCTCCAGGTCGTAGTGGCAGGCGATCGGCATCGTCACCGTCGTCCGTCCGGTGAACGCGGGGACCACGACGTCCAGCGTGGACCAGACGAGGCTGCGTGTGGTGACCGCCCAGCGCTCGGGAGCGCCGAACAGCTCCACCAGGCGATCGTGCGCGGCTTCGTCGTAGGCCCGGCGGGCCGGCTCGATCATGAGCTGGACGCTCAACGCCAGCATGTACACCGGGCGCCCGCTCGTCTCTGAGACCTCGAGGTCGAGCGCCAGCATCGGCGCGGCCGCATGCTTGACCGGCCGCGCGCCCAGCACGGCGAACTCCACCTCCGGCGGCCCCTCTGGCGCGGGAGCGATCGGGCGCGTCGGCGTCGGCGTGGACGCGGGGTCGGCCGCCATCACACGCCCGCCGCGACGCGGAGGGTGTCGAAGAAGCCGTCGACCGCCACCTCGACTCCCGACCCCCCTGAGATCCCCTCCCACGCCGCCTTGACCGTCCCGGTGAGCTCATAGCAGCGATCGATCGGGGCGATCACGTAGATCGGCGGGTCGCACAGACGGTTGGCGATCAGCCCCTCGATGTCGGGCTCCAGCGTCTCCAGGACCGGGTTGAGCTCTCGCATCCGGTTCCACGACTCGAAATGCAGCTCGCTCTCGGTGGCACCGCCGGGGCTCGGGTACATGGCCACGATGCACCCGGTCACCGTGGACTCCATGAAGAAAGCCAGGCCGATCGGGATCTGAAAGCCCGCCCACAGGTCGGCGGGGACGTCCAGGCCTGAGAGCCATACGGTGCGGTTGCCGGTGGGGCGGTAGTCGCCCTCGCCGGAGCGCATGGCCCAGCACGCCTCACAGGCGCACACGATGCGCCGCTCTCCCAGGTGGAGGAGGTGGCGGTGGTCTGCGGCGATGCCCACACCGCACAGGTCGCAGGCCTCGGCGGCAGGAGCGGTCGCGGGCGGCGGGTCCGCCGCCACCCCGGTGGCCCCGGCCGCCCCGGCGCTCCCCGTGCGTGGCCGCGTCAGCCCGCGCAGGCCGGACACCAGCTCCGCCCGGCGCCGGGCGGCCATCGCGTCCGGAAGCGGGCGGTGGCCGGTCATGGTGAGAGAGCGACCCTGACGCGTCCCTCGTCGCGCAGGAGGGGTACCGGCTCGAGCTGCAGCTGCTCGTCGTCGAGCGAGCGGCCCGCGCGGGGCAGGAAGAATGACCGCTCGCACTCGGCGCAGGCCAGCGCCCCCGCGGACAATCGCCCCTCGTGCAGCGGCGCGCCGCAGCTGGCGCAACGGTCGCGGTAGGCGAGCAGCGTGCCGTCGACGTTGGCCACCACCAGGTCCGCGCCGGCCACGCTGACCGCCGTGAGCGCTCCGTCGGCCAGCGCCCCCACCGACTCCAGGTCCACCCACGCGGGTGCGGTCCTGTCGGTGGCCGGCCCGGCCATCACCACCGGGAGTTCCATGCCGGTGGGCGCCGCCGCCATCGTCACCATGGGCAGGCCGTTGGGCGGGTGGGGACCGATGCTCTGAGGGGCCACGCCGAGCACCTCGAGGCCCTCCAGATCGGGAGCCGCCTCCTCGAGCGCCTGCTTGATGGCCAGCTCGAGCGTGACCGCCGAGGCCGAGCAGTCAGAGCAGCTGCCGCGCAGGTGAATGGTCGCGATCCCGTCCGACAACGAGAGCAGCTCGACGTTGCCTCCGTGGGACTCCATGTACGGCCGCACGGAATCGAGCGCCGCCTGCACACGCGCGGCCAGGGGCACCGGGTGCAGATCGTGGATGAGCAGCAGCGTGGCCAGCAGGGCGTCCTGCGACATCGCCTCGGCCACGGCGCGGCCCTCCGCCCCGCCGTCGGCAAGCAGCTCCACCACCCGCTCCAGGCCCGCGCCGTACATCTGGACCACCGCCGACACCAGCTGGTCGGCCACCTCGCGGGTGGCCGGGTCGCCCATGGCCTCCAGCCGTTCCTGAAGGTCCTGGACGCGCCCGATCAACTCCTCCGAGGAGACCGGCCCGCCCACCTCGGCCTCTATCGCGCCCACGACCTACGCCATCGCCGTCGGCGTGTGCATCACCTTGCGCACCGTGCCGCCGCCGGTGTACATGTGGACACCGCACGGCAGGCAGGGGTCAAAGGATCGCACCGCCCGCATGATGTCGACCCCCTTGAAGTTCTCGGGGCCGTTCTCCTCGAAGATCGGCGTGTTCTGCACGGCGTCCTCGTAGGGCCCGGGCGTCCCGAAGACGTCGCGCGGACTGGCGTTCCACGGCGTCGGCGGGTACGGCTGGTAGTTGGCGATCTTGCCCTCGCGGATGACCATGTGGTGCGACAGCACGCCGCGTGCCGCCTCGTGGAAGCCGCAGCTCACGGCGCTCTCGGGGACCTTGAAGCTGTTCCAGCTCTTCGTCCGCCCCGCCTGGACCTCCTTCATCGCCCGTTCCAGGCAATGCAGCGCGATCAGCGCGCTGTAGGCCTGGTGATAGGTCCGCGCGCGGTCGCGCTCGATCGCGTTGGACTTCTCGGGGACCTTCCACTCGAGTTCCATCTCCGGCATGTTCGGCGAGCGGGGCAGCACCATCTGGATGGATTCGCCCGTGGCCTTGGCGTAGCCGAAGTCCACCAGCCCGGCCTTGGCCGTGCACCACTGGCGGGCGAACGGGCCGCCGCCCGTATCGCAGCACACGTGCGTGTCGGTGCGCTTGTCATAGATGCGCGGGGAGACGACCCATGTGTACTTGTCGGTGAAGTCGCGTTTCTGCGGCCGTGGGAGGGTGACCTTGTTCCACGGATGGTTCTTGTCCACCGGATTGCCGAGCGGATCGTGGGTCACGAAGGTGGGCTCGTTCTCCCAGCTGTCGAAGTACGAGGAGCCGAGCAGGATGCGGATCATCAGATTGATCTCGACCAAGTCGGTGGAGATCAGCTCGCCGCCGATGGCCACGCCCGGGGTGATGTAGCGCTTGCGTCCCCACTCGGTCATGTGGCGATAGTCGTAGTCGACGTAGTCGGGGTCGTCGAAGGAGCCCCAGTTGACGAGGTTGGTCTCGCGGAAGCCGACCATGTCGTAGCCGGGCAGCTCCTGCAGGAAGAAGTCATAGAGATCGTCGTGCATCGGCACGCTGCGCTTGACGTAGTCGAAGTAGCGCATCAGGCGCACGTAGTAGTCGGTGCACGTCTGGTGGGTGATGTCAGCGCTGCAGCCCCCGGGCATGATCGTCGACGGGTGCGTGTGGCGGCCGCCGAACAGGCAGTACATCTCGCGGGTGTAGCGCGCGACGTGCAGCGTCTCGAGGTAGAACTCGCCGGTGAACGGGTTGAGCGACCGCATGATGTCGGCGATCGTCTTGTAGCCGTGGACGTCGGAGTTGGGGGCGGCGGTGCTCTCGGCCTTGGCCAAGAGGCTCGGATTGGTCTCCTTGACCATCTGCTCACAGAAGTCGACGTTGGCCATGCAGTCGTTGAAGATCGCGTGGTCGAAGATGTAGTCCGCGGTCTCGGCCAGGTTGAAGGCGAGGTCCCCCAGCTTGGGCGGCTTGACCCCGTAGGCCATGTTCTGGTTCAGGCACGAGCAGGTGCAGTGGTTATCGCCGCAGATGCCACAGATGCGACTGGTGATGAAATGCGCGTCGCGTGGGTCGATGCCCTTCATGAAGATGTCGAACCCGCGGAAGATCATCGACGTGCTGTAGCACTTGATCACCTGCTGGTTTGAGAAGTCGATCTCCGTGTGGATGCCAAGGCTGCCCACGATCCGGGTGATCGGGTCCCAGGACATCTCCTTGACGACGACCTTCTGTGCTGTGTCAGTTGCCATTCTCGTCTCTCCAGGTCTCGGCGGCCGGTGTCACTGTCGATGCACGTCGGTCACCATCGCTTCTGGTAGCCGGTGGTGAGGGTGCTGCCGCGCTTGCGCCACTCGGGTTCGACGTCGAAGTTGGTCTTGATATGACGCTGGCGGAAGAAGCGGACGATGGGTCCGTAGGAGAACTTCATGACGTCCGCGGCTACGCCGCCCCACTTGTCCTCGTCCATGAACGGCATGTACTTGTCCGGGAAGCCCGGCATCGTGCACGCCATGCAGATGCCGCCGACGTTGGGACAGCCGCCGACGCCGTTGACCCAGCCGCGCACCGGCACGTTGCACTTGACCACCGGTCCTTTGCAGCCCAGCTTGACCAGGCACCGGTGATCGGAGCCGTATTCGCTCGCGAACTCGCCCTGCTCGGCGAAGCCGGCGCGGTTGCAGCCCTCGCGCACCGTACGTCCGAACAGCCACTTGGGTCGCAGCGCCTCGTCGAGCTCGGGCGCGGGGGCCAGGCCGGCGAGGTGGAGCGCGAGGTAGAGAAGCGTCTCGGTCATGTTGTCGGGTTGCGCGGGGCACCCGGGGATGCACACCACGGGCAGCCCGGCCTTGGAGCGCCAGCTCCAGCCCAGGTAGTCCGGCACCCCCATGGCCCCCGTCGGGTTGTTCTTCATGGCCGGGATGCCGCCATAGGTGGCGCACGTCCCCACGGCGACGACCGCGGCCGCCTTGGGCGCGAGGCGGTCCATCCACTCGTTCATCGTGATGGGCTGACCGGTGGAGGGATTGACGGCGAAGCCCGTCCAGTGGCCGTCGCCGTTGATCTCCTCGTTGCCCAGCGATCCCTCGATGACGAGGACGAACGGGTCGAGCTTGCCGTCCTCGGCGTCAAACCATGCCTGCGCGTACTCCTGGCCCACCGCGTAGTCGACCACCTGATTGTGGACCACCACCTTGGGCATGCCCGGGATCGCCTGCAGGATGATGTCCTCCAGGCTGGGGTTGGTGGCCGAGGTCATGGCCACCGAATCGCCCTCGCAGCTGAGACCGGTGGTCATCCACAGCACGTGTGCGGTGACCGCCTCGGTCTCCTTCTGCTTCGCATACGGACTCGCCTGTGTCGCCATCTGAGTCTCCTCTCGCTCAACAGATCCGGGGCAGCGGGTCTCCGACCAGTTGGTCCATCACCCGCCGGCCGCCAAAGCTCGTCTGGACCAGCACCATCCCGGGCGGCTCGGTGCGCACCTCGCCGATCTCCGCCGCCGCCTCACAGCCGGGCATCGCGCGCATCGCCGCCAGCGCCGCGTCGGCCAGCTCGGGCGCCACGAACGCCACCAGCTTTCCCTCGTTGGCGACGTACATCGGATCGATGCCCAGGATCTCGGCGGCGCCGGCGACCTCGGGTGCGACCGGGACCGCGCCCTCGCGGACGATCATCGCCACCGCCGAGGCGCGCGCCAGCTCGTTGAGCACCGACGCCACCCCGCCACGGGTGGCGTCGCGCAGGCAGCGCAAGCCGGGCCCGGCCGCCTGGAGCAGCATGTCGACCACGGGCCACAGCGAGCGGGTGTCGGACTCGATCTCGGCATCGAGCTCGAACTCGTTGCGCGCCAGCATGATCGCTGTGCCGTGCTCACCGATGCTCCCGGAGAGCAGGATCCTGTCCCCGGGCCGGAGGTTCACCGGCGACAGGTCAGCGCGCGGGTCGCGGCGCCCGATGCCGCTGGTGCAGATGTACATCCCGTCGGCGTGCCCGCGTTCCACCACCTTCGTGTCGCCGGTCACGATCGCCACGCCGGCCGCCTCCGCGGCGCGGGCGATGGCCTCCACCTCGCAGCGCAGATCCTCGGCGGCCAGCCCCTCCTCGAGGATCAGGGACAGGCTGAGGGCCAGCGGGCGCGCCCCGGAGACCGCAAGGTCGTTGACGGTGCCGTTGACGGCAAGCTCGCCGATCGAGCCGCCGGGGAAACGCAGCGGCTTGACCACGTAGGAGTCTGTGGTGAGCGCCAGCTCCGCACCGTCGACATGGACCCGGCCGGCGTCCGCCAGCTCGTCGAGAGCGTCTGACCGGAAGGCAGGCGCCAGCAGCCCTTCGATCAGCCCCTGCGTGGCCTTGCCACCGGCCCCGTGCGCCATGTTGATCCGTGCCTCGCGGAACTTGGCGCGCTTGCCGCGAGCCGTCTCGATGATCTGCAGGATCGTCTGCTCTCGCCCGGAGATCGTCGCACTGCCCGTCCCGGCACGGTCACTCATCAGACGACTTCCCGCTCCCGCGCGAAACGGCCGAAGTTGTAGTACGCGGCACACGCACCCTCCGACGAGACCATGCAGGTGCCGATCGGTCGTTCCGGGGTGCAGGCGGTGCCGAAGACCTTGCACTCCCAGGGCTTGATCACGCCCTTGAGCACCTCGCCGCACTGGCAGGCCTTCGGGTCGGCGACGCGTAGGCCGGGCACGTTGAAGCGCGCCTCGGCATCCAGTTCCGCGTAGGCGTCGGTCAGCTTCAGGCCGCTGTGCGAGATGAAGCCGAGGCCTCGCCACTCGAAGTGGGGGCGGAGCTCGAACACCTCCGCCATGACCTCCAACGCGCGCAGGTTGCCCTCGTAGGGCACGACGCGCTTGTACTGGTTCTCCACCTCGCAGCGTCCGGTGGCGAGCTGGCACAGGATCATCTCGATCCCCTGCAGGATGTCCAGGGGCTCGAATCCGGAGATGACCACCGGCCTGCCGTAGTCGGCGGGAATGAACTCGAAGGGCCGCGCGCCGACGACGGTGGAGACGTGGCCCGGGCCGATGAAGCCGTCGAGCCGCAGGTCGGGCGATTCGAGCAGGGCCCTCAGCGGGGGCACGATCGTCACGTGGCTGCACATGACGCTGAAGTTGGTGACGCCCTCGGCGCGCGCCCGCTTGAGCGTGAGCGCGGTGGAGGGGGCGGTGGTCTCGAAGCCGATGGCGAAGAAGACGACCTCGCGCTCCGGGTTCTGCCTCGCGATCCGCAGAGCGTCCAGTGGCGAGTACACCATCCGGATGTCGGCGCCCGCCGCCTTGGCATCGAGCAGGCTCCCATCCGATCCGGGGACGCGCATCATGTCGCCGAAGCACGTGAAGATGACGCCGTCGTGGTGCGCCACGCTGATGCCGTCGTCGACGCGCCCCATCGGGATCACGCACACCGGGCACCCCGGCCCGTGAACCAGCTCGACGTTGGCGGGGAGGAGGTCGTCGATCCCGTACTTGTAGATCGAGTGGGTGTGGCCGCCGCACACCTCCATCACCTTGTAATGGCGGCCGGGCTCCACCAGCGAGAGGATCTGGCCCGCCACGGCGCGGCCCAGCTCCGCGTCACGGAACTCGTCAACGAATCTCACACGGATCGCCTCCCTGATGGGCGAGCGCCGTCCCGGCGTGGACCAGGAGACGATCGGCGGCGCGGACCGGATCGACCAGAGCGATCTGCACCATCTCGCGAGTGCCGTCCTCGGCCTCACACAGGGCGAGGCCATCGACGTCGACCCGCAGCACGGTCATCGCGGTGGCGATGTCGCCGCAGGTGATGCAGTGCTGGGAGCCGCAGTCGTCGGTCACTCGATCACGCTGGCCTTGAGCTCCTCGAGCTCCTGCTCGTAATCCGCCCCCATCCGCACGAGCAGATCGCGCGTCGCCCGCGCCTCCTCCTCGTCGACCTTGGAGATGGCGAACCCGACGTGGATCAGGACCCAGTCACCGGGGACGACTCCGCCGCCGGCCCCGTCATCGAGCAGGCCGACGTTGACGCTGCGCCGCACACCGGCGACATCGACCTTGGCCAACCGGTTGGTCTCATCGACGTATTCGACGACTTGACCAGGTATTGCCAAGCACACAAATCCGTTCTACCACCGGGCATCGGAGCCGCGCGAACCGTGGTAACCCGAGTTACCGACACTCCCGGTAAGCCGGATGACACCCTTCCCAAGAGCGTGCCGGAGGCGTAGGGTGGCACTCCGGGTGTGAGACGGCCGGTCCGACCGAGGAGGCGGCGTGCCGTGACGGTCAGAGACGGAGGGAGCGTCCAGCGCGGACCGTTGCGTTGGCCCAGCACACCCGGTTTCGGCCCGCGCCGGCCCGAGCCAAACGCGCTCTACGTCTATCTCCTCGACGCCGATGCCGAGCTCGCCGAGGAGTTCGACATGCGCGGCCGGATCGCGGTTCGCCAGCTGGCCACCGCCCGGGTCCTGCAGGTCGGGGTGGGGGACTGCGATCTGTCGGGGTGGTTCGACAGCGCCAGCCGGGGACCGGGACTGCTCATTCTCGATGGCCTCATCGCCTTCGAGACGCGGACCGGCGACCGGGTGGCCACCGAGCTGCTCGGTTCCGGCGACCTGCTGCAGGCCCCCGCCCTTCCCACCGATGACCTGCTCGAGCGCAGCTGTCGCTGGCGCGCGCTGCGGCCCACCCGGTTCGCGCTGCTGGACAAGGATTTCGTCGAACGGGTGCGGCCGTTCCCACAGGTCGTTCGTGCGCTGTTGAGCCGAGCCTGCCGGCGCACCGCCGAGCTCGACGTGCTGCGGGCCATCACCTCGCAACCCCGACTGGAGGTCCGTCTCGTTCTGGTCCTGTGGCATCTGGCGGCACGGTGGGGCAAGGTCGAGCCCGCGGCCGTCCGGCTCTCCCTGCCGCTGACTCACCGGCTCCTCGGGCAGCTCGTGGCCGCGGAGCGTCCGTCGATCTCGCACGCGCTCAAACGCCTGGCGCAGGCGGGCCTGGTCAGCGGCTCGGCGGACGACCTCCGTCTCCACGGGACCCTCGAGGACCAGTTGGAGTCATTGTTCGAACGCCACGTGCCGCTGGTGCAGGCAGCGGCTCCGGGCGTCTCGCATGCCCGGTGAGGCGGACCCCGGAGCTCTAGGCCGGTCGCGGTGGCCGCCGTCGCGCGCGGTTGACCCGATCCACGTGCTGTGGTTGACCAGCGGGCTGGGCTGCGACGGCGAATCGATCGCCCTCACCTCGGCGCGCAATCCCACCTTCGAAGAGCTGCAGCGAGGC
>DATJTQ010000167.1:0-8339 GCA_035503355.1 Solirubrobacteraceae bacterium
TCGTCGTGGGAGAGGTGGTGGGCCAGGGCGGCCAGCCCCAGCGCTTCGACCGTGCAGGCCGGGTGCGCCGCCGCGCTGTCATCCAGGAGCGGCTCCAGTTGCTGCAGCGCCTCGGCGGCATCCCCGTCGGCCAGCGACAGCCGGGCCTCCACCACGGCCGCCTCCAGCGGCGCCTGGGTGGCGATGTGCCCCCGGGTCAGGGCCGAGCGTGCCCGCTCGGGCTCGGCGGCATCGGCCAGCAGCGAGGCTTCGAAGAACCCGGCGGTCGCGGCCAGACGGGAGGGGAGCCCCCACTCGTCGATGTCGTTGCGCACGGAGTGGATCATGCGCGCGCCCGCGCTGACGTCGGAGCGGGCGTCGAGCAGGGCGCGGAAGAGGATGATGAGGCTACTCATCGAGCGTGCCTGTGAATGGCGCGCGGCGTGCTCGGCGGCGCCGAGGCGCTCGTCGGCCTCATCGAGCTCTGCCCACTGCAGGTGCGCGATGGCCTGGGCCAGGAACGCCGGGGCGACGTGCGGGTGGTCATCCCACCCGCCGCGGGTCGCTACCTGGGTTGCCACGCGAGCATGCTGCGAAGCCTCCTGCAGCGAGCCCGCGAGCGCCTTGAACAGCGCGAGCTGGGCCAGGCAGTCCACCGCCAGGTACTCACACCGATCGCGCCGGGCGAGCTCCAGGGCATGCTCAACGCGGGCCACGCCGTCACCAGCGCCGTCACCGCTCCAGTGCTCGGCGACGCCGAGGTTGAGATGGGCCATGGCCTTGGCGGTGTCCGACGCCGCGGCGGCGTGCAGACCGCTGAGCACCTTGCGCGCCGCGGTCCGGGTCATCTCATAGTCGCCGCGCGTGCGGCTGTCGAGCATGGCCACGATCGACCGTGACAGCGCGTAGCGGGCACGGCGTTTGGCCGGCACCGCCCCGGCCTTGTCCTCGGCGAGCTGGATGTATGCCTGAGCCGGCTCGAGGCGCCCGAGGGCGAGCGCCGCGCCCGCGCCGGCCAGGGCCAGCTCGGCGCTGCCCGCGACGAAGCGGGAGGCGAGCCCGTCCACCCAGCCCCATAGCTCCGCGGCCTCACCGTTGGCCACCAGGGACAGCCAGTGGTCGGCGACGAGCTCGCTGGCCGATGTCGCGTCCCCGGCCGCCACGGCGTGGCGGACGGCGGTGGCGGCGTCGCCGCGCGCGGCGAACCAGCGAGCCGCTCGGCGGTGCTGGAGCCGGTAGGCGTCGGGCATGCGGTAGCGCAGCTGGCTGCGCAGCAGCTCCAGGAACATCGGGTGATAGCGGTAGCGCAGCCGGCGTTCGTCCAGAGGAAGCAGGAAGGCGTTGGACCGCTCCAGCGCCGCGAGCAGCCCGGCGCCGTCATCGCGGCCGGTCAGTGCCTCCACCAGCCCCGGCTCGAGCTCGTCGACGACGCTGGTCCGCATCATGAAATCGTGCATCTCGCCGGACTGCTGGTGCAGGACCTCTTCGACGAGGTAGTCGGCCACGGTGCGCTCGTCGCCGGTGAACGAACGGACGAACCCGGTCGGGTCAGGGTGGTCTCGCAAAGACAGGGCGGCGAGGGTGAGCCCGCCGATCCATCCCTCGGTCCGCTCGTGAAGCATGGCGATCTGCTCGCCGGTGAGCTCGAGCCCCGAGAGCTCGAACAGCCGCCGGGCCTCGTCCACCGACAGGGCCAGATCGCTCGACCGCAGCTCCGTGAGCCGGTGGTCCAGGCGCAGTCGCTGCAACGACAGGCCCGGGTCGATCCGGCTGGCGATGACCAGGCGCAGGCCGCGTTGCGGCAAGCGCAGCAACTGATCCAGGCTTTCGGTGACCAGGCGCGAGTGCAGTTGCTCAAAGTCGTCCAGCACAACTGTCACCGGAACCGTGAGGGCGTCCAGCGCGCTGCCCAGCCAGCCCAGGAACTCGTCGCCGACGGTGTCTGACAGCCCGCGCGGCGAGCCCAGGTCGCGGCCCGCGGCGGACGAGATGAGCGCCAGCAGATCGGTCCAGAAACGGATGGGCCGACCGTCGGATGGCTCCAGAGAGAGCCAGGCCACGGGCCCCGAGGGCGGCCGCTCGCGCAGCCACGAGCTCAGCAGCACGGTCTTGCCGGCGCCGGCCGGGCCGGTGATCAGGGTGAGGAGGTCCTGGGTGCCTGCGTCGAGGCGGTCCAGGAGCGCCGGGCGCAGCACCGCGGCCCCCGGCTTCGGCGGGAAATGTCGTCGGGCCACGATCGGGGCGGCCGCGTCGCCGTGCCCCCTGTCCACCTGATCCGTTGAGCGACGACCAGTCGAGGCGCCCTCCCCCTCCGAGTGCGTTTGGTCGGGATCCAACGTGGAAAAGATCCCGACGTCGGTACTGAGAATATAGAGTCGTTTCAGGGTCTGCACAATGTCTGTAGAAAGTCAGATGGCGCGCGATAGCAGCAGTTTGTTGAGGATTGGGAGCTTCAGCCGCTCAGTCGGCGTTTCCCCGGAGACCCTGCGAGCGTGGGAGGAGCGTTACGGACTGCCCGCCCCGGGCCGTTCCAGCGGAGGCTTTCGTCTCTACAGCGAGAGAGATACGCGGGTGGTGGCGGAGATGAAGCGGCATCTGAGCGCCGGGCTGCCGGCTTCGGAAGCGGCCCGGCGGGCGAGGGAGGTGACGGTGGCGACCACGCTCGAGCCGGGCGGATCGGTCCCCTCCGAGCTCGAGCGCCTCTCCGGTGAGCTGGCCCGTGCGTGCCTGGGCTTCGACGCCGTCGCCGCACACCGATCCCTCGACGGCCTGCTGGCGAGATTCTCGCTCGACGCCGTGCTGCGCGAGTCCGTGATCCCGTTCGTGCTCGAGCTCGACGCGCGCTACGCCCAGGGCGATATCAGCAAGGCCCAGGAGCACTTCTCCGCCAAGCTGATCGAGGGGCGCTTGTTGGCGATGGCCTCGGGGTGGGAGCTCGGGCACGGCCCCCTGGCGCTCATCGCCCGCGGCCCCGCCGAACGGCACGTCGTAGGCATCACCGCGTTGGGTCTGGCGCTCCACGCCCGCGGCTGGAGGATCGTGAGTCTCGGTAACGCAGTGAGTACCTCGGTCCTGGCCGAGGCGGCCGCCGCTCTGACCCCCCACCTCGTGGTCATGAGCATCGGAACTGCACGGCTGACGCGTGGCGAGCGCGACACGCTGCGGGCGCTGGCCGGCGAGGTTCCGCTCTATCTGGGCGGGGCCGCAGCGACGTCGCGCCTCATTGCCGCGGTCGGGGCCCGGCCTCTGCCTCGCGACGTGGTGAGCGCGGCGTCGCAGTGCGCCGTGGCCGGCGGCCGGGAGCCGGCGTTGACGGCGGCAGCCGCTCGCTGACCGGGCGCCACCGGTCACAGTTGTGAGTGGACGTCGCCGCGCAGGCGGGTTCCGAGCAGCGGGGTGCGGGGCCGGTTGCCCGCACCCAGGCGGCGGTCAAGCTCGCGAGCGGCGAGCACCGGGTGGCGCGGCAAGAGCTCGGCTCCCAGGTGCCGTGCGGTGGCGGTGGTGGCCCCCTCACCGGCGAGCACGAGTTGCCGTCCGGGTCCGAGTCGCTGGAAGGCCGGACGCAGCGCGGCCAGCGCGTCGGGGTCGCGGGAGGCGATGACCACGGCTCGCGCGTCGGTCGTCTCGGCCACCTCCGCGCATCCGGCGGCGGGGGTCGTGGTCCCGAGATAGGCGATGCGCCACCCGCGGTCGCGCAGCGCCAGCCCGAAGATGATCCCGCCCAGGGTGTGATGCTCCGCGTCGGTGTGGGCGATGACGGCGGTCGGCGTTCCGCCGCTGTCCCACCCCGAGGCCATGGCCAGGAGCCGGTTCTCCAGCAGGCTTGTCGAGAACTCGACCTGGGTGACGACCGACGCTGTCCACACCGAACGCGCGACGGTGGCCTGCAGGCAGGGCATGACGACTTCGGAGAGGGCCGTGTCGGTGCTCAGGGAGGCGAAGGCCTCGTCGAGCGAGTTGTGAGCCCCCTGGGGGTTGTAGTTCTCCAGCGCCCGCGCCAGCCGGGTCCGCAGATGATCGGAGCGGTTGGACACGTCAAGGTCCGCTGGAGGTGGTCACCGTCGTGGTGACCGTCGTCGGCGAGGTGACCGTGTGAGAGCTCGTCACCGTCGTGGTGGCGGTCGTCGTGCTGGTGTCGGTGGTCGTCGTGGTGGCCGTGGTCTTGGGCTGCTTGACCGTCACGTTCGTCGATGGCGCGCCCTTACCCGCCTTGGCGGTCGGCGTCGCCGTCGAGGTGACGGTGCTGGCGCCGATGCCGGCGACCGCCGAAATCGCGAAGGCCACGGCCAACCCGACGATGAAGGCCGCCAGGGCCGCTGCCCACGTCCACGATCGCCGGGGCGTCAGGCCGCGGCCGCAGGAGGGGCAGAACGTCGCCCCCGGCGGCACCGCCGCACCACAATGCGGGCACGGCCTCAGTGGCGTCGTGGGCGCAGCGGGATCCGTGCTCATCGCGTTCCCCTCACCGCCATCCGGGCCAGCGTCTGGATCCCGGACCCGATGTGGGCGGGCACTCCCGCGGAGGGTGAGCAGCCCGGGTGGTGGCGGGCGATTCGCACCCGCAGCGCCCGCGGGCGGCTGACGAAGCGGATCGGCGGCGTGAGCAGCTCCGCCTCACCGTCGATCCCGGCCGGCACCGCGTCGGCCGCGTCGACCTCGATCGACTGTGGCGACCACTGGCGCACGACGCCGCGCTGCAGCCAGTGCCCCGGTTCCATCACGGCGACGCCGAGCCGCCCGCCGTCGAGATTGGGGCGGGTTCCGGAACCCACCAGCTGCCCGAGGCGATAGGCGTTGTTGGAGACCAGGACGCCGAACCCTGCGCCATGGGCGAAGCCATCCGAGTCACGCCAGTTCATGCGCACCACCTCGCGGCCGGGGCCGGAGACCTCGGGGAGGACATCGAGCATCGTCTTGAGCTTGGCGTCGCGGTAGCCCGGGCGCTGGACGGCCTCGCCGTAGAGCCCGAGCGAGACGTTGTTGACGAACACGCGGCCATTGACCTCCGCGAGGTCGACGACTCTCTCGCCGCCATCCACGAAGGCGTCCAGCGCGCCCACCACGTCGTCGCGGTCGACGCCGAGGTCCAGGGCGAAGTGATTGCGGGTGCCCGCCGGGATGCAGGCGTAGGGGATCTCCTCGCGGGCGGCGATGGCGGCGACGACGGCCTGCGAGCCGTCCCCGCCGGCCATGGCGATGGCGTCCGCGCCGTCGGCCAGCAGAGACTCGACGGTGGTCTCCAGGGTGGCGTCCATCGGCATCTCGATCGCCTCGATGCCACGCTGCCGCGCCTCGTCGGCGAGGTGGTAGCGAGCCGCCTTGCCCCCTCCCGAGCGGGGATTGAAGATCAACACCGGATGCTGGGGACGGGCGGCGGAGGGGAGCCGGACGCGAGAAGGCAGCGCCAGGCGCGCCACGGCGACGGCGGCCGCGGCGCACGCGACGACGACCACCGTGGCCAGCGGATCGCGGGCCAGCAGCAGCACCACCGCCACGGCCAACAGAGCGACGGCGATCGCCACCGACACGACGCGCTCGGCGCCGCGCCGCACGAGGCCGTGCCAGGCGCAGGCGACGGCGCCAGCGGTGAGGAGGATGACCCACAGCCCGCGCGGGAAGTGATTGACGGCCGTGATCACCGCCACGACGGTGGCGGCCGTGCCGAGGAGCAGTGCCGCCGCGGCCAGGGCACGACGCCCGGCGTCGACTCGCGGCCCCGATCCTGTTGCCTGCCCCACCGGCCTCAGCCGCCCGGGTCGTTGACCTCGGTGGGCGAAACCCGGCGGATCTCGATCAGCTCCAGCCCGAGGAGCTGGATGCGCTCCAGCAGCCCGTGGAGCTGTGCCTGATCAGTGACGGTCCCACGCAGGACCGTCTCCGCAGGTTGTATCGCGGACTCCATGTCCTCAAAGGAGGCAAGGACACTGTTCCCGACCCGTCCGCGAATCCTGATCTCGTAGCTGGATGACACGGCGAGGCGAGGGTCCCACCCGGCAGGGTGAAGCGGCCTCACCCGGCGTGGGTGAGTCGCACGCCTGCTTGGGATCAGGTCACGGGTGTGAGCGGCTCGGATCCCGTGGCCCCGTCGAGCGTGGGGGCGATGGTCACGCGATCGAGCACCCCGCCTCGGCGCAGGATCTCCAGCGCCGCGGCGTGCACCGCGGCGAGGACGAGCTCGATGTGCCGCTCACCCAGGTCAGTGGCCAGTTCATCGATCATGTCCAGCGACTCGAGATCGAGCCCGGCGCTCTGCGCCAGGTCAAGAACCACCCGGTGGGGGGGCGGGTCGCGCTCTGAGATCACCTGCACGATCTGGTCCTTGACATGGAGGCTGTTGGCGAAGAACAGCTGTCCGCTGACGCGGAGGGTGAGCGTCTCGGCGGGGGTCTGGGCCGGGGCGTCGGCCGCCTCGATCCGCCACGCACCCGTCTCGGCATCGCGGCCGATCGGAGCCACGGTGGGGCGGCTGAGCAGGGCGAGCACGCGGCCCAGGGAGAGCACCGCGGCGACGATCAGCCCCGGCAGGACGCCGAGCACGAGAACGCTGAACACGGCGACCAGTGCGAACACGATGGCGCTGCGCCGCACCCGGGCAAACCGCCGCAGCTCATCGACGCGGAGAAAGCCGGCGACGGCGAGGATCACGATCGCTGACAGCGTCGCCTCGGGAAGGTCGGTGAACAGCGGAGCCAGGAAGGCGCCGGTGACGAGCAGGAGGCCGGCGGCGATCACCGCGGTCAGCTGGGACTTGCCTCCGGCCGCCTCGGCCGCGGCGGTCTGGCTGGCGCCTCCGGACTGGACGAAGCCGCTGGAGAGGCCGGCCAGGGCGTTGGCGGTGCCGAGGGCGATCAACTCCCGGTTGGGTTGGATCGATTCGTGCTGCTGGCTGGCCAGCGCCCGCGCGACGCCGACGGCCTCGGTGGTCAAGAGCATCACCCCGAACGCCGCGGGCACGAGTTGCGCGAAGTCATGGGCGCTCACCCCCGGGAAGGCGGGCTTGGGCAGGGCCGTGGGCAGGTGGCCGACGACGTCGACGCCGTGCCCCTTGAGATCGAACACGGCCGACACGACGATGGCAAGCGCCAGCACGACGAGAGTGCCGGGCACCCGCGGCGCCAGGCGCTTGAGGACGATGAGCAGACCGAGGCTGCCCGCACCGACGAGCAGCGTCCCCACGTCCGTGGAGCCGAGGTGTGAGACGAGGTTGCGGAGTCGCGGGATGAAGTTCCCGCTGCCCGCGGCCAGCCCCAGGGCCGCCGGCAACTGGCCGATGATGATCGTCAGCCCGAGTCCGAAGAGAAACCCGGTCATCACCGGCTTGGACACCAGATCTGCGATGCCGCCCAGGCGCAGCGCCCCGGCAGCCACCAGGACGGCGGCGCACACCAGGGCCAGCGCCGCCGACAGGGCGGCAAATCGTGCGGCGTCGCCGTGAGCCATGGCGCCGACCGTGGTGGCCGACACCGCTGATGTCGCGGTGGTGGCGCTGACGATCAGCGAGCGCGACTGGCCCAGCAGCGCGTACCCGATCATCGCGGGCGGCGCGGCCATCAGCCCCGCCTCGGGGGGGAGGCCGGCGATCTTGGCGTAGGCGACACACTGCGGCGTCACCACGCCCCAGACGATCACTCCGGCGATGGCGTCCGCGCCCAACCAGTCGCGCCGGTAGTTCCTCACCCAAGCCGGCGCCGCTGGCATGGCGGTAACGGTGGGGCCTGGCCGGGTGAGCGGGCTTCACCCCGGCCGGGTGAAGCCCGCGCCGTTCACCTGGCTCGGGTGATCCGCAATCACCCGGCGCGCGGACAGCGTATGACCATGGGCCAAGCGATCGGCCAGTGTCTCTCGTTCGGCGTGGGGGTGGCAATCAGCCCGGTGCCCATCATCGCCGTCGTTCTCATGCTCGCGACGCCCCGCGGCCGGATCAACGGGCCGGCGTTCCTGCTGGGCTGGATCGCGGGCCTCGCCATCCTGGGCACGGTTGTCCTGCTGATCTCCAGCGGAGCCAGCGCGTCGAGCAATGGCGGACCGGCGACGTGGGTGAGCATCCTCAAGCTCGTGCTGGGCGCCCTGCTCCTGCTGGTCGCGCTGAAGCAATGGCGGGGCCGGCCCAAGGGCGATGGCCCGGCCCAGCTGCCCAAATGGATGGCGGCGCTGGACACGGTGGGCGCCGGCAAGGCCCTGGGGATGGGCGCCGCGCTGGCGAGCGTCATCAACCCGAAGAATCTCCTGCTCACCGTGGCCGCGGCCGCCGCCATCGCCCAGACCGGGATCTCCGCCGGTGAGCAGGCCGTCGCGCTCGCGGTGTTCATCATCATCGCCAGCCTCGGCGTCGGCGCTCCCGTGGGTATCTACTTCGCGAT
>DATJTQ010000168.1:0-7428 GCA_035503355.1 Solirubrobacteraceae bacterium
GCGGTGGAGAACAGGCCCAGGCCCGCCGCGGCGAAGACCAGCCCGACGAGCAGCGGCGGCCGGGGGCCGAAGCGGTTGACCATCCAGGCGATGGGGCCGAGCGACAGCGCGGCGAGCAACACCGTCTGGGGCAGGAAGGCCCGGCCGGTGGTGAGTGAGCCGTAGCCGCGCAGGCGCTCGAGGTAGAGCACCCCGATGAAGAAGGTGGCGAACATGCCCGTGATGAGCAGGCCGCGGATGATGCTCGAGCTCGGCAGCCCGCGGATGGCGAAGACGCGCAGCGGCATGATCGGGTTGCGCAGCCGGGCTTCCAAGGTGACGAAGGCGGCCAGCAGGGCCAGCGACCCCGCGCCGAAGCCCAGCGTGTGGGCCGAGCCCCAGCCGTCGGAGCTGGCGGTGACGATGGCGTAGGCGCCGGCGATGAGTGACGCGGTGATGAGCGCCGAGCCCAGCACGTCGATGTCGCGCCCGATGCCCAGGCCCTCGTTCTCCACGATCCACACCCGCCCCAGCAGCACCGTGGCGATGCCGACCGGGACGTTGACGAAGAAGATCCAGTGCCAGTTGAGCAGCTCGGTGATGACGCCGCCGGCGATCAGCCCGAGTGAGGCCCCGCCCGAGATCACCAGCGTGTAGATGCTCATCGCCTTGGCGCGCTCCTGCGGCGAGGGGAACTCGGCGGTGATGATGGCGACGATCGCCGACACCGCGCCTGCCCCGGCCAGCCCCTGCAGGAAGCGCGCCACGATGAGCACGCCCTGGGAGTCGGCGAACCCGCAGGCGGCCGAGGCCACCGTGAAACCGGCGACGCCGATGAGGAAGATGCGCCGGCGGCCGATGAGGTCGCCCAGGCGCCCGGCCAGCAACAGGAAGCTGCCGAAGGTGATGAGGTAGCCATTGAGCACCCAGGTGAGGTCTGACTGGCTGAAGTGCAGGTCGCGCTGGATCTGGGGCAGCGCGACATTGACGATGGTGCCGTCGACGATGCTCATGAGCTGGCCGAGGCAGACCACCACCAGGGCGATCCATCGCGCGCGGGGTGAGTGCAGACGAGAATCGTCAGTCACGAGAACATCATTGCACAAGTGATCATCACCAGTTGGCTGATGCTCATTGGCGCTGATACGCTCGCGGCGTGGCTGTCACCAGCGCGCGCGGCACCATCACCCTGCTCTCCCGGCTGTCGAAGTCGGTCTACCGCAAGACTCCCGAGTCGCTGCTGGGCATGAGCCTGCGCCACTACCTGGCGCTCTCCTACGTCGCTGACCCGGGCGGGATCTCCCAGCAGCAGCTGTCGGAGATCCTCTGCATCGACGCCAACAACACGGTGCTCCTGCTCAACGAGATGGAGGGCCAGGGGCTCATCCGGCGCGTCCGCGATCCCGCCGATCGCCGCCGCCATCTCGTGGAGGTCACCGGGCACGGCCAGGACCTGTTCGAGCGCGCGCAGCGCGCCCGGGAGGGCGTCGAGGACGAGGTGCTCGCGACGCTCACCACCCACGAGCGCGCCACCCTGCACAAGCTGCTGGCCAAGGCGCTCGGGGATTAGAAGGCCGTGCGCCGCTACGTCGTCGCCGATGTCTTCACCGACCGGCCGCTCCAGGGCAACCCGGTCGCCGTCTTCGAGGACGCGCAGGGCCTCGACGGCGACCTCATGCAGCGCGCCGCGCGCGAGCTCAACCTCTCAGAGACGGTGTTCGTGCTTCCGGCGACCGACGCCGACCACGACGCCCACATCCGGATCTTCACCCCGGCCCTGGAGCTGCCGTTCGCCGGGCACCCGGTGCTGGGGACGGCGTTCGTGGTGGGCGAGAGCCTCGGCCTCGAGGTCGTGCGCCTGCGCTGCGCCCGCGGGCTCGTGCCGGTGGCGCTGCAGCGCGGCGACGGCGCGATCGTCTACGGCGAGATGGAGCAGCCGGTGCCGGCGTGGAGCGCCTATGACCGCGCTGACGAGGTCCTCGCCGCGGTCGGCGTGACACGCTCGGAGCTTCCGGTGGAGGTGTATGACAACGGACCGCGTCACGCCTACGTGTGCCTGCCCGACGCGGCCGCGGTGGCCACGCTGACCCCCGACATCGGAGCGCTGGCGCGCCTCGGCGCCGGCGTCGGGGTGAGCTGCTTCGCCGCCGACGGGGCGCGGGTCAAGACGCGGATGTTCGGCCCCGGGTTGGGCGTCGCCGAGGACCCGGCCACGGGCTCGGCGGCCGGGCCGCTGGCGGTCCACCTCGCCCGGCACGGCGTGGTGGGGTTCGGTGAGCGGATCGAGATCCTGCAGGGCGCCGAGATCGGCCGCCCCTCGACGCTCTACGCGCAGGCCGACGGGTCCGCGGAGCGGATCGACCGGGTGCTGGTGGGCGGCTGCGCCGTAATGGTGGCGCGCGGCGAGTACCGCCTGGACTGACTCGCCGCGCGCTCCGTGCCCTGCCCGCCTAGGGCCGCAGCTCGTAGAGGCGGTTGAACGGATCCCCGATCGGCAGTTCGCGCACCGCGCCGAAGCCCGCGGCCGTCCCGAGCTCGCTGACAACGGCGGGCGGGCAGCCGCACGTCCCCAGACCCGCCCCGCCCTGGGCGAGCGAGGTCGTCATGCAGTAGAGGACGCTGAAGCCGTACATGACCGTGCCCACCGGTCCCGCGTTGTCGGCCGGGTCGTCGGCGCAGTTCATCTCCAGGCACAGATAGCTGCCGTCATCGGCCAGCGAGTGCCGGATACCGGCGACCAGGCCCGCCGGGTCCTGCGCGTCGTGGACGACGTCGAAGGTCGAGATGACGTCGTAGCGCCCGGGCAGACCCTCGGCGCCGTCGACCACCTCGAACCGCACACGATCGGCGACGCCGGCCTCGGACGCGGCACGTCGCGCGCGCTCGACCTGGGCCGGGAAGGCGTCATAGCCGACGAACGTGGACGCCGGGAAGGCCTCGGCGAGGCGAATGACCGCGCGACCGCTGCCGCAGCCCACGTCCGCCCAGCTGATCCCCTCCTCCAGGCGGGCGCGGAGCTCGGGCATCAACGGGAGCCACTCGCCGAGGAGGCGGTGGTCAAACCAGCCCTGGGTGAAGCGCGCGATGCCCTCGTAGGCGTCGTCGGGGTAGGCCGCCTGCGAGACGCCGCCGCCATGGGTGAACGCGGCGGCGATGCGGTCCAGCACGGGCAGCATCCCGCCGAGCTCCTGGAAGACCCCGCCGAGGAACGTCGCGGTGCCCTCGTCGCCCAGCAGGGCGGCGTGAGCGGCGGGCAGGGTCACCCGGCCGTCGGCGGCATCGATCTCGAGATACCCGGCGGCGCGCAGGCCCTGCGCCCATTCGTGGACGTAGCGCTCGTGCAGACCGGTGCGGTGAGCCAGTTGCTCCGGGGTCGCCGGGCCACCGGAGGCCAACGCCCGCAGCAGGCCGAGCTTGTCGCCCAGCGTGCAGAAGATCGTGGTCATGGCGCCGGCGAGGTCGCCCAGGACCCGGCCTGCGAAGGCCTCGACCTCCGCGGGGTCGGGCGTGGTGGTGGCGGTGAAGGTGGTCATCGAAGGTCCTCCGTGGTGGTGGTGAGCAGACTGTTCGGGGAGTCTCCGAGGCCATCGCAATCGCAGCGCAAATGGGGCGCAAACCCCATGGGGCGGCGAGGATCTGGACCGTAGAGTGGCGTCAGCATGGTCACGGTCCGGGTGGTCGGGGCCATCGAGCTCATCGACGATGGCCAGCCGATGCAACCGCCGGCGGGACGCCCGGCACGGTCGCTGCTGGGCTGGTTGGCCACCCACCCGGGGCGGCACTCGCGGGCCGCCGTCGCGTCCGCGTTGTGGCCGGACGTCCGTGATGACAGCGCGCGGGCCAGCCTCCGCACGGCCTTATCGGCGGTGCGTGATGCCCTGGGACCGGCGGCCGCGACGGCGCTCATCACCGACCGCAGCAGCGTCCAGCTGGCCGACGCCCCCGACGTGATCGTCGACGTCCGCGAGTTCCGGCGCTGGCTCGACGCCGGGAGCCGGAGACCGCGCTGGACCAGGTGCCCGGCGGCGACGTGCTTCCCGAGCTTGACGCGGAGTGGGTCCTGTCCGAGCGCGACCGCCACCGCGACGGCGTGAGCTCGGCGATGAGCGAGATCGCCGCGGGCGCGGCCGCCGACGGCGACGAGGCGCGGGCACTGGGATGGCTCAAGCGCCGGGCCGAGCTTGACCCGTTCGACGAGCCCGCTCACTGTGACCTCATCTCCGCCCTGGCCGGGTCAGGCGATCGCGCGGGCGCCATCGCCGTCTATCGGCGCCTCGCCGAGCGGCTGCGCCGTGAGCTGGCCGTGGCGCCGTCACCGCGGACACGTGGGCTCGCCCTCGCATTGCGAGCGCCCGATGGCGACGACGGCACCGGCCCTGAGGAGCGCGCCCTCCCGCTCCCGGTGCCCTCCGGGCTGGACCGCCGCCGATGGCGGCGGCCGTTCGTCGGGCGAGACGACGTGCTCATGCGCCTGTCCGCGGCGTGGTCGCGCATCCGTGACGGCGGGCTTGAGCTCGTGGTGCTCGAAGGCGAGCCGGGGATCGGCAAGAGCCGCGTGGCCGCGGAGTTTGCCGCCGAGGTCGCCGCCACCGGCGCCGCCGTGCTCTCGGCAGCCGTGGAAGAGGACCCGGTCGCGCCCTGTCAGTGCATCCTCGACGCGCTCGCCCGGGCCAACGTCCCGGCGGACGAGGCCGGTGGGGCAGAGGTGCTCGACGACGCCGCGGCGCGGCTGCGCCTCCGTGCGTATCTGGCGCGACGGCTCGAGGAGGCGTCGGGCGGCCGCCCGCTGCTCCTCGTGCTCGACGACCTGCACTGGGCGGACGCCGAGACCCTGACCTTCCTTCACGGGCTGGCGCGACGAGGGGTGGCGGCGCCCGCGCTCATCGTCGCCACGACGCGGCGAGGGGCCGCCGGCTCAGGTCGCGCCGCGGCAGACGGGCTGGCGGCGATCGCCCGGCACGCCCCCGTCGACCGCGTCGAGCTGGCCGGCCTGAGCCTGAGCGAGACCGCCGCGCTCATCGGGTCTGGTCCGTCCGGTGCGGCGCTGGCCACTCCCGACATCCAGGCCGTCCTGGAGCGGACGCAGGGCAATCCGTTCTTTCTCGAGGCCCTGCTCGACGCGGGCCTGGCGCTCGACCGTGCGCTCCCGGCGGGCGTCGCCGAGCTCGTCGCGGCGCGGGTGACGACCCTGGGCGAGGACGTGGAGCAGGTGCTCGAGAGCGCGGCGGTGATCGGTCGCGGGTTCGACGCCGCCCTGGCGGCGCGGGCGTCGGGGTTGCCGAGGCCGTCGGCGTTTGACGCGCTGGACCGGGCGTCGCAAGCGCACCTCATCGAGCCGGTGCGCGGTCGCCCGGGGCGGATGGCGTTCGTCCACGCGCTCGTCCAGGAAGCCCTGACGTCGCGCCTGGCTCCCGGTCGGCTCGCCGCGCTGCACGCCCGCGCGGTCGACGCGCTCGAGGCCGACGTCGCCGCCGGGTCCGACCCGGCCCTGGTGGCGGCGGCCCGCCACGCGGTCGAGGCCATGCCGGTCATCGCCGTCGAGCGCATGGCCGACCTGACCGGGCGGGCGGCCACCGCGCTGGTGGCCGCTCGCGCCACCGAGGACGGGGCCGAGTTGCTGCGTCGGGCCACCGAGGCGTGCGAGGACGCCGGCGCGCCCCTCGCGGTGGTGACGCCCCTGCGCCTCGCTCTGGGCGAGGCGCTGCGCGCCGCCGATCGACCCCGGGAAGCGGCGGAGATCGCGGCCCGCGCGCTATCGGCGGCGCGGCGCCTGGGCGACTCGGGCTTGGCCGCTCGCGCCGCGCTCGCGACAGTCGGTCCGGCGGTGAGCATCGTCAGCGTGGACCACGATCGTGTCGCGACGCTCCAGGACGCGCTGGATGGTCTGGGCGAGGCGGAGCCCGGGCTGCGAGCGCGCGTCGAGGCGAGGCTTGCCGTCGAGCTTGCCTACGACCCACAGCCGGATCGCCGTCACGCGCTCAGCGCGGCGGCCGTGGCGACGGCGCGACGCGTCGGGGGCCTGGGCACGCGCGCCGAGGCGCTCGGAGCCCGGCATGTCGTTCTGTGGGGGCCCGACGACACGCCCGAACGCCTGGCCATTGCCGATGAGATGCTGGCCGTGGCGCGGCGCGCCGAGGATCCGGCGCTCGAGCTGCAGGCGCGGACATGGCGGATCGTCGACCTGGAGGAGCTCGGCGACGGCCCGGCGGTCGAGGCCGAGATCGAGGCGTACGCGGCGACCGCGGCGCGTTCGGGGCTGTCGACGTACGCGTGGTACGTGCCGGCATGGCGGGCCACGCGCGCGTATCAGGCCGGCCGCCCGGAGGCGGCGCGCGCGTTGCAGCAGCGGGCTGCCCGGCTGGGTCAGGACGCAGGAGACCCCAACGCCGAGTTCGCGTCGCGGCTGCAGATCGTGCACGACCTGGCCGACGACCGCGCGGGCGAGGTTGACATCGACTGGATCGCCCACAAGGTCCGCACGTCGCCCGCGGGGAGGGCGTATCGCGCGATGTTCACCTGGGTGCTGGCGGCGGCGGGGCGAGAGGCGGAGGCACGCCGCGAGCTCGCGGCGCAGTCGCCGCGCCGGTGGGCGCGGGACACCAACTGGCTGTCGGCCGCCAAGGAGCTCTCGGCCGCAGCGGTCCTGCTCGATGATCGGGACGCGGCGGCCACGATGGAGGAGCTCCTCGGCACCCTTCAGCGACCGGATGGTCGTCTCCGCTCGCGCTCTCATGTGCATGGGCAGCGTGGCGGGCGCGCTGGCGGCGCTGGCCGCTCTGCGCGGGGACGCGGACCGCGCGGTCGCGCTCTACGAGCAGGCCATCGAGCACGAGGAGCGGGCCGGAGCCCTGGTCTGGGCCATGCAGCATCGCCTCCGGCTCGCCCAGGCGCTCATCGCCGCCGGCCGCGCCGACGAGGCGACGGCACCGCTGGCCAGGGTGCGCCGGGAGGCCGCGGAAATGGGCCTCGCGCATGTGACGGCGCTCGCCGAGGAGGCCCGCTTGGATAGGCTCCTCGGACATGAGGCTCGTGACCTTTGAAGCGCCAGGGCACATGGGCGCCCTGTCGGGATTCCTCCAGGACGATGAGCGCGTGATCGCCTTCGGTGGACCCGAGGGGGTCAAGGAGGCACTGGCCGCCGGTCGCGTCCCCGGCCCGTCGGGCGGGACCTGGCCGCTGGCCGACGTCAGGCTGGTGGCGCCGATCCCCGAGCCGGGGACCATCTACGCCATCGGCCTCAACTACGCCGACCACATCGCCGAGATGGGTGACACGCCGCCCCAGCAGCCGGTGGTGTTCGTGAAGGTGAGCGGGTGCGTGGCGCCACCGGGCGGCCCGATCGTCTGCCCGGAGGTGGTGCGGCGCCTGGACTACGAGGGCGAGATGGTCATCGTGATGGGCGCCCGCTCGGAGATCGGCGGCTACTGCGTCGCCGACGACGTCTCCGCG
>DATJTQ010000169.1:0-17670 GCA_035503355.1 Solirubrobacteraceae bacterium
GCCGTCCGGCGCCGCGCCGCGCTGGAGGCCATCGACCTACCCGGCGCCGTGGTGGTCCGCCACCCCGAGCTGTACGACGTCCACTACCTCAACGCCGTGCTGGTCGACGCCGGGGCGCCCCAGCCCGACGGACTCGCGGCCGCGGCATTGGCCGACCGCCACCTGAGCGACCTGGCGCACCGCCACGTGGTGTTCGACGACGCCGCTGCCGGGGAGCGCGCCGCGGCACAGCTCGACGACGACGGCTGGGAGCGCGGCCGGCTCGTGCTCATGGTGTTCGCCGGTGACCCCACCGCGGTGACCCCCGATCCACGAGCCGGTCTGATCCCCGAGGCCGAGATGGAGGCGCTGCAGGTCGCCGCGGTCCGTGACCAGGCCCCCGAGGTGCAGGCCGGCGGCGGCCTGGTGACCCGCCTGGTCGCGGCTCAGCGCCGGCTGCGCGCCACGACGTGCGCGCGCTGCCTCGGCGCCGGCGAACCGGGCGCCGAGCTGGGCTCGATGGGCACGCTGCTGCTCGACCCCGACGTCGCCGGCCGGCGCGTGGCGCTCCTCACCGAGGTCGGCACGCGCCCGGACCACCGCGAGCGCGGCCTGGCTCGCGCGGTGGTGCAGGCCGCGGTGGTGGAGGCGGCCCTCTGGGGTGCCGATCGGATCGTCGTCGCCGCCGACGCCGACGACTGGCCACAGCTCCTCTACGCCCGCCTGGGCTTCGCGGCCGTCGGGCGCCAGGTGACGCTGACGCGGCGCCTGCCCGCGCCGCGGGCGGGTTCCGGTTCCGTGTCGGGCGGCGTGTAGCCTCGGCGGCGGGATGGACTCCGTCGCCCGCTCCGCCACCACCGCGTCTCACAGCGCGCTCCCCGGGCCCTTCGCTGTCGGGTCCTACGCGGCCCAGCTGCGCGAGCGCCTGCAACAGTTTGCGCGGGTGCAGCTCACCGGCGAGGTGTGGGGCGTGCGCGAGAGCCGGGTGCGGGTGTACTTCGAGCTGCGCGACACGCGCGGCGCGCTGCCGTGCTCGATGTGGCGAGACGACTTCGAGCGCCTCGGCGTCACCCTCGTCGACGGGATGCGCGTCGTGGCCGGCGGCGGCTGTGACTACTACCCGGGTAGCGGAACCTCCTCCCCCACCTTCAGCTTCGCCGTCACCGAGCTGCGCCTGGCCGGGGAGGGCGATCTGCTCATGCAGCTGGAGCGGCTCCGCCGCCGGCTGCACGACGAGGGACTGTTCGAGCCCCAGAAGCGACTGCCGCTGGCCGCTCTGCCGCGCACCATCGGGGTGGTGACCGGCGAGAGCGGCAAGGCCCGTGACGACGTGCTGGCCGGCCTGCGCCGGCGCGGCTGGAGCGGACGACTGGTGTGGGCCTTCGTTCCCGTCCAGGACCGGCACGCCGCCCCGCGCATCTCCGCGGCGCTGCGCGAGCTGGCGGCCACGCCGGAGGTGGAGGTGGTGATCGTCGCCCGTGGGGGAGGCTCGCTGGCCGACCTGTACGCCTTCTGCGACGAGGCTCTGTGCCGCACGGTCGCGCTGTTGCGGGTCCCCGTGATCTCCTCGGTCGGCCATCACACCGATCGCACCCTGATCGACGATGTCGCGGCGGTGTGCTGCTCGACACCCACCCACGCCGCCGAGGCCGCGGTCCCCGTCGACTGCGCGGCCGCGCGCCGGACGCTCGCCGCCGCGGCGGTGCGCCTGCGTGATCACGGGCGCCGCGCGGTCATCGTGCGCGCCCGTACCCTGGCCCAGCTCTCCCGGGCGCCCGGCCAGCACATCGCCCGCCACCGCGGGCGCTTGCACCAGCTGCTGCGCGAGCTGCGGGCCTCGGCTCAGCGCCAGCTCAAGGCCGAGCGGGCGCGCGGCACCCAGCACGCCGTCGCCCTGGAGCGGACGGCCACGCGGACGACCGCCGGCGATCGGGCGCGCCGGGCCCGAGAGCTGGAACGCCTGGCCCTGGCCCTGGCCGCCCACGACCCCCAGCGCACGATGGCCCGCGGCTATGCCCTGGTCCAGGATCACGCCGGGCAGCCGCTGGGCTCCGCGGCGGCGGCGCAGGCCGCCCACGAGTTGACTTTGCGCTTCCACGATGGCGCCGTCGCGGCCGAGGTCGCCGGCGAGAAGGAGACCGAATGAGCGAGACACGCACCTACGAATCGGCGGTGGGCCGGGTGGAGGAGATCATCCGCCGCCTGGACTCGGGAGAGGCCGGCCTGCGCGAGACGCTGGAGCTGGTCCGCGAGGGCCGGGGGCTGGTGGAGTACTGCGCCGCCGAGCTGGACGCGGTGAGCCAGGACCTGGAGGAGTTGCGCCTGGAGGAGCTCGTGGCGCGCCTGGAGCCCGCCGCGCCGGCACCCTCGAGATGAGCACCTTCGACAAGCTGTCGGGGCTGTCGCTGGAGGTGGACGGCTACGCGCTGGAGGGCCTGCGCGCGCAGGTGTCCAGCGGCTTTGAGCGTCTGTCGACGGTGGTCCACATCACCGGCGGCGGCGCCGAAGGCGTCGGCGAGGACGTCGTCTACGACGCCGAGGACCAGGTCGCGCTGCAGGAGGCGGGGCCGGTGCTGGACCTGGCCGGCCGCTACTCCCTGGGCGAGTTCTGCGCGCTGATCGACGGCCTGGATCTCTTTCCGGTGGAGCCCCAGCGCGGCGAGGTATCGCGGCTGTACCGGCGCTGGACGTTTCACAGCGCGGCCCTGGACCTCGCCCTGCGCCAGGCCGGCCTCCCCCTGCACCGCGCGCTGGACCGCGAGCCTCGGCCGCTGACCTTCGTGGTCTCCCTGCGGCTGGGCGAGCCGCCGACGCTGGCGCCGATCGAAAGCCGCCTGGCCCACTATCCGACGCTGCGCTTCAAGCTTGACGCCACCACGACGTGGACTCCGGACCTCATTGCGGCCCTGGCCCAGACCGGCGCGGTGGATTCGATCGACTTCAAGGCGCTCTACCATGGCACCATCGTCGATCAGGAACCCGACCCCGTGCTCTACCAGCGGGTCGTCGCCGCCTTCCCCGACGCGTGGCTGGAGGATCCCGACGTCGTCACCGAGGGAACCGCGGCGGCGCTGGCCGGCGAGCACGCGCGGATCACCTGGGACGCCCCCATCCACTCCATCGCCGACATCGAGGCCCTCCCGTTCGCGCCGCGGATGGTGAACCTCAAGCCGTCGCGGATCGGCGGACTGAAGCGACTGTGCGACACCTACGACTACTGCGCGCAGCACGGCATCGGCGCCTACGGCGGCGGCCAGTTCGAGCTCGGACCGGGGCGCGGACAGGCGCAGTACCTGGCCTCGCTGTTTCACCCCGACACGCCCAACGACCTCGCCCCGGTGGGCTTCAACGAGAGCGAGCCGCCGCCCGGCCTGCCCGCGAGCCCGCTGCCGGTGGCCGCCGACGACGTCGGCTTCCGCTGGGGCCAGTAGCCGCGACACGGCCGGCCGCGGGGGTCGTGTCAGGTGAGATCGAGGAGCAGCTTGCCCTGAACCCGGCGGTCGACGAGGCGCCGGAAGGCGTCGTTGACCTCCTCCAGGGGCATCACTGAGTCGATGCGGACCTTCAGCTCGCCGGCCCGGACCGCTTCCAGCGCGGCCACCAGACCGGGGCGGCGCTCCTCGCGAGTGAGCAGGATGCCACCGTACCCCAGCAGCGAGACCGCCTTGCGGTAGAGCATCTGCAGGTTGAAGGTGACCTCCGGGCCGGCCGACACGCCGAAGGAGACGATCCGCCCACGCGGGGCCATCGCCTCCACCAGCGGCGCAACGAATCCGTCGCCCAGCGGGTCAAAGGCGACGGTGGGCTCGAAGCCGACGATGTCGTCGGCGACCTCCGCGGGCCCGCCGACGAGCACACGATGGGCGCCGTCCTCGGTGATCCCGGAGGCCTTGGCCGCCGACCCGGTCTGGCCCCATACCGTCGCCCCGGCGGAGCGGGCCAGCGAAACGATCATGCTCCCCACGCCACCGGACGCCCCCAGCACCACCACACGGTCACCAGCGGTCACCGCGGCGAGCTCGCGCACGCAGTTGAGCGCGGTCAGCCCGGCGATGCCCATGGCCGCCGCCGCCCGCGGCGAGACGCCCTCGGGAAGCTCGATCACGGCCGGGCGCGGCACGATCGCCGCCTGGGCCCACACGCCGTCGCGCGTGGCGCCGAGCGCTTCGCCGGCCACCAGCACCGGCCGGCCGTCGAGCTCGCCGGCGGCCTCGGCGCCCAGCGTCCGGGGCCGCGGGCTCCCTGGGTTGACGCGGCCCTCCGCGGTGTAGCGGTCGATCGGGTTGACCCCGCCGTAATGGAGGTCGACGAGGACCTCGTCGGCGACGGGGGCGGGCAGCTGCACCTCCTGGATCTCCAGCGGCTCGCCCAGGGCCACCAGCCGGGCGGCGCGGACGGTGTGGGTGCCGGATGCCATTGCGGCGCGGTTCTAGCACAGCGAGGCCGTGGCTAGGCTCGGGACATGACCAACTCCCAGAAGCTGAACGGAACCGTGGCGCTGGTGACCGGCGCCTCCAGTGGCATCGGCGAGGCCACCGCGCTCGCGCTGGCCGAGCAGGGCGCCGCCGTGGCCATCGCGGCCCGGCGCAGGGACCGGATCGACGCGCTCGCGGCGCGGATCACCGATGCCGGCGGCACCGCGCTGGCCATCGAGGCCGACGTCAGCGCCCAGGACCAGGCCCAGGCGCTGGTGGAGAAGACGGTGTCTGACCTGGGGCGGCTGGACACCCTCGTCAACAACGCCGGCGTGATGCTCCTCGGCCCGGCCGTGGGGGCCCCGCTCGAGGAGTGGGAGCGGATGCTGGGGGTCAACGTCGCCGGCCTGCTCTACTGCGCTCACGCCGCCGTCCCCTATCTGCTCAAGGCCGCCGAGGACAGCCCACGCCAGGTCGCCGACATGGTCAACATCAGCTCGGTCGCCGGCCGGGTGGCGCGCAGCGGCAGCGGCGTCTACAACCTCACCAAGCACGGCGTCGGCGCCTTCAGCGAGTCGCTGCGCCAGGAGGTCGCCGGCCGTCATGTCCGTGTCTCGCTGGTCGAGCCCGGCGCGGTGGCCACCGAGCTGGTGTCCCACAACCGCCCCGAGATCCGCGAGGCGATGGCGGGCCGCGACGACTTCGAGAAGATGGAGCCCGAGGACATCGCGGAGACGATCGCCTTCGTCGTCACCCGGCCGTGGCGAGTGGCGATCAACGAGGTGCTCATCCGGCCCACCGAACAGGAGCGCTGAGGCGCCTACTCACGAGTAGGCTCCCGTCGGCTCGGGTAGCTACGTTCCACTGAACAGTCCCGTACTCTTGACGGCGCCGCGGGACCGGCATGGTCCTGGGCGCACCCACGACCAGGAGAATCTGTGCAAGAACGACTCGCTATCGCCGGCTCCGGAACGATCGCGGCCGGACTGGCCGCCGTCGCCGCCGCCCATGGAGAGGTCCTGCTCTGGGCCCGCTCCACCGCATCCGCGGACCGGGTGCGGGGCGCCGTAGCCAAGCACTGCGACAAGCTGCCCGCGCTCAACGGCTGCGCTGACCGGGTGCGTGTCGTAAGCGATCTGGACGAGCTGGCACAGGCGACCTTCCTGGTGGAGGCCGTGGTCGAGGATCCGGACCACAAGGGCCCGCTGCTGGCCGAGCTGGCCTCCCACACGGGCCCCGACGAGATCCTCGCCACCACCACGTCGTCGCTGTCGGTCGCGGAGCTGGCGGCGGCCAGCGGACAACCGGACCGCTTCGTCGGCCTGCATGTCTTCAACCCCGTCCCGCGCATGGAGCTCATCGAGCTCGCCTACGGGCCCGAGACCCGTGACGACGTGCGCCAGCGCGCCCGGACGCTGTGTCAGGACCTGGGCAAGACGCCGGTGGAGGTGCCGGACAGCCCGGGCTTCGTGGTCAATCGCCTGCTCTTCCCGTACCTGTTCAGCGCCGTGGACTTCATGACGACGACCGGCATGGAGCCCGCGGACGTGGACAAGTGCATGACCTTGGGCGCGGGGATGCCCATGGGCCCGATCGCGCTGCTGGACTTCGTCGGCCTCGACGTGTCCAAGGCGATCGGCGAGGAGATCGGCGCCGAGGTCCCGGCTCGCCTGACGGAGCTGGTGGCCAGCGGCGCCCTCGGCCGCAAGGCCCGTCGTGGTTTCTACGACTACGACTAAGTATTAAGGCTGCGTTCAGGTGCGACGCCCAATATTCACGACGCGACGTACCTCATAGCAGCACCTCCTCCCCAGAAGCACGAGACCGGCCCGTCCCCAGCGGGCCGGTTTCTTTTTGGCCCCACGCGACCCATCCCGGGCTGTGAGGCGGCGGGCGAAGCCGGCCCCTGAGGGCCGGCTTCATCTCTCCTCTCAACCGCCGGAATGCGACCGGACGGCCCGTTGCCCGGGGAATGTAACGAATGGCGCGAGTTTGCGCGCCACCGAATGTGACTGGGCGCACAGACCCGCGGGCGCCCCGGCTAGGTCACGGCGCCTTCGGCGGCGGGCGCCTTGCGGCGGATCCGCACCGCCTCGATGCGGTTCTCGCGCACCGACTCGACCCGGATCGAGTACCCGTCGGCCGTGACCTGATCGCCGCGCTTGGGGAGCCGCCCGAGCTCGGCGAAAACGAATCCGCCGACGGAGTTGTAGGCGTCGGTGTCCACCGGGAGGTGCAGCCCGTAGTCCTCCAGATCCGAGACCGGGACGTGGCCGCGGACGAACCAGTCGCCGCTGGCCAGCCGCCGGACCGCGCCGCCGGCGGGGTCGGTCTCGTCGGAGATCTCGCCCACCACCTCCTCGATGATGTCCTCGGTGGTGACGATCCCGGCGGTGCGGCCGTACTCGTCGATGACGATGGCCAGCTCGGTGCGCTCGCGCTGCAGGTCGGCCAGCAGATCGTCCAGCGGCTTGGTCTCCGGAACGATCGGCGCCGCTCGGACGAGCTTGTCGAAATGCGCCTCGTAGCCCTCATTCATCATCAGCTTGACCAGCTGGTTGACGTGCACGATGCCCTTGACGCGGTCCTGGTTGTCATCCTCGGTGACGACCAGGCGCGAGTGCCCGGTGGAGACGCACCGGCGCAGGGCATCCTGGACGGTCTCCGAGAGGTCGACAGTGACCACCGCGGGGATCGGCGTCATCACCTGTCGCGCCTCCTGCTCGTGCAGATGAAAGACGCCGGTGAGCATGTTGGCCTCGCCCACATCGAGGCTGCCTCCGCTCGAGGACTCGGCGATGATGCGCTTGATCTCATCCGGCGTGCCGCCCTCGGGCACCGCGTCGGGGTCGGTGCCGGTGGCGCGCAGCAGCGCATAGGACGCCGAGTTGAGGATGTAGATGAACGGCGCGAACAGGATCCGGCTCATGTGCAGCGGCCCCACGACCCGGCGCGCCAGATCCTCGGCGTGCTGGAGCGTGTAGAGCTTGGGCGCGATCTCGCCGACGATGCTCTGCACGATCGTGATCAGCAGGTAGGCGATGACCACCGAGATCGCGACCGAAGCGCCGTGGGCCAGCGGGCCGCCGAACAGCGGCTCGAGAGCGTGGGCGATGGCCGGTTCGCCCAGGGCGCCGATACCGATCGACGCCATCGTGATCCCGACCTGGCAGGCCGCGATGTAGTCGCCGATGTCGTCGATCGCGGCCAGGGCTCGGCGCGCGCCGCGCTTGCCCTCGTCGGCCATATCCTGCAGGCGCGACTTGCGAGACCGCACGAGCGAGTACTCGGCGACGACGAAGAAGGCGTTGACCAGCACCAACACGCCGGTCAGGATGATGGCCAGCGCTGTCACAGAGCCCCGCGCGACGTCCGGCTCTCGGTCCGGAGGGCGCTCTGCGTCAGCGCGCTGCTACTTCGTGGTCGTTCGTCGTCGTTCATTCAGCGACACGACGAACGGTAGCAGCAGGCCCCCGCGTGATCGAAGGGGTCGGCGCCCATCGGCGCTGCCGGTCCACCAGCACAACCTCCCGGTTATGCGGCCTCGACGCCGTCGAAGCGCTCGGCCATCTGGAAGTCCACCTCGGTGAGGCCCCCGGCCGAGTGGTTGGTCAACGAGAGCTTCACCTTGTTCCAGCCGTGCAGGAGGATGTCGGGATGGTGGTTGGCCTCCTCGGCCACCTCGGCGACCCGGTTGACGAAGGCCACCGCCTCGTTGAAGTCCTCAAAGCGCCACTCGCGGACGATCTCGTCGCCCTCGCGCTCCCACGGCAAACGCCGTAGCCTTGTCGCGACCTCTTCCTCGTTGAGCAACTCCGGCATGTCTTCTCCTTATCCGCTTCCGTTCACACTCCCACGGGCACCGGACCCGCAAACCTGAGGATGCGCATCGTCAGTCTTGTCCCGTCGGCCACCGAGATGCTCTTCGCGCTCGGCCTCGGCGAAGACATTGTGGGGGTCACGCACGAATGTGACTATCCCCCTGAGGCCCGAGAGCTGCCCAAGGTCACGCGTGACGTCCTCCCCGCGGGGCTCAGCGCCGCCGAGATCGATGCCGCGGTCAAGGAGCGCACCCTGGCCGGCGACTCGATCTACGAACTCGACGCCGACGCGCTGCACGAGCTGGAGCCCGACCTCATCGTCACGCAGGCGCTGTGCGCGGTGTGCGCCGTCTCCTACGACGACGTCCGCGCCATCGCCGAGGAGATCGACACCCAGCCGATGGTCCTCTCGCTTGACCCGCATACCGTCGGCGAGGTCCTGGGTGACGCCCGCACACTCGCCCAGGCCACCGATACCAAGGACGCGGCGGTCGACCTCGTGCGCGAGGCTTCGGCGCGGATCGACCGCATCCGCGTGCTCACCCGCACCGCCGAGCGCCGGCCGCGGGTGGTGGCCCTGGAATGGCTCGATCCGCCGTTCGCCGCCGGTCACTGGACGCCGCAGCTCATCGAGTTCGCGGGCGGTGAGGACGCGCTGGGCTTCCCGGGCGAGGAGTCCGAGCAGCGCTCCTGGGAGGAGGTGGCGGCCTCAGCGCCCGACGTCGTCATCGTGATGCCGTGCGGCTATGACGCCGAGATCGCCCATCGCGAGGCCGAGATGCACCGCAACGAACTGGCGGCACTCGGGGCCGGCGAGGTCGTGGCCGTCGACGCCGCCGCCTACTTCTCGCGACCCGGCCCGCGCATCATCGACGGACTGGAGTTGCTGGCCCACATCCTGCACCCGGAGCTCGTCCCCGAGCCTCCGTCGGGCGCTCGCGCGCTGACCGTGGAGCTCTAGCGCCCGCGGGCTCACCATCGAGCGGTCCGCCGCCAGCGCGCGCGGCGGAGACGGTCAGATCGTGATGCCGTTGGGGGCGATGCCGGTGCCCCCAGCCACGGCGATGGCGGCGATCACGCTGATCACCGCCACCAGGACGCATCCGGCGATGGCGGCCGCCTGCATGCGACGCCGTTCGCCCACCTGGACGATCAGCCAGCCGCAGATGGCCCCGCCGACAAAGCCTCCGATGTGGCCGCCGATCGAGATGCCGCTGACGCTGAGCGAGAAGACGATGTTGATGAGCAGCGTGAAGCCCAGGCCGCTCTGCCAGATCGAGATCCCGCGGAAATGAGAGACGACCATCAGCGCGCCGAGGACTCCGAACAACGCACCTGACGCGCCCACGGTGGGGATCTGCGGCGAGAACAGCAACGCCCCGAACGACCCTGCCAGCAACGAGGCGAAGTAGACCACGACATAGTTCAGGCGCCCGATGGCCGGCTCCAACAGCGGCCCCATGAAGAACAGGAACAGCATGTTGAAGGCGATGTGCAGGATCCCGTCGTGCAGGAACCCCGCGGTCAGCAGGCGGTAGTACTGGTGGGGCGCGTTGGCGATGTAGGGCCCGAACAGCGCACCCTTGGTATAGAGCGTCCCGAAGCTGGTGGAGTTCACGCCCCCCAGCGGGGTCCCGGTGGCGGTTTCGCCGACGAACACAGCCACGTTGATGGCGATGAGGATCTGCGTGACGATGGGCGTCGTCGGGCGGCTGCGCACCGTCTTGACCTTGGTGCGATCGCGCGCGCACTCGGGGCAGCGCATGCCCACCGAGGTCGGCGTCATGCAGTCGGGGCAGATCGGCCGCCCGCACGAGGAGCAGGAAACCCCGGTCTCCCGGGAGGGGTGTCGATAGCAGGTGGCCATGGAGCGCTGACGCTATCAGCGAGCCTGGGCGGTTCCGCCGGGCCGAGGGTGACTCAGCGGTCCGGGAGGACCCGCCGCGCTTCCTCGGCAAAGTCCTGCAGCGTGCGTCCGGCCAACTCGCGCAGGTTGGCCGACTGCTGGCGGCGCGAGCGGTGACGGCTGCGCACGCGCAACACCACGAGCGCGGTGCCGGCGCCGGCACCGACGAGCACCGCCGCGGCGGGACGCACCCAGTTGCGCGGGTCGCGCATCGTCGCCAGCTCCCACGCCTCGAGCTCATCCTGGGCGAGCTCGGTGAGGCTGACCAGCGCCATCTCCATCCGCGCGGCGAGGTCCTCGGGCGGGTCGACCGGGCTGAGCGCCTCGCGGAGCAGGGCCTCGAAATCGGTGGTCCCGCTGCTCACGCGTCGTCCCCCGGGGTCGTGGTGGGCTCGGACACCATCTCCTCGAGCTGGCGGATGGCGCGGTGCAGAAGGACCTTGGTGGCGCCGTCGGTGCGGTCGAGCGCGCGAGCGATCTCCCGATTATCCATCCCCAGGGCGAAGCGCATGATCAGGGCGTTGCGCCGGTCGTCGGGCAGCTGCGAGACACCCTCGAGGATGCTCTTGAGCTCCTCGCGGCCCTCCACCAGGGCCTCGGTGGTGTGCGGCGCGGAGATCAAGCCGGCGTCCTCGATGGCCGATTCCGGCTTGCGCGAGCGGTCGCGGTAGAAGTTGGCCGCCAGGTTGTGGGCGATCCGGATGAGCCACGGTCGCAGCGGCCGGCCGTCGGACTCGCGCAGCGCCCGCTCAAAATGGCGGTAGGCCTGCAGGAAGGTCTGCTCGGTGATGTCCTCAGCGTCGTGATGGTTGCCGATGCGGTAGTAGCTGTAGGTGTAGACGTCGCGCAGGTGGCGGCGGTACAGCTCGGTGAACCGGGCGTCCAGTTCGGCTTTGGAGTCGGGGGCGTCGGGTGGCAAGGCACGCTGAGCCTACCTCCGCACGATGGGTGCCGTGGGTGGGCGGGGATACGGCTCACGCGGCGCGCACCGTCCGGGCACGTTTGGGGTGCGGCGGCTCGGTGACGGTCGCGGCCCACTGATGGGGGTCGATCCGTCCTTCGACGAGCGCGGCAAGGCCGTCGAGCGCGGGGGTGTCGAGGCGCGCGGCCCGGGCGGCCGAGGCCAGCAGGGGCACCGAGTCGACCGCCTCCGTGCCCTGGCCGAGAGCGTGCCCGATCTCGGAGGCGGGCATGCCCTGGGCCAGCAGCTCGCCGGCCCGGTGGTTGCGCGACCCGGCGTCGACGACGCTGGCCACCAGCGCGCCCGCTCCGGCGACACCGGCGAACGTCTCCGGGTGGCCGCCCCGGGCTCGGGCCAGCGCGTCGATCTCGGCAAAGACCTTGCCCGCGGCAGCGCCGGCGACGTTGGCCCCGGCCTGAGAGGCGGCGGCGGCCGCGGCCAGCGCGGCGACGTTCTTGGCGGCCCCGGCCAGCTCCACGCCGGTGACGTCGTTGGTGAGCAGGACGTCGAGCTTGGCGGCGGAGAAGATGTCGCGCAGCTGGCGGGCAAAGCCGCGATCCAGGGAGGCCACCACCACCGAGCCTCCGCGCTCGAGCATCTCGGTCGCGTTGGCCGGGCCGCCCAGGACCGCAACGGCTCGCGCCTTGCAGCGCTCGGCCGCGAACGCCGACGGCAGCGTGCCCAGGGGCGGCACGACGCCCTTGGAGACCACCAGCACCCCGGCCCGGCTGGTGATCCGCCCTCCGTGGGCGGCCATCACCGCGGGCAGCGCCTTGGCCGGCACCGCCAGGCACACGATGTCTGATCCCTCGAGGCTGAGCTCGGAGGCGCGCACGACGCGGACGGCCTCGGGGAGCGGCACGCCGGGCAGGTAGGGCTCGTTCTCGCGCGCCGCCTGCAGCCGTTCGGCCTGCTCCTGCGTCCGGCAGCCGAGATCGACCTCGAGCCCGGCGCGGGCCAGGCACACGGCCAGCGTCGTGCCCCAGCCCCCGGCGCCGATGATGGCCACGCGGCGCACGGGAGGCAGCCCGCCCAGCCATTCCCACTGCAGCATCACGCACGGCCAGATGCGGTTGGTGACCGCCCCGGCCAGCTCGATCGAGGGATGGTCGACCCTGGGGAAGCGCAGGGCCCGCCCGGCGCGGATCTTGACCTTGTGGGGACGGATGCGCCAGCCCTTGCGGATCCCCTCGGTGCCGATGACCGCGACGGGCACCACCGGCGCGCCGGTCTCCAACGCCAGGCGGCCCACCCCCCGCTTCGGAGTGCCGAGCGACCCGGGGCGCGTCCGCGTGCCCTCGGGGAAGATGAGGACGATGTCACCGCGCGCGAGGATCGCCTTGGCCGTGTCGATGAAGTCAGAGTCGCCGGCGCCGCGGTCGACCGGGAAGGCGCCGAGGGCGCCCAGCGTCCAGGCGAGCAGGCGGTTGTAGAGGAAGATCTCCTTCTTGGCCACGTAGTACATGGGGCGCCGGGCCATGCACGCGATGACGAACGGATCCAGGAAGCTGCGGTGGTTGGAGGCGATGATCACCGGCCCGCGCTTGGGGATGTGCTCACGCCCGATCCGCCTGAAGCGGAAGTAGACGAGAAAGAACGCCTGAAAGGTCACGCGGACGAACCCGTAGATGAGCAGGTTGGCTCGTTTCTCCCGCGCCCTCCGGTAATAACGGTCGTGCTCCATCGCACAATGCGGTACCCACCGAGACTGCGCCCGTTACAGTTGGGACGCAGTGAGCCCCGGCCTGGATTCGACCCGGACATTGCGTGGCGCCGTCAGCGGAGCGGTCGCCGCCGCGGTCTGGGCGCTGCAGCAGCCGCTGGACAAGCGGCTCTTCTCCAGCCGCTACGACGACGTCGAACTGCTGGGCAAGGCCTTCACCCGCGACGCCGGATGGCTTCCCATCGGCCTGGGCCTCCACATGGCCGACGGCGCCCTCTTCGGCGCGGTCTACGCCAACGTGGCCCCGGCCATCCCCCTGCCCCCCAGGCTGCGCGGGCCGGCCGCAGCCCTGGCCGAGCATGTCGCGCTGTGGCCGCTGGTGGCGCTCACCGACCGCCTTCACCCCGCACGCGGCGAGCTGCCCAAGCTGCGTGGCAATCGCGTGGCCTTCCTGCAGGCCGCGTGGCGTCATCTGCTGTTCGGCGCGCTCCTCGGCGAGCTGGAGCGGCGCATCAACGCCGAGCCCGAGGCCGAGCCTCCGGAGCCCGAGAGCCACTACTCCTCCAACGGGCACGGCTCGCTCGAGCACGCCGTCTCCGTGCACGACTCGCCCTGACCATCACGGGCGCCGGCGCGCGATGCGGGTCCTGATCACCGGCGCGTCCGGGTTTGCCGGCTCGTGGCTGTGCCGCCACTGCGCCGAGGCCGGCGACGAGGTGGTCGGCCTGTCGCGGCGCGGGCTGGTCCCCGACGGGTGCGGCCGGGGCGTCGCGGTCGATCTGCGCGACCCGGGCGCGGTGCGCGCGACGGTGAGCGAGGCCGCGCCCGAGCTCGTGTACCACCTCGCCTCGCTGACCTCGGTGGGGCGCTCCTGGCACGACCCGGCCCAGACTCTGGGCGACAACGACGCCATCACCGTGGGCACGCTCGAGGCCGTGCGCCACGTGGCCGGGGGCGTGCCCGTGGTGTGGGTGAGCACGTGCGAGGTCTACGGCAGCCCGGAGCCGCTACCGGCCATCGAGGCGCAGCCGATGCGGCCCGCCAATCCCTACGCCGTGTCCAAGGCCGCGGGCGAGATGCTCGTCCAGGTCTACGCCGAGGCCTACGGCCTGCAGCTCGTCCGCGCCCGGCCCTTCAGCCACGCCGGTCCCGAACAGCTGCCGATCTTCTTGCTCTCCTCGCTGGCCTCCCAGGCCGCCGAAGGCCGCCGCGCCGGGGTGCAGCGGCTCGAGATCGTCATCGGAAACCCCGAGACCCGCCGTGACTTCACCGACGTCCGCGACGTCGTGCGCGCCTACCGCCTCCTGGGCCAGGCGCTTCTCGCCGGTACGCCGGGCGTCGCGGGCGGCGTGTTCAACGTGAGCACCGGCCGCTCGGTGTCGGCGGGCGAGCAGGTGAAGCTGCTCTCCGAGCTGATGGCCCCGATCGAGGTCCAATGTACGGTGGACCCGGCCCGTGTCCGCGCCAGCGAGGTCATGGACCTCCGTGGCGACCCCGCGGCGCTGCGCGCCGTGACCGGCTGGGAGCCCCGGATCCCGCTGCGCCAGACGATGGCCGACACCATCGAGTGGTGGGAGCGCGAGCAGGACCGCACCCCCGCGTGACCGCGGTGCCGGCTCGCCGGCCGGGCCGGGCCCGGCGTCCCTGCCAGACTTCAGGTCAGCCGCGCCCGCCTAGCTCAATTGGTAGAGCACTTGATTTGTAATCAAGGGGTTGGGGGTTCAAGTCCCCCGGCGGGCTCTCTCCACACCCGTCCTGCCGCGCACCGACGTCGGAGACCCTGCGCTACGCGTCGAGGAACAGCCGCGCGTGGGTCACGAACAAGTGCGGGAATTGGAAGTGCGCGCCATGGCCGGAGTCGGGATAGAGGATCAGCTGCGCGTTCGGGAGGTTCTGTTGGAGGTGGAAGGAGTTGATCGTCGCGATGACGATGTCCTCGTGCCCGTTGACGACGAGCACGGGCCGAGCGAGGTCGCGCAGGTAGGCGAAACGATCCTCGACGGGCGCGCTCCACCTGGTGGCGGCGGCTCGGTGCGCGGTGGCGGTCTCGACAGAGACGGGGACGTCGCGGTCGCCGGCGCGTGCTCGCGTGCGCTCCAGCCACTCTCGACCGGCCGCCTGCGAGGTGGCCGAGGGGCTGAACATGATGGGTAGCCACATCTCGTCCTGGCGCTCGTAGGTCCGTGCGAAGAGCTCCGCGGTCTCGGGTCGCATCGGCCCACCGTCGCCGTTGCGTGGGCCCGTGCCGACGAGGATCGTGCGCCGGACGAGCTCCGGGCGGTCCACCAGGATCAGTTGCGTGACCTCACCACCCATCGAGTGCCCTCAGATGTCGAGCTCGCTCAGGCCGAGTGCGTCGATGAACGCCTCCGCGTCCCTGGCCATGCCTTCCACCGTGTCCGGGGCGGTGCCGGTGCTGAGGCCGACGCCGGCGTTGTCAAACAGGATGACCTCACGATCAGAGGCGAGTGCGTCGCTGATGAGGGGATCGAAGCTCTCGAGGTTGCCTCGGAAGTGGTTGACGAACAGGAGCGGTGTTCGCTCGGGTCGTCCAAAGCGGCGGTAGGCGAATCGGATCTCTCCCGCCTGCACGAATTGTGTGGGGGCGGTGATGGCGGTTGGCTCAGACGTGGTGCTCATCGGTGCGGATTTCCCTTCAGATCGCGGTACGACCGCCGTCGGCGGCGATGGTCGCTCCGGTGATGTAGCTCGCGTGGGGGGAAGCGAGGAAGGTGATGACATCGGCGATCTCCTCGGGTTGCGCCGCGCGGCGCATCGCCGTCGTGTCGCCCAGGTCATCGAACAGCTGCTTGGCCTCGGGCCGGGTGTAGATCGGGCCCGGAGCGATGGTGTTGATCCGAACCCCGTGCTCGCTGTATTCCGCGGCCCACGAGCGGGTCAGGGCCGCGAGGGCCGCTTTGGTCGCTCCATACGCGGCGCCGTTGAGCAGCCCGATGCTGCCCGCCATGCTGCCCACGTTGATGATGCTCCCGCGACCTCGGCGCGCCATGCCGGGGGCAAGACCGGCGACCAGGATGAACGGAGCGCGGATGTTGCTGGCGAACATGCCATCGAGCTGGGCGACATCGAACTCGGCGGTGGGTGCCCAGCTCGAGAATCCGGCGTTGTTGACCAAGATGTCGACGTCGCCCGCACGGTCGACGACCTCGCGCGCGCCGTCAATCGTGCTGACATCGGCGCCGACGAAGAACGCACGGCCCCCCGCGGCACTGATCTGATCGATGACCTCGTTGCCGCGCTCAGCGCTGCGGCCGTGGATCACGACATCGGCCCCCGAGCGCGCGAGCGCCAGGGCTGTCGCGCGACCCAGGCCGCCGGTGGCGCCGGTGACCAGAGCGGTCTGGCCGCTGAGGGTGGTGGATGAGACTGACATGACCATGCTCCTCGTTCGGTCTGATGGAGCCTCTGATCTTGAGTCAATCCGGCCAGATTCCGCTGTGGTATTTGGCTGAGAATCACGAGCGTCATTTGTGAGATCCTCCAAAGGATGGAAGCCGCGAACGCTCACCAGCAGGCGCGTGGGCTGCAGCGTGTCGGGGAGGCCCTGGCGGCGCGCAACGAGCAACTCGCCGACGAGATGGTGCGCCGGATCCGCGACGAAGTGCCGACCTACTCGCGGGTGGACCCGGCGGTGCTGGAGCGCGTCCGGGTGCTGTCGACGGCCACGGCGCTGGCCATCAGCACCGCGCTGATCGACCACACACCCGTCCGGCGCAACGACGTCCCGATCATCGCCGAGCACGCCGCGGACCGGCTGCGCTCCGGGATCGACCTCGAGTCGTTTCTTCACGCGTACCGAGCCGCGCTGTTCTTCTACTGGGACACCGCGATCGAGGAGGCCAGTCGCCTCCGGCTCTCGCGCGCGGCAAGCCGGGCTCTCGGACGGTTCGTCCTGGACTCCGTGGACACCATCACCACGCACGCCGCCGAGGCCTACCTGCGCGAGGACAGCCACGTGAGCGCTCAGAGTGGCCGGGCGGTGCGGGACCTGGTCGACAGCCTCATCGCCGGCCGGCCCGTCTCCGTTCGCGGAACACGGCACCCGGCTGCCCCTGGGCTGGACCCCGAGCGCGCGATGCAGCTCATCGTGGCGCGCGTCACCGATTCATCTCACGACCTCGACACCGCCCTCACCATCGCACGAGACGTGCTCGGCGACAACCTCGCACTGGGCGCCACTCGGCCGCTGAGCAGCATCCGTCACCAAGAGGTGGTGGTCCTCACCGCGGGCTCGCCGCCCATCTCCCGGCTTCACAGCGCGGCTCGCTCAGCGCGCGAGCACCACGCCACTCAGGTCGGGATCGGAGTGAGCAACTCGCCTGACGGCTTCGCGGGGATCCCGCGCGCGTACGCTGAAGCCGCGCTGACCCTCAGCTACACCAGCCGCCACCGCCCGGTCGTCGCGCTCCCTGAGCTGCGCGCCCTGCAGCTTCTGCTCCTCGGATCCACCGATGCCACCAGGCAACTCATCAGCGAGAAGGGCGCGGCCCTGTTCAGGCTGTCGATCACCGAACAGCAATCGGCCATCGACACCATCACCGCGTTCGTCGCCGCCAGCATGAGCGTCGCCACTGCAGCTTCGCTGCTTCACGTCCACCCCAACACCGTCCGCTATCGCCTCAAGCGCATCGCCGAGATCACCGGATGTGATCCAACATCGTTCAGCGGACTCGCCGACCTGCACTGCATCATCGAGCTCGCGACGGCAGAGACCCAACCCGCGCGCATCGGCGGCGTCTTCGCTTGATCCTGAGAGAATTCCGGCCGTGGTGCAACAGCTCCAAGACATGCCCGCCGGCACCCTCGGGTTCCGGGTGTCGGAGCGGCTGGACCGCGCGGACTATGCGCAGGTTCTCACCGCCCCGCTGCATCGGGCGATCGAGGCCGGAGATCGACTGCGCGTC
>DATJTQ010000170.1:0-11922 GCA_035503355.1 Solirubrobacteraceae bacterium
CGACGATGGGCCCCGACGGCAACGAGACGGCCGCCGACTCCCCCGGTCACGAGCTGCGGCTGACCTTCGCCACCGCCTACGAGGATCTGCTGGGCATCGACTCCAACTGGGTGCAGCGGACCGCCGAGATCACGCACGCACTGTCCTCGACCATGTTCGACCGCGCCCCCGCGCTGTCGATCATGCTGTTGCGGGGGTCCTCGTGAGCACCACCCGGCGGTCGGAGCCGACCGAGACCGCGCCGCGTCCCGCCAGCAGGTCGGAGAGGTCGTCGCCGACGAGCTCGCGCCGCCAGCCGTTGAGGGTCCGCACATCGGGGTCGGGGTCGCCCCGCCGCGCGGCGCCGACGATGAGCTCGAGCTCGGCCCGCGACGCGATCAGCTCGTAGGCCAGCCCGGCCTCGAGGGCCCGGGCGCGCAGCAGAGCCTCGGCCAGGGCGATCAGCGGCGCGTCCCCGGGCTCCGAGCGCGCGCGGGCCTCGTCGCGGGCGATCGGTGCCGCCTGCCGCCCGCGCTCGATGGCCTCGAGGATGGCCTCGCCCCGGCGCTTGATCGTCGGCGGGTGCAGCCCGCGGATCTGCTCGAGCCCCTGGGTGCTCGAGGGCCGGCGCTTGGCCAGTTCGACGAGGGCCGGGTCAGCGACGATGGAGCCCACCGGGCGGTCCAGGTCTGAGGCGGTGCGCTCGCGCCACGCGGCGAGTGCCTGAGCCACCGCGCGCGAGCGGGGATCCAGCTGGCCGATGCGCGGCAGGCGCTCCCAGGCGGTCTCGGGGTCGCGCTCATCGGTGGCCGCCTCGAGGCGCCGGCACTCCTCACGGGCCCACTCGCCGCGACCGCTGCGCTCCAGGCGCCGCTGGATCTCGTCAGAGAGCTGGAGGAGATGGGCGACATCCTCGGCGGCGTAGCCAAGCTGCTCGGCGGTCAGCGGCCGCGCGTCCCAGCGGGTGTAGCTGGCGGTCTTGCCGACCCGCTGGCCGAGCACGCTGCCGAGCAGGTTGCCGTAGCCCGCCTGGGCGCTGGCCCCGGTGAAGCCCGCGGCGATCTGGGTGTCGAAGATGTTGTTGAGCTCGGTGCGCCAGGCCCGGCGCAGGATGGCGACGTCCTGGCGACCGGCGTGCAGGACGACCTCGATCTCGGGGTCACCGAGCAGCTCGGCCAGCGGATCGGTCTCCACGTCGGCCAGGGCGTCGATGAGGAAGATGAGGGGATCGCCCTCGCCATCGGGATTGTCGACCGCGACCTGGACCAGGCACAGCAGCGCGCGGTAGCGCCCCTCCGACATGAATTCGGTATCGATCCCAAGCCGCCCCGCCTGGCGGGCGTGGGCGGCCGCCTCGGCGACGTCGCGGGTGCTCGCGAGCTCGCTCGAGGGGGCAGTCTCCATGCTCGGACCCTACACGGCGCGGGCGATTGCGCCCAAGCCAGGGCCGCGCTCGGGTGGGCCGCGGGGCCTAAACCGACCCCCCTGGTAGGATTTAGCTCACGCGATGATCTTCTCCTCCAAAGCCGAGTACGGCGTCCGGCTCATGATCGAGCTGGGACGCCAGGCGCCCGAGCATCCCACCAGCCTCAAGGCGATCGCCGATGCGGAGGGTCTGCCGCTGGCCTACCTGGAGCAGGTGGTGGCTCGACTGCGCCGCGCCGGCCTGGTCATGAGCGCCCGCGGCGCCCACGGCGGCTACTGGCTCAGCCGGCCCGCCGAGGAGATCCACATGGACGAGGTGGTTCAGGCGCTCGAGGGTTCGATCGCCCCCATGGAGTGCTTCGTGCATGACCACACCGAGCGCGTGCTGTGCTCCCACCAGCCCGACGCGGGCCGTGGCTGCGCCACCAAGCTGCTGTGGACGCGCGTGCAGGGCGGCATCATCCGCTCGCTGCAGACCACGACCCTGGCCGAGCTGGTCGAGTTCTCGGCGCGCCGGGAGCCCGAACCCGTGGCCACCGGCGTCGTCGCTCAGCAGCCCACGGCCGTGTGACAACGACTTCAACCAGAGACCAAGAGATGCCTGATCTAGAGATTCGCAACCTACATGCCCGCGCTGGTGAGAAGGAGATCCTGCGCGGCCTGGAGCTGACCGTGGGCAAGGGCGAGATCCACGCCCTGATGGGACCCAACGGCTCCGGCAAGTCCACCCTGGCCAACGTGATCATGGGCCACCCCAACCTGGAGGTGACCGAGGGTCAGATCCTGTGGGGCGGCGAGGACATCACCGAGGCCGACACCGACGAGCGGGCCCGCATGGGCCTGTTCATGGCCTTCCAGTACCCGGTGTCGGTGCCCGGCGTGACCGTCACCAAGTACCTCCGGACAGTGATGAACGCCCACCGCGAGGCCCACGGCGAGGATCCGATCTCGCTGCGCGACTTCGCCAAGACGGTCAAGGCCGCCATGGAGCTGACCAAGGTCCCGGAGGAGTTCAGCCGCCGCTACCTCAACGAGGGTTTCTCCGGTGGTGAGAAGAAGCGCATGGAGATCCTCCAGCTCGCGCTCCAGCGCCCGGAGCTGGCCATCCTCGACGAGACCGACTCGGGCCTGGACATCGACGCCCTGCGCGTCGTCGCCGACGGCGTCAACTCCGTGGCCGGCCCCGACATGGGCGTGCTCATCATCACCCATTACCAGCGGATCCTGCATCTCGTGCAGCCCAGCCACGTGCACGTCATGTACCGCGGGCGCATCGTGAAGGAGGGCGGCCCCGGGCTCGTCGAGGAGCTCGAGGCCAAGGGCTACGGCTGGATCACCGAAGACCTCGAGGAAGCCGCCTGAGCCGCGGTGCGTCTCGGCAGCCGAGCCTGAGCTGATGTCAACCGTCGAAGCCATCCGCGACCTGACCGGCGAGTTCCCCACCCTGGCGCGGGAGTTCGACGGGCGCACCGTGGCCTACCTGGACTCCGCGGCGACGTCGCAGACCCCGCAGGTCGTCATCGACGCGATGACGCGCTACTACACCCAGACGCGCGCCTCGGTGCATCGCGGGGTGTATCCGCTGGCGGTGGAGGCCACCGATCAGTTCGAGGGGGCGCGCCAGACGATCGCCTCCTGGCTGGGCTCCACCACCGAGGAGACGATCTTCACCGCCAACGCGACGGCGGCGCTGAACCTGGTGGCCTACACCTGGGGACGCCAGCACGTGGGGGAGGGCGACCTGGTCGTGCTCACCCACATGGAGCATCACTCCAACATCGTCCCCTGGCAGCTGCTCTGCTCAGAGACGGGGGCTGAGCTGGCCTACGTCCCGGTGCTCGAAGACGGTCAGCTCGATCTCGAGGCCCTCGACGAGCTGCTTCAGCGCTCCCCCAAGCTGGTGGCCGTCGCCCACGTCTCCAACGTGGTGGGCACCATCAACCCGATCGAGGAGATCGTGCGCCGCGCGCACGCGGCGGGGACGATCGTGGTCGTCGACGGCTCCCAGGCGGTGCCGCAGATCGCTGTCGACCTGCGTGCCCTCGACGCCGACTTCTACGCCTGGACCGGGCACAAGGCCTACGGCCCCACCGGCATCGGCGTCCTGCACGGCCGCCGCGAGCTGCTGGAGTCCATGCCGCCGTTCATCGCCGGCGGCCACATGATCAAGATGGTCGGCGACACCGAGTCGACGTGGGCCGACCTCCCCTGGAAGTTCGAAGCCGGCACCTCCCAGATCGCCGAGGCGATCGGGCTGGGCGTGGCCGTGGACTGGATCCAGTCCATCGGCATCGAGCGCATCCGCGCCCACGAGCGTGCGCTGGTGGCCGACGCGCTGGCGCGGCTGGCCGAGATCCCCGGGCTCCAGCTGCACGGGCCGCTCGACGCCGCCGACCGCGGCGCCCTGGTGTCCTTCGTCATCGACGGGGCCCACCCCCACGACGTCGGGGAGATCCTCGGTCGCGAGGGAGTGTGCGTGCGCACCGGCCATCACTGCGCGCAGCCCCTGATGCGCTGCCTGGGGGCGAGCGCGACCACGCGGGCCTCCTACGCCGTCCACAACACCGTCGCCGACACCGACCGGCTCATCGACGGGCTCGCCACCGTGGCCCGGGTGCTGCAGCTCTGAGAGCCCCGTCCCCGCCTGTGCCGCGACTAGCCTGAGAGACAGAGATGGACGACCTGTATCGCGAGAACATCCTGGAGCACTACAAGCGGCCCCACAACTGGAGCCCGCCCGAGCCCGAGCTCGAGCGCGTCGACCTCCAGTTCCACGACCTCAACCCGCTGTGCGGCGACGAGCTCACGGTCAAGCTGACCGTCGACGCGGACGATCGGATCGCGGATGTCCGCTTTGAGGGCCACGGCTGCGCGATCTCGCAGGCGGCGGCCTCGATGGCCTCCGACGAGGTCAAGGGCATGACCGTCTCCGAAGTGCTCTCGCTCGACCGCGCGTTCGTCCTGGACCTGCTGGGCATCGACATCTCGGCGCAGCGGATGAAGTGCGCGTTGCTGTCGCTCAAGGTGCTCAAGAGCGCCTCGCTGGGCCACTCTGCCGGGTGGGAGCCCGCGACGCCGGCCTCCAGCGCCGAAGACGCCGCCGCCTAGCCCGTCCGCGCTGATCGAGCCCCATGCAGCAGCTAGACTTCACTACGGAAATCCGATCCCGCCACTAGGTTTTACACACGTGCCGCACATCATCGACGTCTGCCCCCTCTCAGAGCTCACTCCCGGCGAGAAGCGCCTGGTCGAGTGGGAGGACCTCGAGATCGGCGTGTTCAACTGCGACGGCACCGTGTACGCGATCGAGGACCGCTGCACCCATGACGACGGACCGCTCGTTGAGGGCGCGTTTGACCCTCAGGCGTGCACCGTCGAGTGCCCGCGCCACGGCTCGCTGTTCGATCTCACCAACGGCAAGCCCAAGACCTTGCCCGCCTATGTTCCGGTCGACACCTTCCCGGTGATCATCGAGGACGACACGATCAAGCTGGAGGTGGAGTGATGGCGACTCCCGACACGACCACGGCTCCTGAGCCGCTGCTGAATGAGAACGAGGCGCTGCGCGGCATCAACGCCGACTACGACGAGCGCTACGGCTTCCGCGACGCCGAGAACTATCTCTATAAGGCGCCCAAGGGCCTGAACCGCGAGATCATCGAGAAGATCTCGGAGTTCAAGTCCGAGCCCGCGTGGATGCGCGAGTTCCGCCTCAAGGCGTTTGAGCATTTCCTCGCGCGCCCCCAGCCCACGTGGGGCTCGCCGATGCTGTCCGAGGTCGACTACGACGACATCCACTACTTCGTCAGGGCCTCCGAGAAGCCGGGCCGCTCCTGGGACGACGTCCCCGAGGACGTCAAGCGCACCTTTGACCGCCTCGGCATCCCCGAGGCCGAGCGCAAGTTCCTGTCGGGTGTCGGCGCCCAGTACGAGTCCGAGGTCGTCTATCACCAGGTGCGCGAGGACCTGGAGAAGCAGGGTGTCGTGTTCATGGACATGGACTCCGGCCTGCGCGAGCATGAGGACCTCGTTCGCGAGTACTTCGCCACTGTCATCCCGCCCAACGACAACAAGCTCGCCGCGCTCAACAGCTCGGTGTGGTCGGGTGGGTCCTTCGTCTACGTGCCGCCGGGCGTCCACGTCGAGATGCCGCTGCAGGCCTACTTCCGGATCAACACCGAGAACATGGGCCAGTTCGAGCGGACGCTGATCATCGCCGACGAGGGCTCCTACGTGCACTACGTCGAGGGCTGCACCGCCCCGACCTACAGCTCGAGTTCGCTGCACTCCGCGGTGGTGGAGCTCATCGCCAAGCCGGGCGCACGCATCCGCTACACCACGGTCCAGAACTGGTCCAACAACGTGTTCAACCTGGTGACCAAGCGCGCCATCGCCGAGACCGACGCCACCGTGGAGTGGGTGGACTGCAACCTCGGCTCCAAGCTGACCATGAAGTACCCGAGCGTGTACCTGATGGGCGAGCGCGCCCACGGCGAGATCCTCTCGATCGCCTTTGCCGGCAAGGGCCAGCACCAGGACGCCGGGGGCAAGATCGTTCACGCCGCGCCCAACACCACCTCCAACATCTTCGCCAAGTCGATCTCCAAGGACGGCGGCCGCGGCTCCTACCGCGGGCTGCTGGAGATCGCCAAGGGCGCGCACGGCGCGCGCTCCAAGGTGGTGTGCGACGCGCTGTTGCTCGACGAGCACAGCCGCTCTGACACCTACCCGACGATCCGCATCTCCGAGGACGACGTCAACGTCGGCCATGAGGCCACGGTGTCCAAGGTCGGTGAGGACCAGCTCTTCTACCTGATGAGCCACGGCATCCCCGAGGACGAGGCCTCCAAGCTCATCGTCAACGGGTTCATCGAGCCGATCACGAAGGAGCTCCCCATGGAGTACGCGGTGGAGATGAACCGGCTGATCGAGCTGCAGATGGAGGGCTCCATTGGCTAGCGCCGCCGCCGTCGAGCTGCCCCAGTTCAAGGGGCGGCCCGGCTGGGAGTTCACCGATCTCACCGACCTCGATCTCGCCGCCTACACGCCGGCCTCGGTTGTCCGCGAGGGCGGTGCCGGCGAGCTGTGGTCACTGGCGGACCCCGAGCTGCCGGCGGGCGTCACGGTCTCCGTCGACGGCGACACCACGACCGTCACGGTGGGCCGCAACGTCGTCCTGGAGGAGCCGATCTCGCTGACCGCCGTGCAGTCCGAGGGCGGCACCCTCGTCAACCAGCGCACGCGGATCGTGGTGGAGGAGGGCGCGCAGGCCGAGGTGTGGGAGCAGTTCCTCTCCGCGGCCGACGACCTCGACGGCATCTTCAACATCACCACCGAACTGGTGGTGGGCGACGCCGCTCACCTGCGCTACGTGTGTGGCCAGGGACTGTCGGAGCAGAGCTTCGTGTTCGGCGCGCAGCGTGGCACCGTCGGGCGCGACGCCTCACTGGACTGGGTCGCGCTCGGCTTTGGCTCGCGCTCGGGCCACGTGCTGATGGAGACGCGACTGGCCGGAGAGGGCGCCGATGCCCGCGTCACCGGCGCCTACGCCACCCACGGCCGCCAGCACATCGACTTCGACACCACCCAGGAGCACGCCGCCCCCAACACCACCTCCGACCTCGCCTTCCGCGGGGTTCTGCAGGGCCGCTCTAGCGCGGTGTGGAAGGGCAACATCATCGTCGACCCGGGGGCTCAGAAGACCGACGCCTTCCAGGAGTCGCGCAACCTGCTCATCTCCAAGCGCGCCCACGCCGACGCCATCCCGGGGCTGGAGATCCAGGCCAACGATGTGCGCTGCACCCACGCCGCCGCGGTGGCCCAGGTTGATCCCGAGCAGCTGTTCTACCTGCGCTCGCACGGTCTGCCCGAGGAGGCCGCCAAGCGGCTGGTCATCGAGGGCTTCCTCGCGGCGCTCGTCGAGCGCTTCCCGCAGGGCTCGGTGCGTGAGACGCTGGCCGCCGCGCTCGAGCGCCGGCTCGAGCTCATCCTCGACCGCTGATCCGGCGCCGGGCGTAGGATCCGGGCCACGATGGCTCGTCTTGCCCCGATGGTCGCGCTGGGCTACGGCAAGTTCGTCCGCGCGGACCGGATCTACGCGCTGGTCCCGATCGACCCGCCCGAGCGTGGCGACGGCACTCGCACGCGCGTCCATGTCGAGGGCATCGCCGAGCCGCTGATCGCCTCGCGTTCAGAACAGGCGATCGCGCAGGACCTCGCGATCGCGCTGGGGCAGGACACGCCGCGCGGGCGCCACGGCGCCAACAGCAACGACATTCCCGGCCAGGACCCGCTCTTCTACTACTCGTAGGGTCCGTCGCGCCTACTCGTAGGCCAGCGCCTGCAGCGGGTTGAGCTTGGCGGCGCGCCGGGCGGGGAAGATCGCCGCCAGCAGCCCCACCAGCCACGAGGCGATGAGGAAGACGATGATCCGCCCCACAGGGATGACGAACGCGATCGACGAACTGTCGCGCGCGGCCACCAGCGCCCCGAAGGCGATGCCGAGCACGATCCCCAGCACCGATCCGATCAGCGCGGTGATGACGCTCTCGTGGCGGATCATGCGGCGGACCTGCCGGCGGCTGGTGCCGACGGCGCGCAGCATCCCGATCTCGCGGGTGCGCTCGAACACCGAGAGCACCAGGGTGTTGACGATGCCGAAGAGGCTGACGATGATCGACAGCGCCAGCAGCACGTAGAGGATGTTGAGCACGCTCGACAGCCCCGAGATCTGGTTGTTGATGAACTGCTGACGGGTCTGGACCTTGGCGTCGGGGAACGCGTCCATGACCCGGTTCAGCGCCCGGGAGTTGGCCGGCGTCTCGCCGCCGCGCATCTTGACCAGGGTGTACAGGTTCTGGGGCTGGGGATAAGCGCGGTCCCACGTTGCCGCCGACATCGTCACCGGACCGAAGGGCGACCCGCCGTTGGGTGGCGTAAAGATGCCCCGGACGACGAGCGGCACCCGCCCTCCGGTGGGCGTGGTCACCACCAGGCGCGAGCCGACGAAGAGGTGGTGCTTGGATGCGTAGCCGTCGTCGACGAAGGCGCCGTCGGCGCCCAGGGTGGCCAGCACCGCTTGGGACCCGCGCTTCCAGGTGAGGTGGACCACCTGCCCGATGGTGGGGTTGACCGCGGTGAGCTGCTCATTTGACCCGAGCACCCTCCCCTCTCCGGAGCGGACGTCGCCGACGGCCAGCACGCCTGGAGCGTGGGTCACCGCGTCGCCCGCAGCGATCGGGATCGGCGAGAAGTTGTTCTGCGCGGTGATCGCGTAGTCGCCCTTGAAGACGTCGTTCACCGCGTTCTTGAAGTTGGCGATGATGCCCGCCGAGAGCAGGCTGACGAACGTGACCAGCGCCAGCCCGATCATCAGGGCCGAGGCGGTGGAGGCGGTGCGCTGCGGGTTGCGGATCGTGTTGTCGCGGGCGAGCTCGCCGACGGCGCCGGCGATCTTGGTGGCCGGCCAGCCCAGCCACGTCGCGAGGCGCGGGACGATACGCGCCGACAGAAGGGCCACGCCGATGAAGATGAGGATCGCGCCGACGCCCATCAGGCCGAGCACCGCGCCGGTGCCGCTGACCACGAACAGCCCCAGGACCAGCGCCACGACGCCGAGGAGCGCGGTGGCGCCGCTGGCCACGGTGCGGTAGCGCGCCAACGGCCCGTCGGGGATAGTGGCCCCCTCGCGCACCGCGGCGATCGGCTCGACCCGCGTGGCGCGAATGGCGGGGCGCAGGCTGGCCAGCACGGTGACGACGACGCCGACGGCGATGGCGACGATCACCGTGCGCGGCTTGACCACGGTCCCGGTGTTGGGCAGCGTCACTCCGGCCGCGTTGAACAGCGCGAACAGCCCCTGAGCGAGAGCGAGGCCGACGAGCAGGCCGATGACCGAGGCGATCGCTCCGATGACCAGGGACTCGACCAGGATCGAGCGGCGGACCTGCTTGCGCGAGGCGCCGAGCGTCCGCAGGGTGGCGAACTCGCGCGTGCGCTGGGCGATGGTGATCGACAGCGAGTTGGCGATGACGAAGCTGCCGACGAACAGCGCCACCCCCGCGAACACGAGCAGAAACGTCTTGAGGATGTTCAGGAAGCTGGTGATCGACGAGGAGTCCTGCTGAGCCTGCTGGGCGCCGGTGCGCACCTGGGCGTCACGGGGGAGGATGGGACGGATCTGGGCGACGAGCTGCTTGGGGCTGACCCCGGACTTGGCGCTGGCGCGGATCTCGTCGAGCTTGCCCTCGCGCCCCAGCAGCCTCTGGGCCGTGGGCAGCTGCAGCCCGGCCAGGCTGGCCCCGCCCAGTGACGAGGTGGAGCCGAACTTGACCAGTCCCGAGATGGTCAGCCGGACCACGGCGCCGACGCCCTGCACGCCCACCGTCTGTCCGGCGTGGAGGTGGTGCTTTGACGCGGTGGTGGTGTCGATGACGACGGCCGCGGGGCCGGGCCAGGAGCCGCTGACGAGCTTGAGCGAGGTGAACTGGGGCTTGGCCGGGTCAACGCTGAAGCCGAGGTTGGGGGCGCCGCCGGACGTGATGGCCTTGCCGTTGATGACGATCTGCAGGCTGCCCGACACGTCGCCGATGGCGTCCTTGACTCCGGGGAGGCTCCGCACTCGCGGCAGCACGGACTGGCTGAAGGGCGGCACGTCGCCGTTGTTGCCGGCCCCGCCGTTGGCCTTGGCGTCGATGACGCTGCGCCCGGTGACCGTCGCGTCGGTCCCCTGGTAGATGGTGGAGAAGATGGAGTTAAAGGCGCCGGTGATCGAGTCGGTGAGGACGAAGGTGCCGGCCACCAGGGCGACCCCGAGCACGATGGCCACCGCCGTCAGCGCGGCGCGCAGCCGCCGCGTGGCCAACCCCTTGAGCGCCACACGGAGCACGGCCGCTACAGGTCCTTCATGGCGTCGACGATCTCGTTCTCGTCGGCGCCGGCGAGGTCCTTGACGATCTGGCCGTCAGAGAGGAAGAGGAGGCGGTCGGCGATGGCTGCCGCCTTGGGGTCGTGGGTGACCATCACCACCGTCTGTCCCACCGTGTCGACGGAGCGGCGCAGCAGGGCGAGGATCTCCTCGGAGGAGTTGGAGTCCAGGTTGCCGGTGGGCTCGTCGGCGAACAGGACGGTGGGGCGGCTGAGCAGGGCGCGCCCGATCGCCACCCGCTGCTGCTGGCCGCCCGAGAGCTCAGACGGGCGATGCGTCAGGCGCTGGCGCAGGCCGGTCTCGTCGATGATGGAGTTCAGCCACGCCTCCTCGGGCTCACGGCCGGCGATCGCCATCGGCAGGAGCATGTTCTCCTTGGCGGTGAGCATGGGGAGGAGGTTGAAGAACTGAAAGACGAAGCCGATCTTGTCGCGCCGCAGTCGCGTCAGCGCGTCGTCGCCCAGCGTGGTGATCTCCGTGCCATCCACGGTCACCGAACCGTCGCTGGGCTTGTCCAGCCCGGCCAGGATGTGCATGAGCGTCGACTTGCCCGACCCCGACGGGCCCATGACCGCGGTCAGCTTGCCCCGGTCGATCTGGACCGAGACGTCGCGCAGGGCCGTGACGGCCGTGTCGCCCTCGCCATAGCGGCGGCTGACCCCGGACGCCGTCACGACCGGGCCCGTCGCGTCGTCCCGCAGCTCCGCCTGCTGCATGGGTAGAGACGTTACCGGTCGCCTCGGCGCGGCGAGGCCTGGTCCTTAGACTCCGGCGCGTGCGCCAAGTGATCATGTTGCGCGGGATCAACCTCGGGCCCAACCGCCGGGTGCCGATGGCCGACCTGCGCGCCCTCTTCGGGGAGGCGGGCTACGAGGACGTCCAGACCTATGTGCAGAGCGGCAACGTCGTGGTGGAGAGCACCGCGAAGGCGCCGCAGCTCGAGCGCACGGCGGCCGAGCTCATCAGCGACCGCTTCGGCTTCGACGTCCCGGTGGTGGTCCGCACCGCACGCCAGCTGGCCGCCGTGGTCAAGCTCAACCCTCTCGGCGAGGTGGCCACCGACCCCAAGCGCTACCAGGTGAGCTTTCTGGCCGCCACGCCGCCGGCCGACGTGGTGCGGGCGCTGGACGAGGCGGCGGCCGGCGAGGAGCGGGTGGTCCGCCACGGCCGCGAGATCTACTCCTGGCATCCCGACGGGGTGGCGCGCTCCAAGCTGGCGGTCGCGCTGGCGGGCAGGAAGCTCGGGACCGCCACCGCGCGCAACTGGACCACGGTGACGACGCTGCTGGAGATGGCGCGCGGCTGACCGCGAACCGCGACGACTACCGCGGCGAGGCGGTCTGAACCTCCGCGACCGGGTCAACGACGGCGACCTCATCAGCCCGCCGCGGCGAGCGCACCCACAGCACCGCCGCCACCAGCGCCACCACCACGCACGCCGCCCCGATCCGAAAGGCGAGCTGGTAGCCGCTGAGCAGCGCGCGGTCCAAGCCGATCCCGTGTGCCACCAGCGAACGGGTGCGGTCGGTGGAGACGGTGCCCAGCACGGCCACGCCGATGGCCGCCGAGACCTGGAGTGAGGTGTTGACGAT
>DATJTQ010000171.1:0-5944 GCA_035503355.1 Solirubrobacteraceae bacterium
GCTGTCGCTGGCCGACGGGGATGCCGCCGAGGCGCTGCAGCAACTGGAGCCGCTCCTGGATGACAGCGCGGCGGCGCACCCGGCCTGCACGGTCGAAGCGCTGGGGCTGGCCGCCCTGGCCCACCACCTCTCCCACGACGAGGACAGCGCGATCGCGCTCGTCGAGGACGCCCTGGACCGCGCCCAGCCCGAGGGCTTCCGCCTGCCACTGCTGGCGGTGGGGCCGCCCCTGCTCGAGCTGCTCCAGCGTCGGGTCCGCGCCGGGACGCGACAGCGGACGCTGGCCGGCGAGGTCATCTCGCTGCTGGAGGAGCATCGCGCCCCGGAGCACGAGGACCCCCGTCGGCTGCTGCTCGACCCCCTGTCAGACCGCGAGGAGGCGGTGCTGCGTTACCTCCCGACGGTGATGTCCAAGGCCGAGATCGCCTCCGAGCTGTTCGTCTCGATCAACACGGTCAAGACCCACACCAAGAACATCTATCGCAAGCTCGGCGTGGGCACGCGCACCGAGGCGGTGCGCCGGGCCAAGCACCTCAACCTCGTCTGAGGAGCTGCGGCGGGGCGCCCGCGGTCGGTCGTGCGAGCGCCCCGCGGTCCTCACTTGGCAGCGGCGAGCGCGTCTGCGAGCCGGCCCTCCGTCTCGTTGTCCAGCGAGGTCTGGATGATCTTCCCGGGCACCTTGATCTGCGGGACGATCTTGTCCTCGGTGAAGCTCCGCACGAGCGCGATGACGGCCGCCCCGCCCGGCTGGAGCTCGGTCCCGAGCTGCTTCATGAAGTTGTCGTCGACGCCGTAGTCAGAGAGCGCACCGGCGGCGGCGCCGGTCGCCGCGCCGACCGCCATGCCCAGGAAGGGCACGAAGAAGATGAGGCCGATGAGGCCGCCCCAAAAGGCGCCGCCCAGCGCCCCCCCGGCCGCCGCTGACGGCTGGTGAAGCTTGACCTTGCCGTCCTGCCTGCGCTCAACCACGACCATGTCGTCGAGCTCGATCAAGTGGGACTTCTGCGCCTGGACGACATTGGCCGCGACCTCGTTGGCCGTGGCTACGTCCGCGTAAGCGATCGCCACCAGGTCACTCATCCTCTACCTCCGTTTCGTTGGCTGATCGGCGGAGTGCCGCCGGCACCGCCATCGTGGGTCTCCCCCGGGTGAGTGCGCCTCATCCGCTCCGGGTGATCCGGTCACACCGCCCGCCGGCGATTTGCGCCGTGCCACGGGTGCGGCCGTTGCGTTCACCCCGCGTTCACCCCGCACGGGTGACGTGACGTCACCCCAGAGGCATCGAGGATGCGGAACATGTCTCGGTGGCGCAGGAGCCCGCGCTGAGCCAGCTCGTCGCTCAGCTGGTGTCGGCGGCGGTAGTCGGCGCGCTGTCGCCGGTCGCGACGATGGCGACCATCGCGGTGCTGGCCGCGCGCAACCATCCGCTGCGCAACGCCGTCGGGCTGCTGGTCGGCTGGAGCATCGTGCTCATGCTCCTCGCCGCCGGGCTCCTGGCGCTGTTCGGCAGCGACGGGGCGGGGCTCAGCGACGCCACCAAGGCGGTGCTCAACGTCGTGGTGGGGATCCTGCTGCTCAGCTTCGGCCTGCGCAATCTGCTGGGCGCCACGCACCCCCTCGCCGCCGCCGCGGCGGGCGACCCCGAGCGCCACCAGGAGCCGCCGCACTGGATGCGGATGCTCGACCGCCTCACGTTGATCAAAGCCATCGGCGTCGGCGGCGTGCTGTTGTGCGTGAGCCCGGCCGATCTCGCGGTGTACGTCTCGGCGCTCAACGGTCTGGCGGGCCGGCCCGATACGACGAAGATCGTGCTCACGGCGGTCCTCGTCGTGGCCATCGACCTCTGCATCCTCATTCCACTCGCCATCTACGTCGCGATGCCGCGGCGCGCCGTGCGCATCCTCTCCGCATTGCGTACCTGGTTGATCGGCCACCAGCTCAAGCTGATGGCCTGGGTGTGCGCGATCTTCGGCGTCTATCTGCTGGTGAGCGGCGCGACGCATCTGGCGTCATGATCACCCGGCCTGGGTGAGGCCCTCTCACCCGCGCCGCCGTGAAGATCGTGGCCGTCTCGTGGAACGATCGGATGCCCCCTACCTGCTGATCGGAGCGGCGGTGGCGGCGCGGCGGCGATCCCGCGGCGTCATGACGCTGGGGGTGCGTGCCGCGGGCGTCGCGGTCATGCCGGCGGCCGTCGCGTTGCGCTCGCCTCTGACCGCCCCCGCGCGCCGGCGTGCCGCCGACACTGCGGCGGTCCTTGTCCGGGACGGCCACGCAACCGCGGCGCGTTTGCGCGAGTCGGCGCAGATCAATGCGGGTTATCGGATGAGAGTGCTGGGAGAGCGGGTACTGCGCTCGGGAGTGGCCGAGGAGATCGTCGATCGGCTGCTGGCCACCGGGGCCTTCGATCAGGTGGTGACGGTGATCATCAACCATCCGGCGACCGAGGCGATGATCTCGAGCGCGTTCGACGATCCCGGGGTCGATCGTCTGGTCGCCAGCGTGCTGGACAGCCGCCTCGTCGACGAGATCACCGCGGGCCTGCTGGATTCCGACGAGATGCGGCTCATCCTTGACCACATCACCCGCTCGCCGGAGCTGCGGGCCGCGCTGGCCCAGCAGACCGCGGGGCTGGCCGATGACATGGCCGAGGGTGTGCGCTCGCGCACCGTGGTGGCCGACGACGCCGCCGAGCGCTTCGCCCGCTCGCTGTTCCGGCGCCGTCCGCGGACCCAGAGTCCGTGACCGAGCCGGCTCCCGCCGCCCCACGGTATGCGGGGTTGGTGACCCGCGCGGTGGCCCTGCTCGTCGACGCCCTGGTCATCGACGTCATCGCGCTGCTCGTCGGCGGCGCCGTCAACCTCATCCTCTCGGTGTTCGGAATCAGCGGTCAGATCAACTTCGGCCTCGCCCTGGCAGGAGGCACGGCCTGGCTGCTGTGGTCAGGCGCCTATTTCGTCACCTTCTGGACGCTCACCGGCCAGACGCCCGGAGCACGGCTGATGTCGATCCGGGTGGTCGGGCCCGACGGCCGGATCAGCCTGCGGAGGTCCAGCCGTCGATTCGTCGGCCTCATTCTCTCGATCGTCTCCCTCGGCGCCGGGTTCATCCCCGTCCTCTTCGACGATCGCCGCCGAGGATTCCACGATCGTCTCGCCGGCACGGTGGTGCGCTGGGATGACCGTGCCGTGGTGCCGAAGGCGGGCACGCCCGACCCCCACTCCACCGCGCGCCGGGCCGCAGTCGACGAGGACCGCGGCGACGTGGTCACGCCGCCGGCAGCCGTGATCCGGCCAGCAGTGTCGCGCTCATCTTGATCGCGGTCACCGCCCCCGTGGTCCCCGCCTGCAGCGTCACCCCGAGGGAGACCAGGAACACCCCGGGGATGAGAAGGGCGTGGGAGCCGAGCATGAGCAGCCCGATCCGGCCGATGACGTACGACGGGGCGGTGACCACCGCGCCGAGCGTGCCGCTGACCGCCGACGTCACGAGCTTGTCGCGGCGCGACTGGGTGCGCCGCACGCCGATCATCCGGGCCGGGACCGACACGTAACAGACCATCATCACCCCGACGACAACGCTGAGTGACAGCGCGAACCACGGCCGCCCGTATCGGGTGACGATCATCGTGGCGTACCCCAGCGCGAGTCCCACTCCCGCCCCCCAGGCCAGGATCACGGCACGGTGAGTCCGCGCGGTGGCCCGCGCCCGCGCGATCGCCGGGCCGCCTGGATCGGTGATGGCGAAGGCGACAATCGCGTTGAGGTAGAACGAGACCGCCGTGATCACGATGATCGCCAGCACGGCGACCCAGGCAATCGGCCCGTGGATGACGTGAAAGGTCTTGCCGTGCAGGACGTGCAGCTTGAGATCGAGGAACGCGATCCAGATCCACATCGCCGGCAGGATCTGCAGCACGGTGAGCCGCCAGTTGGTGAAGATCAGCCGCAGGCCGCCGAAGAGCAGCACCAGGGCACTCACGCACAGCGCCAGCGGTGCCAGCCATCGGCGGCTGCGGCTGACCCGCATCACCGCCGCTTCGATGCTCGCTTCGTCGCCCTCGCGGATGGCACGCACCAGCTCGGCGACGCGCGCTCCGAGGCGATACCGGCTCACGACGCCACCCTAACCGGAGTCAACCGCGGCGACCCGCCGCCGGCGCGCCTAGTCGCGCGCCATCGCGGCGGCGAACTGCTGCTCGAGATCGACGTACGCGTCGTCGCCGACGCTCACCTCCACCTTGCCGATGTTCCCGCCGGTGAACGCAAACGGCGCCGTGTACTCCTCACTCACCGCGTCGCCGCTGTCGCGGCCGACGCAGAGTCCCTCCCCGCACAGCGCGAAATGCGCCGGCTGGGTGCGGATCTTCTGCTCGGCGACGACCTCGTCGTCGATGTAGAGCCTGGCCGTCCCGTGAGTTGCGTGGCGCTCGTCCATCGACTCCTTGACGAACTCCATCCCCAGGACGTGCCTGCCCGGTGTCAGCCCGTTGGAGACGAGCTTCTGCTCGGGCGGGATGCCGATGAAGTTGTAGACGTAGTGGAGGCTGCGGTCCTTGACGAACAGCGAATGACCACCGAACCTCGCCCCCTGGGCGAAGATGACCCCCGCCGCGTCGGGATCCTCGATCTCGACCTGAGCGAGGATCTTGTATGAGCGCGCCCGCGTGTTGGCCGCCGAGAACTCCGGCACCTCGGTGGTGTCCGGGTAGTAGGTGTAGAGCCCGCCCGGCGGCAGCGCCTCCTCCGGCTGCGCCGCCACGATCTCCAGCAGGGATCGGCCCTCGAGCGGGAGCACGTCGTTCTTGCCCGCCTCCACGTACCACAGGTCGATGAGCTCGGCCAGCCGTTCGGGGTGCTGGTCGGCCACGTCGTGCATCTCGGAGCGGTCCTCGTCGGTGTGGAACAGCTGCCACTTCTCGGTCGCAAGGTCATGCGTGCCGATGAAGGGCGCGCGCTCGGTGGCGGCCTTCCAGCCGTTTGACCACAGCGCCCGCGTGCCCAGCATCTCGTAGTACTGGATCTTCTTCTGCGTCGGCGCGTCGCCGTCGTCGAAGCTGTAGCGCATCGACACGCCGGGCAGCGGGGTCTGCTCATACCCGAGCACGAAGTCGGGCATCTCCACGCCGCAGCAGTCGAGGACGGTCGGCACGATGTCGGTGCAGTGGTGGTACTGCGAGCGCACCTCTCCCCGGGCCGTGATCCCCCTGGGCCAGTGGACGACCAGCGGGTCGGCCAGGCCGCCCTGATAGGTGAAGCGCTTGAACATCCGGAACGGAGTGGAGAAGGCCATCGCCCAGCCTGTCGGGTAATGGTTGTACGTATCCGGGGAGCCGAGCTGGTTGAGCATGGCCAGGTTCTGCTCGATGTCGTCGGGCCAGGCGTTGAAGAACTTGTTCTCGTTGACCGACCCGTTGGGGCTGCCCTCTCCGGACGCCCCGTTGTCGGCGCAGTAGAGGATGAGCGTGTTGTCGAGCTGCCCGGACTCTTCCAGGTACTCGATGATCCGGCCAACCTGGTGATCGGTGTACTCCGAGAAGCCGGCGTACACCTCGGCCATCCGGCTGAACAGGCGCTTTTCGTCATCTGACAGCGAATCCCACGGGCGCACGAGATCCCCCTCCGTGACCCGGTCGTCGGGCAGCGGGTTCATCGGGGTCAGCTCCGTGCCCTCCGGGAGGATGCCCTTCTCAATCATTCGGGGCAGCACCCAGTCACGGTAGGCCTCGTAGCCGTCGTCGAACTTGCCCTTGTACTTGTCGATGTAGTCCTGTGGACAGTGATGCGGCGCGTGGTTGGCGCCCGGGCAGAACCACATGAACCACGGCTTCTGAGTGGCGGTCTGCTTGCTGTCGCGGATGAAGGAGATCGCCTTGTCGGCAAGGTCCTTGGAGAGGTGGTAGCCGTCCTCGGGGAGGTAGGGCTGGTCGATGTAGTGGTTGTCC
>DATJTQ010000172.1:0-56122 GCA_035503355.1 Solirubrobacteraceae bacterium
CAGCCGCGGCCGGACGAGCGCCGGCAAGCGCTGAGCGCCGATGGCGCCCGAACCGCCGTCACGGGTGCCCTCGTGGCCTGAGCTGAAGCTGTGGCTGCAGAAGTGGCGCTGGTATGAGCGCAACACGCTGCCCTGGAACCGGGCCCGGATCCACTATGAGCTGATGCGCCGCGGTGCCTTTGCCCGCTGGCCACTGCACGGCGACGTGCTGGAGGCCCTGCTCGATGGGCGGCTCGAGATCGGGTCCGGCACTCTGCTCGAGCCCGGGGTGTGGCTCACCGCGCCGGCGCCCGGGCGGATCCGCATCGGCGAGGGGAGCTTCCTCAACCTGGGGGTGATGGTGGCGGCGATGGAGCTGGTGGAGATCGGGAACCACTGCATGTTCGCCAACGGCTGCTTCATCACCGATGCCGACCATCGCTTCGACGATCCCGACCGCCCCATCACCTGGCAGGGCTTCGGCAGCAAAGGGCCCACGCGCGTCGGAGACAACGTCTGGTGCGGCGCCAACGTGGTCATCACCAGCGGGGTGACGGTGGGGGAGCGGTGCGTGATCGGTGCCAACTCCGTGGTCAACCGTGACCTGCCGCCGCGCTCGATCGCGGTCGGCGCCCCCGCTCGCGTGATCAAGGAGATCACGTACGCGGAGACCTGACCGCCTGCCCCGAGACCTGACCGCCTGCGCCGAGACCTGACCGCCTGCGCCGAGACGTGGCGGCGGCGGCCGGCCGGCCCCGCGCCGCACAGCACGGCGCGCGCCCGTCAGGAGTTCTTGATGACGATGCCCTCGATGATGTTGGCCGCCCGCTCGGTGGCGTCGATGGCCGCCTCGAGGCGCTCGAAGATGTCCTTCCAGCGGATGACCACCATGGGGTCGATCCCGCCGTCGAACAGTGAGGCCACCGCCTCGCGCGTGATGCGGTCGCCCTCGTTCTCCAGGCGGTTGACCTCGACGGTGAAGCGGCTGATGTCGCGGAAGCCCCGGAGGTGGGGGATGGCCTCGGCCAGCTGGCTGGAGGCATCCTTGAGCACGCGGGCCAGCCAGATCGCCTGGTCCATCGGGGCCTCGATCTTGTAGAGGCCCAGATAGTCGGCCACCTCTTCGGTGTAGTCGACGATGTCGTCCAGCGCCGAGGCGAGCGCGAGGATGTCCTCGCGGTCGATCGGGGTCACGAATGTGTGATTGAGCCGGTCGATGATGTCGTGCGTGATCCGGTCGCCCTCGTGCTCGAGGTCGAGGATCTCGCCGGCCAGCTGCTTGTTGTCCGGGTAGTCGGTGAGGAGCTCGTGCAGGAGCATCGAGGAGCGGAGCATGTTCTGCCCCGCCTCCTCGAAGAGCTCGAAGTAGACGCGATCCCGCGGGGCGAACACCTGGGCAAACCGTGCCATTCGCCCTGATCCTACGGGATTGCCGACGTGGTTCTAGGTCAGGCCGGCACGGAAGTTCGCAAGCTGCTCATCATCGATCGAGTAGCAGTGCTCGGGTGCCGGGAAGGTGCGGCTGCGGACCTCGGCGGCGTACTCGGCGACCCCGGCGACCATGTGAGCGCGCACGTCGGCAAAGCGCTTGGCGAACCGCGCCACGTGACCGTCATAGATGCCCAGCAGATCGTGGAAGACCAGCACCTGTCCGTCGGCCGGGCCTGCCCCGATGCCGATCACCGGGATCTCCACCCGGGCCATGATCTCCTGCGCCACGGCGGCGGGGATCGCCTCCAGGACGATGGCGAAGCAACCGGCCTCCTCCAAGGCGATGGCGTCCCGCGCCACGGCGATGGCCTGCTCGGCGGTGCGCCCCTGGGCGCGGTAGCCGCCCAGCGCGGTGGCCGTCTGGGGCGTGAGGCCGACGTGGCCCATCACCGGGATGCCCGCCTGCACGATGGCCCGCGCCCGCTCCACGCTGGTCCCGCCGCGCTCGAGCTTGACGGCATCGCAGCCGGCTTCCTTGATGAATCGCTGGGCGGTGGCGATCGCCTGCTCATTCGAGGTCTCATAGGACCCGAAGGGCAGGTCACCGACGAGCAGCGGCGTGCGCAGCCCGCGCCGCACCGCCGAGGCCAGCATGAGCATCTCGTCGATGGACACCGGAATCGTCGACGGGTAGCCGAGCACCGTCATGGCACCCGAGTCCCCGACGAGGACGACGTCCACGCCGGCCTCCTGGGCGACCTGAGCCGACGGATAGTCGTAGGCCGTCACCATCACGATCGCCTCGCCGAGCCGCTTGCACTCGGCCAGGCGCGGAAGGGTCATCGGGAGCGGTCCATCCAGGCTCTGGGGAACGGTGGTCCGTGGGGTTGCAGACATGGCTTTCGCCTCCTTTAGGTGGTTGGCGCCCCGTGCGGGGTCGCCACCTCGGTGTCAGTACTGCTCAGAGTGGATCTCAGGACGGTTATCGGCACGTTGTCGATCAGTCGTACAGCGCCGACCTGGGCGGCCACCGCCACGAGCACGTCGCCCTCGACGGACGCCACCGGCTCCATGGTGTCGGCGGCCACGACGGCCAGGTACTCGGGGTCGATGCCCGCCTCCGCCAGCTCGCTCAAGCCGGCGGCGCGAGCGGCCTCTGGGTCGCGCTCGCCCGCCGCCACGGCGGCCTGGACGGCCCGCAGGGCGCGGTAGAGGGCGGTGGCCTGGACGCGCTCGGCGGCGGTCAGCAGCACGTTGCGGCTCGATAGGGCCAGGCCATCCTCGCCGCGCACGGTGGGACAGACCTCGATGCGCACCGGGAAGTTGAGGTCGCGGACGAGTCGCCGCACCACGGTGGCCTGCTGAGCGTCCTTCTGCCCGAAGTAGGCGACGTCGGGCCCGACCATGTTCAGCAACTTGCTCACCACGGTGGTCACGCCGTCGAAGTGGCCGTGGCCACGATGCGCGCCCTCCAGGCCGTCGGTCAGCCCGCGCACCGCCACCGAGGTGGCGAATCCGTCGGGATAGACCTCGTCCACGCCCGGCGCGAACAGGAAGTCGACGCCCTGCTCCACGGCCAGCTCGGCGTCGCGCGCCTCGTCGCGCGGATAGACGTCCAGGTCCGTGGCCTCGTTGAACTGGGCCGGGTTGACGAACAGCGACACCACCACCACGTCACAGGCGTCGCGGGCACGCCGCATGAGCGAGAGATGACCGGCGTGAAAGGCGCCCATGGTGGGCACGAGCCCGATGGTGTGCCCAGCGCGGCGGGCGCGGGCCAGCTGGCTGCGCAACTCGGCCACGGTGCGGACGGTCTTCATCGCACCAACGCTCCGCCGCTGGCCAGGGCACGGGTGGCCTCGACCATCGTGTCAAACAGGGCCAGCAGGTCTGGGGCGTGCTCGGCGATCGCCTGGCGCTGCGCCGCCACCGTCTCCTCATCGCCGCGGGCCACCGGTCCGGTGAGCGCGCGCTCGCCGCCCAGGCGGGCCCAGTTCTCGACGGTCGCCCGGACCAGCGGCAGCAGGTCCTCGCGCTCGATTCCGACGGTACCGGCCAGCCGCTCGGCGGCGGCCTCGAGGGTGACCAGGAAGTTGGAGGCGATCGAGGCCGCGGCGTGATACGCGGTCCGGTCACCGGGCGCGACCTCGATGGGGCGCATGTCCAGCCGCTGCGCCAGCGCCCGGGCCAGCGACACCATCTCCGGTGTACTCCCGGCCACCGCGGCGCCGGCGCCGGCGAACACCGTCGATGCGGGATCGCCGGTGACGGTCATCAGTGGATGCAGTGAGAAGACGTCGCGTCGCGAGTCGGCCAGGGGCTCGAGGCCCGTCGCGCCCGAGCAGTGGCCCACCGGCAGCTCGGTGGGCACCGCCTCGGCCGCCGCGGCGATCTCGGCGTCGGGCACGCAGAGGAGCACCGCGTCAACGCCCGCGGGGGCCTCGCCGCGGCGCAGCGGACCGCTCACCGTGACGCCGGCGGCGCGCAGGGCGACGGCCAGGGCGTTGCCGAGGCGTCCGTTGCCGACGATGGCCACCCGCGCGGGGGCGGTGGGCTCAGTCGTCGAGGACGGGGTGGGGGGCGCCGCAGGGGCGAGGGGAGAGAGCCGGTCCAGTTCCCGCATGTGAGATACCGGTCGGAGATTGGGGGAAAAACGTCGCTGTCATTAGGTCCGGCCCTTGTGGGTGCCGGCCACGAGGCTCAGGATACCCCGTCTGATGGCCCCTCTAGCATCGACATCCGTGACAAGCCCCACAGAGCGGCGGGAGCAGCTCAAGGCGGTCTACGAGCAGGCAAAGCACTGTACGCGCTGCCCGTTGCACCAGACGCGAACGACGGTCGTCTTCGGATCCGGCAACGCCGATGCGGACCTCATGTTCGTCGGCGAGGCCCCCGGTGCCAATGAGGACAAACAGGGCCTGCCCTTCGTCGGTCAGGCGGGCAAGCTCCTGAACAAGCTGCTCGGCGAGATCGGGCTGGACCGCGATGAGGTGTTCATCTGCAACACCGTCAAATGCCGCCCGCCAGGCAACCGGGACCCGCACCCCAACGAGATCGAGTCCTGCAACGAATACCTCCGCCGTCAGGTCGAGCTCATCCAGCCCACGGTGATCTGCACCCTGGGCAACTTCTCCACCAAGCTCCTGCGCGGCGACAACACCGGCATCTCGCGCCTGCACGGGCAGGCGGAGGAGCGCATGATCGGCGCGCGCGCCATCAGGCTCTACCCGCTCTATCACCCCGCGGCGGCTCTCTACACGCCCTCGACGCTCGAGGTCCTGAGAGCCGATTTCCTGCGGATTCCGGACCTCCTGGCGCAGGGAGCCCCGGAACAGCCCGTGTTCGAGGACGAGGACGTCCCCGAACCCGCCGACGCCGACGCCGCGGAGGCCGCAGAGGAGCCCCGATCCGCGGCCGCCCACACGCTCGCCGACAGCCCCGGAGGCACTTCTGGCGACAGCGCCGGAGACAGTTCCAGCGACGACCCAGAACCCGATACACCGGATTCAGGCATGAGCGCTGAGGCGTCGTCGGAGACCGTCCAGCTCGGCCTCTTCTAGGGCGCGCCGCGGCCCCGTTTTTGCCTCGTCCGAGGGCATGTGTCCAGAGATCCTGGACGCATGCCGCAATGGCCGATTAAGGCTCAAGCACGCGGATTTCAGGGTCGATACGACGGCGATGAAGCTTCGTCGTCACCCCAATCTCATCATCGCTGTGATATTTGCCGCGGCCACGCTGGCCTCGGTCGGCCCGCACCTGATGATGCTGGGGTACTCCGTGGCCGGGGTCAGGCCGCCGGCGGCGCTCCTCTTCGTCTGCCCGCTGCACCGTCTCGACGAGTCCGGACGCGCCGCGGGGCCCTCGTTCGTGCTGAAAGCGAAGCCGCTGACATGAGCGCGACCCGGGAGCGGTCGACGGACGGGCCGGGGCGCGCGCCCCGCGGACCGGTTGGGCGCCTGCGCGCCGCGTTGCCGCACGGCGGCTCGCTGCCCGCGGAGGACTGGCGCAGTCGCCACCGGCTGATCGGCGTCCTGCTGGTCATCACCATCGTCGTGGTCGCGGTCTACGCCGTGGTGACGCACGGCACCAGCGCCGTCCAGTACATCCCGGAGGTCGCGGCGATGCTCGCCTTCGGCGCCCTGGCGGCGTGGAGTGAGGCCTCGCGCAAGTGGCGATCGATGTCGGCCTCGATGGGCCTGCTGACCGGTGCCGCGGCGCTGGTGGACATCTCCGGTGGGCTCACCGAGATGCACTTCAGTTTCTTCGTGGTCATCCTCGTCCTCACCCTCTACGAGGACTGGGCGCCGTTCCTGCTGGCGGTGGCGTTCGTCCTCATCCATCACGGGGTGATGGGCACCCTGGATCCGAGCGCCGTCTTCGATACGCGCGCGGCCCAGGAGCATCCGTGGACCTGGGCCGGCATCCACGCGCTCTTTGTCACCCTCGCCGGCGCGGCCGGGGTCACCGCCTGGGGGCTGAACGAGCGGGTGCGCGACCGTATGCGCGAGGCGCAGCGCCAGCTCGAGGTCCTCGGTCTCACCGACCCGCTCACCGGGCTGGGCAACCGCCGCCAGCTCATGGGCGACATCGAACGGCTGATCGACGAGGGCCGTCCCGCGGCGCTGGCCATCTTCGACCTTGACGGCTTCAAGGAGTACAACGACCGCTTCGGCCATCCCGCGGGTGACGCGCTCCTCGTGCGCCTCACCACCGCCCTGCAGCACGCGGTGACGGGGACGGGCGGCGCCTACCGGCTCGGCGGCGACGAGTTCTGCGTGCTCGCCCCCGGCGTCACCGGCGACGAGCTCGACATGCGGCTGGTCGAGTGGACGGACTGCTTCAGCGAGCGCGGCGAGGGCTTTGCCATCACCGCGTCGAGCGGCGTGGCCCAGATCCCCGACGAAGCCGGCGATCCCTCCGAGGCCCTGCGGGTCTGCGACCGGCGCATGTATGCGCGCAAGCACAGCCGTCGGACCAGCGCCGCCGCGCAGACCCGCGATGTGCTGCTGGCCACGCTCGCCGCGTGCCAGGTCGACTCACCCGAGCGCGCGACGGCGGTGGCCCGGGCGGCCGAGCGCGTCGGCGCCGAGCTCGGGCTCACCGGGGTCTGGCTCCAGGAGCTCGGTTACGCCGCTGACCTGCGCGACATCGGCAACGTGGCCGTGCCCGCCACCATCCTGGCCAAGCCCGGTCCGCTGACCGAGAGCGAATGGGAGTTCGTCCGCCGCCACCCGGTCATCGGTGAGCGCATCCTGGCCGCCGCGCCGGCACTGGCCGGCGCCGCGCCGATCGTGCGCGCCACCCACGAGCGCTTTGACGGCACGGGCTACCCGGACCGCCTCGCCGGGGAGGCGATCCCGCTCGAGGCCCGGATCATCTCCGTCTGCGACGCCTACCACGCGATGACCAGCGACCGGCCGCATCGTGGCGCGCGCACGCACGCCCAAGCGCTGGACGAGCTGCGCCACGGTGCCGGGCGCCAGTTCGACCCCGCGGTGGTGGAGGCCTTCGTGCGGACCTTCCTGGACCCGCCCCCGGTGCAGTCCGACGCGGCCGGGCGGCTGCTCGCCGCGCGCTGATCAGACCGGTTCGGGAACCCGCTCCTCGGCCACCGGTTCGGGTGGGCCGGGAGGGGAGACGCGTCGGCGATCCGGCCACAGCGCGCAGGTGAAGGCCACCGCGGCGCCGATGATCTGGATCGCGAGGACGACCGCCGCGAAACTCTTCGGCTCGTGCGAGGCGTTGAGGAGCAGGATCGGTTCGGCGATCGCCACCGCGCCGAGCGGCACCAGGAACCATGTACGCCGCAGGGCCAGCATGTATTGGACCGCCAGGTACGTGCAGGCGAGCACGGAGAAGGCGAGTCCAAGGACGACGAGTGAGTCCGCCGCCGTCGTTTTGGACGCGCCGAACGCGGCCTTGATGAGGAGATGGGAGGCGACCGCGAAGATGAGCAGGACCGGGACCGCGCACACCGCCACGATGCCCAGGGCGCGCGCGAGGATCGGACGCGGGTCATGCCCCTGGGCGCGGCGGCGCGACACCTCGGGCACCAGATAGAAGCCGGCGCCCATCGCCACCCAGATGAGCACCTTGGCCGCGACGGCGACCGCGCTGTAGGAGCTCGCCGTGTGCGTGTCGAAGCGATTCTTGGCGGCGATGATGTCGATGTTCTGCAGGATGGCGATGACGACGAGCCCGGCGATGGGCGCCCAGGCGCGCTTGACGTGCTCCCACAGGCTCGGCGCCGCCACGCGGGCCGGGGTGACGGTGGGCACGGCCTCGCCTTCGACCTCCCGCACGTGCTGCCGCAGCCGGTAGCCGCAGTAGAGGCCCATGGCGATGAACGACAGGGGGGTGCCCAGGTAGGCCCCGGTCACGCCGAGGCCGGCGGCAGCGAGGATCGCTCCACAGACCAGGCGGGAGCCCTGCTCGCCGATGAGGCTGAGACCGACGCCCTTGTAGTCGCCGACGCCCTGCAGGACGCCGCGCAGGACCGACAGCTCGAGCCACAGCCCCGCGGCGGGGAGGCCGATCGCGGCGGCCCACGGATCATGCTTGACGTTGAGCGCGTGTGCGATCGGGTCGCGCAGCAGGACCGAGACCACCGTCAGCGCCAATGTGAACAGCAGGAGCCCGCGGGTCCACCGACGGACGGTCACCATCAACTCGGCTCCGACGCCCAGGTGGCCGAGGACGCCTTCGCGGGCCGTCGCCACCTGCATCGCCTGGCCGACCACCGACAGGATCAGGAAGTAGCTGACCAGCGCGGCGAGCGAGCCATAGCCGCCGCCCTGGTTGTCCTTGAGCAGCCGGCTGAAGACCACCGTTGAGCCCAGGGCGATGACGTTGTTGGCGATCATCGCCGCGGCGAGACCCACCGCCTTCGCGGTCTCCGACCCACGGAGATCGTTCAACGAGGTGGGCACGTCGGCGCGGTCACCGACGATGCGCTGCATGAGCAGGGCGATACGCCCCGAGGAGCTGGACGGACCGTCGGCCATGATGCCCTGACGGTAGCGGAACCCCCGGCACTACAGTGTCGGCCAGTGCAGGGCCGGTTTCAGTCACACGGCGCGGCCGAGACCGAAGCGCTCGGAGGCCGGCTCGCGTCCGGACTGGCCGCCGGCGATGTCGTTCTCGTCGAGGGCGAGCTTGGCGCCGGCAAGACGACCTTCGTCCGCGGGGCCGCGCGGGCGCTCGGCGTCACCGTCCCGGTCACGAGCCCCACGTTCACCATCGGCCACCTGTATCCCGCGCGCGGGCAGTCCTCGGTGGCCCATGTCGACCTGTACCGGCTGGCCTCGCTGAGCGGCGAGGACCCCGATCTGCTCGCCGACTACGTCGGAGCCCACACCATCGCCTTCGTGGAATGGCCGGCCGCCGGGGAGCAGGAGCTCGACGCTCTGGGTCACGTGGCCGCGCGCGTCATCCTCGAGCACGCCGGAGGCGATGAGCGCGAGGTTGTGATCACGTGAAGGTTCTCGGCTTTGACACCGCGACACGCGCCACGACGGTGGCCGTCCTTGACACCGACGGCGGCATGGCGGTGGAGCGCCGCGACGATCCACCCCCCGGAGCGCGGCCGCGCCACACCACGCGGCTGCTGGCGCTGGTGGCCGAGGCGCTCGAGGCCGCCGGTGCCGACTGGACGACGATCGATCGCATCGCCGTCGGGGTCGGCCCGGGGACGTTCACGGGACTGCGCATCGGCGTCGCCACCGCGCACGCGCTCGCGCGGGCCCGGGACATCGAGCTTGTCGGGGTCTCGACGTTGCACGCCCTGGCGCGCGGCGCGGCCGGCCCTGACGTGGGCGGCCACGGCACGGCCGGCCGCGGCCCCGCCGCGGCTGACGACCTCGAGGCGGTGATGGCGGTCATCGACGCCCGTCGGGGCGAGGTCTTCGCCGCCGGGTGGCTGACCGCCGCCGTGGCCCAGCCCGACGCCACACCCCTGTTCGCGGCGCGGGCCCTGGCTCCCGAGGCGCTGGCGAAGAGCCTGCAAGCGGACGGTCGCGCCTGGCTGGCGGCCGGTGACGGGGCGGTAGAATTCAGGGCGGCTCTCGAGCATGTGGGAGCGCGGATTCCTGAGCCGGACTCAGGCCTTCACCGCGTCAGCGCCATTGAGCACTGCCGGCTGGCCCTGGGCCTGCGGCCTGAGCCCCCGGAGGGCGTCCAGCCGGAGTATCTGCGTCTGCCGGACGCCGAGATCACCCTTCGCACCGCCCGGCCATGACCACAGACAGCATCCCGATCCGACCCCTCGGCTACTCCGATCTCCCCCAGGTGATCGCGATCGAGCGCCGGGCCTTCACCACGCCCTGGTCCCTGGCGATGTTCGTGCTCGAGCTCTCCAAGCCGTCGGGGCTGTGCCTGGCCGCGGTCGACGAGCACGACACGCTCCTCGGCTACCTGATCTGCGCCCGCTACGACACCGTGTGGCATCTCATGGACATCGCCGTCGACCCGGCGATGCGCCGCCGGGGCATCGCCCGGACGATGCTGGAGCAGATGATCGAGCGCGCCGGCACCGACCGCGAGTACACCCTCGAGGTCCGCACCTCCAACGCGCCCGCCATCGCGCTCTACGAGCGCTTCGGCTTCCGGTCCGCGGGCACGCGCCCTCGCTATTACCGCGACAACGGCGAGGATGCGGTGATCATGTGGCGCACTCTGGAGAGCACCACCCCTTCGGGCGCGGCGGGGTGATCCTCGCCCTCGAGACCTCCTGCGACGACACCTGCGCGGCCGTCGTCACCGGAGACGGCCGGATCCTGTCCAACGTCATCTCCTCGCAGGGGATCCACGATCGCTACGGGGGCGTCGTGCCCGAGATCGCCAGCCGCCACCACCTGGAGCTCGTGGGGGCCGCGGTCCAGGACGCGCTGGCCCAGGCCGACGCCGAGCTGGCCGAGGTCGAGCTGGTGGCCGTCACGCGGGGACCGGGCCTGATCGGAGCGCTGCTGGTGGGGTTGGCCACGGCCAAGGCGATGGCGGCCGCCCACGCGCTGCCGTTGGCGCCGGTCGACCATCTTCACGGCCACATCGCGGCGGCGTTCCTCGAGCCGTCTCCGCTGGAGCCGCCGTTCCTGAGCCTGGTCGCCTCTGGCGGTCACACCTTCCTGGCCCGGGTGACCGATCACGGGCCCGGCTACGAGGTCCTGGGACAGACGCTCGACGATGCCGCCGGCGAGGCCTTTGACAAGGGCGCCCGGCTGCTGGGGCTCGGCTATCCGGGCGGCGCGGCGCTGGAGCGCCTGGCGCGTGAGGGTGACCCCGAGGCCTTCGCCTTTCCCACCGGCGCGCGGATGCCGGGGCTGGACTTCTCCTTCGCCGGCCTGAAGACCGCGCTGCTGTACCAGGTGCGCGAGCTGGGGGAGACCGAGGCGCAGCAACGGCGCGCGGACCTCGCCGCCTCCTATCAACGGGCGATCATCGAGGCGCTCGCGCTGCGCGTCGAGCGTGCGCTGAAGCAGACCGGAGCGCAGCAGCTGGCCATCGGGGGTGGGGTGGCCGCCAATGGCCCCCTCCGCGAGCGGTTGTCGGCCCTCGGGGTTGCGGTGGATATCCCGCCACGGGAGCTGTGCACCGACAACGCGGCGATGATCGCCAGCGCGGCGCGCTACGTGCCGGCGCGCCCGTTCCCCGAGTACCTCGAGGTCGACGTCTACGCCACCGGCGAGCGAGCCCTGGTCGCATGACCACCGGTCCCGAGGTGATCCTCTACGGCCGCGACGGGTGCTGCCTGTGCGACGACGCCCGCGTCGTGCTGGAGCGGGTCCGTGCCCGTCATCCCTTCGCGCTGGTCGAGCGCGACATCGACGCCGACGAGCGGCTGCTGCGCGACTATCTGGAGCGGATCCCGGTGGTCGCCATCGATGGGGTGGAGGCGTTTGAGCTGTTCGTGGACGAGTCTGCGCTCGCCGACTGGCTCACGCGCGCGGACGGCCCAGACTCACCTCAGCAGACCCACTAGAGTGGACCGAGCATGAGCTACACGGTCGGCCGCGGAACCGAACCGCCGGGCCCGGGCCTCGACAAACCGAGCGAGAAGCTGTCGCTCGGGGTTGCGGCGCGACTGTCGCGGTACCTGCAGGTCCTCACGCAAGCGCGAAAGATCGGCAAGGAGACGATCTCCTCTCAGGAGCTCGCCGACTACACGCACGTCAACTCCACCCAGATCCGCCGTGACCTCTCCGGGTTCGGGAAGTTCGGCAAGCGGGGTGTCGGCTACAACGTCGAGTCGCTGGTCAGCCAGATCCGCAAGATCCTGCGGACCGCCGGCCAGCACAACATCGCGTTGTTCGGCGCTGGCCACCTCGGCACCGCCATCGCGACGTCGGACATCTTCGCTGACCACGGTTTCCGCGTGGTGGCCATCTTCGACATCGACCGCGAGCGCGTCGGTACGCGTATCGGCCCGATGACCGTCCGCCACAACTCCGAGCTGCGGACGGTCGTTGACGATCAGGACATCGTGGTCGCCGTCCTGGCGGTTCCCAACGCCGCGGCCCAGAGCATCGCCGACGAGCTTGTCGACGCCGGCGTGAAGATCATCTTCAACTACTCCGAGGCGCTGCTCCAGGTGCCGCCCGAGGTGACCGTGCACACCTCGAGCCCCGCGGTCGATCTGCTCTACGCGCTGTACTTCTATCTGACCTAGCTTCTCCCAACTGCCTGCTGTGGAGCTCGACATCGACACCGCGCGTGCCGCGTTTGAGGCATCCACCGACTTCACCGTCGGACTGGAGGAGGAGTTCGCGATCCTGGATCCGGCGAGCCTCGAGCTCACCGGCCGCTTTGAGGAGCTGCGCGACGCCGCCGCCGAGGACCCAACGCTGGGCCCGGCGATCGCCGGCGAGCTGATCTCCTCCGAGATCGAGATCCGCTCCGGCCGCGGCGAGGATCTCGCCGCGGCCCGCGCGGCTCAGCATGACCTGCGCCGGCGTCTGTTCACGGTGGCCGGCGCCCAGGAGCTGGAGCTGGGTGCCACCGGGACCCATCCCTGGTCTGACTACCGAGACCAGCACATCATCGATACCGATCACTATCACCGCGTCGAGGATGGGCTCAAGTACGTGGCCTGGCGCAACAACACGTTCTCGCTGCACGTCCACGTCGGGGTGCGCGGCGCTGATCGGGCGGTGCGGGTGTGCGATCGCCTCCGGCCAGTCCTGCCGGTGCTGCTCGCGATCTCGGCCAGTTCCCCGTTCCTCGACGGCCGCGACTCCGGGCTGCACAGCGCCCGCACCCAGACCTTCACCAAGAGCTTCCCGCGCTGCGGCGTCCCCGACGTCTTCGGGGAGTGGGCGGCGTTCGGCGACTACATCGACTTCCTCATCCAGACGCGCTCGATCGTGGAGTACACCCAGGTGTGGTGGTCGATCCGCCCGCACTTCGCCTTCGGCACGGTGGAGGTGCGCATCTGCGACGCGCAACCGACCGCCGCCGAGTCAGACGGGCTGGCGGCGCTCATCGTCGCCTGCGTGGCCCAGGCGGCGCGCGACATCGACGAGGAGGTTCCCTTCACCGATCAGCCCAACCGGCTGATCGAGGAGAACATGTGGCGGGCACTGCGCTACGGACTGGACGGTGACCTGCTCGAGCTCGAGCGGCGCGAGCCCTACCCCGCGGCTGGGGCTGTGGACCGGCTGCTGGACTGGACGGCGCCCGTGCGCGCCGAGCTGGGCATCGAGGTGAGCCTGCCGGCGGCCAACGGCGCTCAGCGCCAGCGCAAGCTGCTGGAATCGGGGATGAGCCTGCAGGAGGTCTACGCCGCCGTCCAGGCCGAGACCCGCGAGACTTACTCCGGGGTGTTGGAGCCCCACTGCCGCTGAGCAGCCACGTCTGAGGGGAGCAGCGCATGAGCACCGGCGATCAGCCGACCGAAGAAGAGCTCCGGGCCGCCTACGAGGCCGAGATCAAGAAGATCCGGATCGAGCAGATCCTCATGGATCAGGTGGTGTCGCTCATCAACCTCGGCATGCGCCGCACGGGGTTGTCGCCCGGCACCGAGGACGAGCGCGACCTCGGCCAGGTCCGGCTGTCGATCGAGGCCGTCCGGGCGTTGCTGCCCGTCATCGAGCAGGTCGCGCCGCCGCAGGCGGCTCCCATCCGCGATGCGCTGTCTCAGCTGCAGATGGCCTTCGTGCGGCTCGGCGGGACCGGCGAGCCCGGCAGCTCGCCCGTCGGGGGCGCGGGGCCCGGCGCGGGCGGTCAACCGGGACCCGGAAGCGAGCCGGGGCCCGGAACCGAGCCGGGGCCCGGAAGCGAGCCGGGACCCGGCGGCGAGCCGGGACCTGGAGGCGGCGGTGAGCCGGGCCCGGGAGGCGGCGGTGAGCCGGAACCCGGGGGGTCCGGCGGCGGCCAGGTACCTCCCCGTCAGCCCGAGCCCGAGACACCAAAACCCGGTGAGCCGGGTCCCGCTCAGCGCAGCGGGCGGCTCTGGGTGCCCGGGCAGTAGCTCACGTCCACCCGCGGCGCGGCGGAGTTTTGCCCGCGCCCGGGCCGTTTGCAGCCGACGTTCCGCCCGGCCGCACGCTAGACTCGCGCCGGGCTTTTGCCGGGGTCTCCGCACGATCTCAACGCGGAAGGCCCTTTTTGACGTTGTGCTCGCGATCCGTCGCGCTTCCCGAATTTAGAGCTCTCCCGGAGGACCTTCTTGTCTAGCTTCCTGACGAACCATGGCGTCGTCATCGCGCTCATCTGCGCGGCGTGCGCCATCGGTTACGGCTTTGTCACCTCGCGGTCGCTGCTGGCGCTGTCGCCTGGCAATGAGCGGATGCGCGCGATCTCGGCGGCGGTCCAGGAGGGCGCCTCGGCGTACCTGACGCGCCAGTACACGATCATCGCCGCGGTCGGCGTGGTGGTGTTCATCCTGCTGATCCCGCTGCAGAACGTGCGCGTCGCCATCGGCTTCCTCATCGGCGCGGCCTTGTCGGCCGCCGCCGGGTTCGTCGGCATGAACGTCTCGGTACGAGCCAACGCCCGCGTCGCGGAGGCCGCCCGCGGCGGCGTCTCGCCGGCCCTCACCGTGGCCTTCCGCGGCGGCGCCGTGACCGGCATGCTGGTTGTCGGGCTCGCGCTCGTCGGCGTCGCCGGCTACTACGGGATCCTCACCTGGATCGTCGGCGACACCACACGCCAGGCGGTTGACGCCCTCATCGGCCTCAGCTTCGGGGGCTCGCTGATCTCGGTCTTCGCGCGACTGGGCGGCGGCATCTTCACCAAGGGCGCCGACGTCGGCGCCGACATCGTGGGCAAGATCGAGGCTGGTATCCCCGAGGACGATCCGCGCAACCCGGCCGTGATCGCCGACAACGTGGGCGACAACGTCGGCGACTGCGCGGGTATGGCGGCCGACCTGTTCGAGACCTACGCCGTCACCGCCGTCGCGGTGATGCTGCTCGGCGTCCTGACCTTCACCCAGAACACCGCCGTCGCGATGTACCCGCTGGTGCTGGGCGGCGTCTCGATCATCGCCTCGATCATCGGGACGTTTGCCGTGAAGTCACGGTCGGGGAACGTCGAGCGGGCGCTGTACCAGGGCCTGATCCTCTCCGGCGGCCTGGCCGCCCTGGCCTTCATCCCGGTCACCTACTGGCTGATGCACGGCCTCACCATCGGCGGCCTCGTTCCCGCGCCCAAGTGGTGGCACTTCTACCTGTGCGCGCTGATCGGCCTGGTCATCACCGCCGCGCTGTTCGTCATCACCGACTACTACACCTCGACGCGCTTCTCGCCGGTCAAGAGCACCGCGCGCGCGTCGCAGACCGGTCATGCGACCAACATCATCCAGGGACTCGCCCAGGGCTATCAGGCCACCGCGCTGCCGGCGATCGTGATCGCGCTGGGCATCTTCGGTGCCTGGAAGCTCGGCCACGGCATCTACGGCATCGGCGTCGCGGTGATGGCGCAGCTCTCGCTCACCGGTCTCATCGTGGCTCTCGACGCCTTCGGCCCGATCACCGACAACGCCGGTGGTATCGCCGAGATGGCTGAGCTGCCCGAGGAGGTCCGCAACGTCACCGACCCGCTCGACGCGGTCGGCAACACCACCAAGGCCGTGACCAAGGGCTACGCGATCGGATCGGCCGCCCTGGCCGCCCTCGTCCTGTTCGACGCGTTCAGGCAGGAGCTCACCCAGCGCGGTCATCCAACGAGCTTCGATCTGTCCAACCCGCCGGTGCTGATCGGCCTGCTCGTGGGCGGCATGATGGTCTACCTGTTCGCCGCCCTCTCGATGGAGGCGGTCGGCCGTGCCGGCGCCGCCGTCGTCGAGGAGGTCCGCCGCCAGTTCCGCGAGAAGCCCGGGATCATGGACGGCTCCGAGCAGCCCGAGTACGGGCAGTGCGTGAGCATCGTCACCGCCGCCGCTCAGCGGGAGATGGTCCTCCCGGCGCTCATCCCGATCGTCGTCACGCTGATCGTCGGCATCATCTCGGTTCAGGCGCTCGGTGGACTGCTCATCGGAGTCATCGTCGTCGGGCTCTTCATGGCGGTCTCGATGACCGCCGGCGGTGGTGCCTGGGACAACGCCAAGAAGCTCATCGAGGACGGCGCCTTCGGCGGCAAGGGGTCAGAGGCCCACGCCGCGGCGGTCACCGGCGATACCGTCGGCGACCCCTATAAGGACACCGCCGGCCCGGCCATCAACCCGATGATCAAGGTCGCCAACATCGTGGCGCTCCTGATCATCCCGCTGATCACCTGATCATGTGGGGCCCACGCGGCGCGGGAGCCAGCGCCTTGCCCACCCGCGCCGCGTAGCCTCCGTCGCCCGAGTGTCCGTGTCCGTCGACATCGGGCTGGTCCTGGCCCTCCTCACCGCCTTCGGGTCGGTGGCGGGCTTCCTCTACAAGTTCCGCGGCGCCCGGGAGGCGCCGTCGGTGGAGCTGCGCCACCCCTGGCGCAGCACCGTTGAGCTGTTTCGCTCGCCCCTGTACTCCCTCGGCATCGCCATCGCTCTGGGCTCGTGGGGCTTTCACGTCGGTGCACTGGCGCTGGCGCCCATCTCGTTGGTGCAGTCGGTCATCGCCGGTGGCCTGGTGCTGTTGACGGTGGTGGCCGACAAGCTGTTCGGCATCGCGGTGACCCGCCGCGAGTGGATCGGGGTGGGGCTCACCGCCGCCGGCCTGGCCTTCCTGGCGGCCACGCTCGCGGGTGACGCCGGCAGCGCGCACTCGCGCTATGACCCGGGCACGCTGGCCGTGTTCCTGGCCGCCACGGGGACGGTCGGCTTGCTGCTGGCGCTGCGGCCGCGGCGGCCCGGCATGCTGGCGGTCTCCGCGGGGCTGCTGTGGGCGACCTCCGACACCTCGATCAAGGCGCTGAGCTCCCATCTGCATGCGCTCGGCTTCGGTGTTCTGCTGCATCCGCTGGCGCTGGTCATCCTCGTCGCTTCGCTGGTGGGGCTGCTCATCTCGGCGCGCAGCCTGCAGTTGGGTGACGCGGTGCCGATGATCGCCCTGACCAGCGCCGCCGCCAACCTGACCACCATCGCCGCCGGGCCGATCGTGTTCGGGGAGCCGATGCCATCGTCGAAGGTGGGCGTGGTGATCCGGGTGCTGGCCTTCGCGCTGGTCATCGCGGCCGCCTCGCTGACCCCGCCGCCGCAGGCTGACCAGGTGAACGCCTTGTGAACTCAGCGGCTTGGGCTAACGCCCGACGCGGGTATTGGTCTCGATGTGACGCCATTTCCCGCGACGAAGACCTAGAGTCCCGCGCATGTTCATTCTGATCGTCGGTGCCGGCCGTGTGGGGTCGGCGGTAGCCAAGCGCGCGTTGGACGCCGGGAACGACGTTTCCGTGCTTGACAGCGACCCGCTGTCACACGAGCGGCTGGACAAGGACCAGTCGATCAGCTGGGAGGATGCCGGCGGACGATTCACGGTCGGTGCGGCATTGGAGGTCGACGGCCTGATCGAGGCCGGGATCGAGCAGGCGGATGTGTTCCTGGCGGCCACCCGCGGCGACAACACCAACCTGGTGATCGCCCAGCTCGCGCAGCGGCGCTTCAACGTGCCCCGCGTGGTCGTGCGCGTGGCTGACCCGGCTCGAGCCGCGTGGTATGGCGAGCAGGGGCTGATCACGATCTGTCCCACACAGCACGCCATCGATCAAGCCGAACACGTCGTTCTCGAGGCCTGAGAAGGGAGCCACGGCCACATGTACGTGATCATCGCGGGAGCGGGGAAGGTGGGGTGGAACCTTGCCCGGGAGCTGACCGCCAAGGACAGGGAAGTCACCCTCATCGAGTCTGACCATCGCCGTTTTCGGGTGGTGGAGGAGGAGCTCGAGCACGCCGTGCAGTACGGCGATGCCACCGAGCTGTGGGTGCTCGAGCGTGCCGGGATCCAGCGCGCCGACCTCGTCATTGCGGTCACCGGCGACGACGAGGACAACATCCTCATCTGCCAGGTCGCCAAGGAGAAGTACGGCGTGGATCGCATTGTCGCCCGCGTCAACAACCCGCGCAACATGGTGCACTTCAAGACGCTCGGCATCCAGCCCGCGGTCTCGGCCACCGATCTGATCCTTCGACTCATCGAGCACGAGGTGCCCGAGTATGGCCTCGTCCAGCTGCTTGCCCTCGAGGAGGAGCACCTGGAGATCATCGAGCTCGAGGTGGGACAGGGGTCGAGCGCTGCGGGCCAGCGCGTCAACGACGTCGACCTGCCCGAGGGCTCGCTGATCATCTCGGTCCTGCGCAACGGGGCCGGCTTCGTGCCCAAGGCCGACTCGGTCATCCACGCCGGCGATCAGGTGCTGCTCATCCTCGACCCCGGTCTCGAGGGCGAGATCACGCCCCGCTTCGCGCCCGAGGGCTCAGAGCTCGGCGCCCGCAACTAGCGGCCCTGGACACGGTGGCTGACCGCACCGTCGATTTCCTGCTCGTCGGCGGCGGCCTGGCCGCGGGCAACTGCGCCCGCTGGCTGCGCCGCTCCGGAGCCGACGGCTCGATCCTGCTGGTGGGGCGCGAGCCGGACCTGCCGTATGACCGCCCGCCGCTGTCCAAGGGGTATCTGCAGGGCACCGACTCGCGCGAGGACGCGCTGTTTCAGACCGCTGATTGGTACGCCGAGCAACAGATCGAGACGCTGACCCGGACCTCGGCGATGAAGCTTGACCTCGCGCAACGGACGGTCAAGCTCTCCAACAAGGAGGAGGTGGGCTTCGGCCAGGCGCTGGTGGCCACCGGGGCCAACGTCCGCCGCCTCAACGTGCCCGGCTCTGAGCTCGAGGGCATCCACTACCTGCGGACCTTCGGCAACAGCGACGCGATCCGCGAGGACGCCGCGGGCAAGCGAGTCGTCCTCATCGGCGGCTCCTACATCGCCTCGGAGGTCGCCGCCACCCTCACCGAGCTCGGCAGCCAGTGCACCATGGTCATGCTCGAGGAGCGCGCGCTCATCCGCACCTTTGGCCGTGAGGCGGCCGGCTACTTCCACGCGTTGATGGAGGGCCACGGCATCACCCTGCACGGCGAGGACGAGCTTGACCGCTTCGAGGGCGCCGACGGGCGCGTGACCACCGTGGTCACCAAGAGCGGCCGCGAGATCCCCGCCGACGCGGTGGTCATCGGCGCCGGCGTCAACCCCGACGTCATGCTCGCTCGCGGCGCCGGCCTGGACCTGGGCGACACCGGCGGCGTGCGCGTCAACTCACGGTTGGAGTCGGCGACGCCCGGCGTCTACGCCGCCGGCGACATGGCCGAGTACGAGAGCGTCGTCCACGGCGGCCGGCGCATCCGCGTCGAGCACTGGGACGTCGCCTTCAACCACGGCAAGACCGTGGCGCTGAACATGCTAGGCCAGGACGTGGCCCACGACGTCGTCCCCTACTTCTTCTCCGACCTCGCCGACTGGGCGGCCATCGAGTACGTCGGGCCCGCCTACGACTGGGACCGCGAGGTCATTCGCGGCTCGCTGGACGACGGGGCCTTCTCGGTGTTCTACCTGCGCGAGGGCAGGGTGGAGGGCGCGCTGTCGGTCGGCCGCTCCGAGGACCTCCAGTCCGCGCGGCGCTTCATCGCGGAGCACACGGAGATCGGCGACGCCGACGCGCTCGGCGACCTCTCGACGGATCTCGAGACGCTCTAGGGCTACGCCGGGGGTTGGGGGCGGCGGGACATCTCCACTCCTCCCCGGCGCTCTTTGTTCGGAGCGCCGCGGCGGCGGGTCGGGTTGACCGCCTGCCTGGGAAAGCGGGCTGGAGCGCGCCCGCGGGCGAGCCCCGCCGCCCCGGCGTACCGGCGCCGCCACACCGGCGTCCCGGCCACCCGGCCCCGTCACCCCGGCGCCCGGCGCACCGCGCCCCCGGCGTCCCGGCCCCGCCGCCCCGTGCACCGGCGCCCCCGCCACCCCGGCGCCCCGGCGCCCGGCGGGCGAAATCTTGACGCTCCAGAGCACACACCCCCTGGTCTCGAGCGGCGTGCTCCACAGAGCATGTCCCGTTGACTCCCCAAAGCACACCGTCTCGCAAGACAGAGTGCGTGCTCTGAAGTGTCAACAACGTCGCGTCACCCGCCGCGGGCACCTTCACCAAGCCGCCCTAGCCCAACCCTTCCCCAGCCGCAGTAGACGCCGAGGGCCGCCGGTCCGCCGATGCCCACCCGCCCCAGGCACCCGCCACACGCGCGCCGGCACCCGCCCACCCGCGCGCCCCGCGCACCCGCGCACCGGGCGCCGGTACCCGCGCCCCGGCAACCAACCGTAGGGCTACGCCCGCGCCGCGTCGGCGGCCTCGAGCGGCATCACCACGAACACCCCGCTGGCATGCACCCGCCAGCTCTCCGGCGCCTGCCACCCGGGGACCGGCTGTCTCAAGCGCGACGGCGAAGGCACCGAGGGCGAGATCGAGCGTCATCCGCACGATCGACGATCAAGGTCGTACGCGGCGAAGTGCGTGTTCGACCAGACGGAGTTCCTCACTGCGGGGCAAGGACTCGAACCTTGATAACCAGCTCCAGAGGCTGGCGTCTTGCCATTAGACGACCCCGCACTCGGGCCAGAGCATAGCCAAAGCGGAGGATTCCATCCGGCCCGTATGAGAACATACGTTCGTATCATGGTGCAAGAGCGATACGACTGGGCAGGAATCCGGCGGTTTATGAGGCAGGCCACACGGCCAGCGAGGGCGAACAGTGAGTGGGCGCTAGAGCTAGGCGGCGGCGAGAGCGGCGTGGCGGATCTCGGACGGCGTGGCCCCGAACTCGCGCTTGAACACGCGCGAGAAGTGGGCGGCGTCGCAGAAGCCCCAGCGGAAGGCGATCTCGGTGACCGAGCCGCCGTTGGGCTGCTGGAGGTCCTCCAGGCAGCGCGCCAGGCGCTCGCGGCGGACCAGGCCGGCCACGGAGGCGTCGACGTCCTCGAAGAGGGCATGCAGGGTGCGCACCGACATCGCGTAGGCGCGCGCGATCGAGGCCGGGCCGAGCTGCGGGTCCTGGAGGTGGGTGCGCACGTAGCGGGCGATCTCCGCGCGCATGGCGGCTCGCGTGGCCGCGCGGTCGGAGGGGAGGGCGGGCTCCACCGCCGCGCGCAGGAGCTCGAGCGCGGCGTTGGCGGCGGCCGCGCCGGCGCCGGCATCCAGGGCGGGCATCTCGACGGCGAGCGCGTTCATGAAGCGCACCAGCAGGCGCGCCGAGGCGCTGCCCTCCAGCGAGGGCAGGGAGTCCAGGCCGCCCAGCCGGGGGCAGACGGCCAGGACGCGGTCACGCGGGAAGAGCAGGGTGCGTTTGCAGAAGGCCTCGGCGATCTCGATCTCGGTGGGCTGCAGACCGTCCCACAGGACCATGTCGCCGGCCTTCAGCGCGAGCTGGCGGTCGCCTTCGCGCACCAGTTCGACCCCCTTGAACACGAACTGGAAGCCGAGCACGTTCTCGTGGCCCGATGCGGCGTCGTCACCGATGACGCCGCCGTCGCGGTGGCCGAGAAACGGGGAGGCGGCACAGTCGACGAGCATGAGGTCGCCGACGGTGCGGCGGGTCACCGCGGCCTGGAAGCGCGTGGGGGTTCGCCAGGTGGGCTCGACATCGAAGGCGAGGTGGGTGGCGGCGAGGATCTCTGACCACGAGCGCAGCCGGGCCGCGGGATCGCTTCCGCGTGGGCTCCACCGCTCCAGCGGGGGCTCATGGGGTGGCGTGTGGACTACCGCCATCTCGTTACGTCCTGTCTCTCTCCCTGACCGATGAACGTCAGCCTGTCTCCTGCGGTCATTTTAAAGGAGCTTGAGCCGTCCGTTCAGCCGCGAGGGCAACGAAGGCGTCGAGGGCCCCGGGGTCCGCCAGCGCGTCGCGGCTGGCGACCTTCTCGGCGGGCTCGCCGCGCAGGATGCGCTTGACCGGCGCCTCGAGCTTCTTGCCGGTGAGCGTCCGGGGGATGCCGCTCACGGGGATGATCTCGTCGGGAACGTGGCGGGGTGACAGCTCGCCGCGCAGCATCGCGCGCACCCGTCCCAGCAGCGCATCGTCGACCGTCGCCCCGGGCGAGGCCACCACGAACAGCAGCAGCTCGCCCATCCCGCCCTCGTCGTCCTCGAGATGCACCACGAGGGCGTCGGCCAGCTCCGGGAACTCCTCCACCACGGCGTAGAACTCGCCGGTCCCCAGCCGCACGCCGCCGCGGTTGAGCGTGGCGTCCGACCGTCCGGTGAGCACGCAGCTGCCGTTGGGGTTGAAGCGGATCCAGTCGCCCTGGCGCCACACGCCGGGGTAGCGGTCGAAATAGGAGGCGCGGTAGCGCTCCCCGTCCTCGTCGCCCCACAGCTTCACCGGCATCGACGGCATGGGGGAGGTGATGACGAGCTCTCCCAGCTCGCCGACGACCTGGTTGCCGTCGGGGTCAAACGCCTTGGCGTCCACCGCCAGGGAGGCGCAGGAGATCTCCCCTTCATACACCGGCGCTCCCGGACAGCCGGACACGATGCCCGTGCACACGTCGGTCCCGCCCGATCCGTTGACCAGGCAGATGTCGGGGCCCAGCTGCTCATAGACCCACCGGTAGCCCTCGGCGGGCAGCGGTGATCCCGCGGTGCAGAGGACCTCGATGGTGCGCAGGTCGAAGTCGTCACGCAGGTTGAGCCCTGCCTTACGGCAGGCCATCAGATACGGCGGGGAAACCCCCATCACGGTGGCCCGGTAGCGCTCGGCCAGCCGCCACTGCTCAGCCAGGTCCGGCCACGCCGGATCCCCGTCGAGCATCACGATCGAGGTGCGCAGCAGCAGCGCGCTGACCAGGGCGTTCCACATCATCCACGCGGTGGTGGAGAACCACAGCAGGCGCTTGCCAGGCCCGAGATCCCACCCCAGTCCCTGGTTCTTGTGGTGCTCGACGAGCTGGCCGCCATGGCCGTGCACGATCGCCTTGGGCAGGCCCGTCGTCCCCGAGGAGAAGAGCACGTACAGAGGGTGGTCAAACGCTACCGGCTCGAACTCCAGCGGCCCGGCCGAGCCCAGCAGATCGGGCCACGCGACGGCATCGGGGATCGCCGCCTCGCCGTAGGGCACGGCCACCACGTGCTCGAGGCTGGTCAGCCGCGCCCGGATCGCCTCAACCTCGGCCAGCCGGCTCACGTACCGGTCCCGGAAGCCGTAGCCGCCGACGGCCAGCATCACCTTCGGCTCGATCTGGGCGAAGCGGTCGATCACGCTGCGCGCCCCGAACTCGGGGGCGCAGGCGGCCCAGATGGCCCCCAGCGAGGCGGTGGCGATGAAGGCGACGAGCGTTTCGGGGATGTTGGGCAGGTAGGCGACGACACGATCGCCGGGCCCGACGCCCAGCCGCTGCAGGCCCGCGCGCGCCCGCGCCACCTGCTCGCGCAGCTCGCCGAAGGTGACCTCGAACTCGGGCCGGGTCTGGGAGTGGGCCACCACCGCCACCGTGTCGGCGTCCTCGTCGCGCCCGACGAGATGCTCGGCGTAGTTGACCCGCGCGCCCTCGAACCACACCGCACCCGGCATCTCGCGCGAGGCCAGCACGCGCTCGAACGGGGCGTGGGTGCGCAGCTCGAAGAACTCCCAGATGGCGCCCCAGAACCCCTCGAGGTCCTCGACCGACCATCGCCACAGATCGTCGTAGCCGTCAAAGGAGAGGCCGTGGCGCCCTTCGGCGAACTCCATGAAGCGGCCGATCTGGGTGCTCTGGCGCAGGTCGCCGGGCGGTTCCCAGAGGACATCACCGATCATGCCGTCACCGTACCGATGGGCGCGTCGGCGGGGGCGGGCGGCGTCCATCTCGGGGTCGGCAGCGCGCCCTCCTGCAGATCGATGGCCGCGGCCACCAGCTTGCCCTCGCACCCGCGCGGGGCGATGAGCGAGACGCCCGCCTCCCACGTGACGGGAAGGGCGGCCACCGGCATCCCGGTCAGGTCCCATAGGGCGGTGAGCGCGATCATCGGGTCGCCGGGGCCGCCCGCGTGGCCGCGGTCATAGCCCGGCCCACGGCCGTAGGGGACGATCGGGAGGGTCGGCTCCAGGACGAGGTCGATGCCTCGCTGCGCGAACCACGTCTCCCACTCCGCCGTGCCCGAGGCCCGCCGTCGCTGCGCCGCGAAATAGGCGGCCGGGTTGACGAAGGTCTGGGCGGCCTCGATGAACTCGGCGATGGCCGGGCGGTAGTGCTCCGCCCGCGCGACATGGCGCGCGTGATAGGCCCACGCGTCGGTGAGCAAGAGGCAGTTGAGGTCATCCCAGTCCTGCTGCCAGGGGGCCGGGGCCGCCACGACGCGCGCACCGAGCTGCTGGCAGGCCTCGCGGGCGCGATCGAACCCGGCCGCCACCTCGGCGTCGAGCGGCATGTCGTCGGTGCGGTCGGTGACCGCGATCACCAGGCCCTCGAGAGGCCGCGGCCCGCCCGAGGCGCCGAGCGCGAGGTCGCCCACCTCGGCGGGCGGCGGCGTCGTGGGGTCGACCGGCGAGCCGCCGGTCAGCATCCCCGCCAGCAGCGCGGCGCAGTCGGCGACGGTGCGCGCCATCGGGCCGGGATGATCGAGGGTGGGGGCCAAGGGAATGATCCCCTCGAGGGAGAGGCGGCCGTGGGTGGGCTTGATGGAGCTCGTGCCGCAGCAGGCCGAAGGGATCCGCAGAGAACCGCACGTGTCGGAGCCCAGCGTCGCCGGGACCATCCGCGCAGCCAGCGCAGCCGCGCTGCCGCCGCTTGAGCCCCCCACGACGCGGTCAAGCGCCCACGGGTTACCCACCTGATCGGTGGTGCCGCCGGCAGCGAACTCATGGGTGTGGGTGTGCCCGAGCGCCACCATCCCCTGGTCCCGCAGCCGCGCCCACACCACGGCGTCCTGCGCCGCGACATTGCCGTCCAGCACCCGGCTGGAGGCGGTGAGCGGCAGCCCCCGCATGCCATACAGGTCCTTGAGGCCCAGCGGGATCCCGCACAGCAGCGGCGCATCCCCCGCGGCCAGACGCTCGTCGGCGGCCCGCGCGGCGTCGCGGGCCAGCTCCGGATAGAGCCGCACCCAGGCATTGATGGCGTCGGGCGCGCCCTCGAAGGTCGGGGCGCCGCCGTTACGCTCCTCGATCCGCGCCAGGCAGGCCTCGGTGAGCTCGGCCGCCGACAGCGCGTGGCCGCGCAGCAGCGTGGCGGCCTCCAGCACCCCGAGGTCGGCGGGGTCGGTGGCGGCGCGGATGCCGTCGGTCCCGGTCATGCCGTCTCGCCTCCGTCGATGGGGAAGACCGCTCCGGTGATGAATGGCGCCTCGTCGGAGAGCAGAAAGGCCACCAGGGCCGCGATCTCCTCCGCGGTCCCGATGCGCCCGACCGGCAGGCGATCGTCGACCCCGTCGCGGAACCCGGCGTCGAATCGGTCAAACAGCGGCGTGTCCACCGGACCCGGGGCCACGGCGTTGACGCGCACGCCCGCGGCCGCATTCTCGACCGCCGCCGCCCGCGTGAGCCCGATGATGGCGGCCTTGGTGGAGCCGTAGGCGCCCAGCTGGGGCACGCCGTGCAGCGCCGTGCCGGAAGAGGTGTTGACGATCGTGGCCCGCGCTCCAGACTCGAGCGCGCGGCGGAGCATCTCGCGCAGGTTGAAGAAGATCCCGTAGTAGTTGGTTCGGACCAGCCGCTCGAAGGCGGCGGTCTCGAAGTCGGCCAGCGGCGTCAGCGGACCTTCGATCCCGGCGTTGTTGTGCAGCGAGTCGACGCGCCCGAAGTGCTCAGCGGCGGCGGCGAAGTAGGCCCGGACGTCCTCCTCTGAGCCCACGTCACCGGCCAGGGGCAGCACTTCGCCGCCGAGCTCTGCCGCGACCGCCGCCACGGCGGGGCCGTCGATGTCGACCAGGGCCACCGAGGCGCCCTCCGCCACCAGGCGCGCGGCGGTGGCGCGCCCGATGCCCGAGGCGCCCCCGGTGACGATCGCCACCCGGTCTTTCAGTCCTTTCAGGGACACGGACTCTCTCCTTGACTCTCGCGCAGGACGTGGTCGGCCGGGCCCTCGCCCCGAGCGCGACGTACGCACTGTGACCGATTGTTCTCAAAGCGTACGTGATAGCGTTGGGCCCGGGAAGCGAGCCCAGGCATGATCGAGCAAGCGCAAGCCACCGCCATGCCCGCAGCAGACGAGCGAAACGAGCCGATCGCCGCCATCAAAACGGTGCGCGACGCGGTCTTCGACGTCATGCGACGTTTCGGGATGACCACGATCTTCGGGAACCCGGGATCGACCGAGATCCCCTTCCTCACCGGCCTGCCGCCCGACATCCACTTCGTCCTGGGCCTGCACGAGGGGTCGGTGGTGGGCATGGCCACCGGCTACGCCCGGGCGCGCCGCGAGCCCGCCCTGGTCAACCTCCACACCGCACCGGGACTGGGCAACGCCATCAACGCCATCGCCAACGCGCGCGATATGCGGGTGCCGCTGGTTGTCCTGGTGGGCCAACAGGACCGGCGCCAGCTCGCCTATGAGCCCTTCCTCACCGGACGGGCGCTGGAGAAGCTCGCCGGCGAGTACCCGGTGTGGTCCAACCTGCCCGTCCGCGCCCAGGACGTGCCGGGCGCGGTGGCCCGCGCCTACAACGAGGCGGTGGCCTCGCAGGGGCCCGCGCTCGTCGTCATCCCCATGGGGGACTGGACCGAGCCCGCCGACGAGCACGCCGCGGGCTGGCCCGAGCGAACCCTGCGCAGCGCGGTGGCCACCACCGGCGAGCTCGGCGAGCTCGCCGAGATGATCGACCGCGCCGCCTCTCCGGCGCTGGTGGTCGGGCGCAGCGACGACTGCGAGTCCTGGGAGGCCGTGACCGGGCTGGCCGAGCGCCTCGGGTGCCCGGTGTGGCAGGAGTCGTTTGCCCGGGCGGCGGGCTTCCCGCAGGACCATCCGCTCTTCGCCGGCCACCTACCGTGGCGCCGGCGCCAGATGCGCGAGACGCTCGCACCTCACGATCTGGTCATCGCCATCGGGACCAGCGCCTTCCGCCTCTACATCCTCGATGACCCGGGACCGATGGTGAGCGAGGGCACCAAGGTGGCGGTGCTCACCGACGACGCCGCCGAAGCCCATCGCAGCCCATGCGCGCTGGCCATCGTGGCCCCGGTGGCCTCGGCCTGCGCCGCGCTGCTGGAGGACCTCGCCCCGCGCGACTCGGACGCGCCGGCGGGGCTGCAGCGTCCCCCGGCGCCCCCACCGCCGGCCGCGGGCGATCCGCTGCTGCCCGGGCACGTCTACGCGGCGCTGGCCGAGCGTCTGCCCCGCGAGGCGGTGATCGTCGAGGAGACTCCCTCCAGCCAGCCCGAGCTCTACCAGCGGGTGCCGATCCGCCATCCGCGTGGTTTCGTCGCCTGCGGCAACGGCGGCCTCGGTTTCGGGGTGGCGGGATCGGTGGGCCTGCGCATGGGCAACCCCGACCGCCCCGTGGTCGGCATCGTGGGCGACGGCTCGTCGATGTACGCCATTCAGGCCCTGTGGAGCGCCGCGCACTACGAGGTGGGGGTGCTGTTGCTGGTCATGGCCAACGGGCGCTACGCGGTCATGGATGGGCTGGCCCGCGCCGCCGGCGCCCCCGCGGCGTGGCCGGCCTTCGGCTCCATCGACATCGCCGGCATGGCCCGCTGCCTGGGCTGCCCGGCGATCAACATCACCACGCACGACGAGTTGCTGCAGACCTTCGACGAGGTGCTCCCGGATCTGGCTGCGCGCCGGGAGCCGCTGCTCATCGAAATCGCCCTCGCCTAGTGGCGGCCCGCTAGATCATGACCCGCTAGATCGTGACCCGCGAGCCGGGGCGCCCGACGCGCGGGCAGATCGTGCTGCTGGCGGCGCTGTCGGCCTTCGGGCCGCTGTCGCTGGACATGTACCTGCCCGGCCTGCCACCTCTCACCCGGGACCTGCACACCACCGCGTCGGCGGCCCAGTTGACGATCACCGCCTGCATGATCGGGCTCGGCGTCGGCCAGGTGATCGCCGGGCCCCTCAGCGACGCGCGGGGCCGGCGCACGCCGCTGCTGGCCGGAATCATCGGCTATACCGTGTCCTCTGTCGCCTGCGCGGTATCGCCCACGGTCGGCGTCCTGGTCCTCATGCGCCTTCTCCAGGGGATGGCCGGCAGCGTCGGCATCGTCATCGCCCGGGCCATCGTGCGCGATCTGTCCGGGGGCACGGTGGCCGCCCGGCTGTTCGGCGTGCTGATGGGGATCACCGGCGTCGTCCCGGTGGCCGCCCCGCTCATCGGCGGCCAGGTGCTGCTGGTGACCTCGTGGCGCGGAGTGTTCGTGGTGTTGGCGGCGCTGGGCGTGCCGCTGGTGGTGGCCACCGCGATGATGCTGCCCGAGACGCTGCCCGCCCACCAGCGTCACGGAGGCGGGCTGGGCACGGTCCTGCATCGGTTCGGAGCGCTCCTGCGCGACCGGCGCTATCTCCCCAGCGCCCTGGCCTTCTCGCTCTCCTTTGCCGCGATGTTCGGCTACATCTCGGGTTCGTCATACGTGCTGGAGAACGTCTTCGGCATCTCGCCACAGCTGTTCAGCCTCATCTTCGCCGTCAACTCGGGCGGGCTGATCACGCTGTCGTTGCTGGGCAGCCGTGCCGTCGGGCGCCGGGGCTCGGGGTGGCTGCTGCGGCGCGGTCTGATCGGGACCGCCGGGGCATCGATCGGTGCCCTCGCGGTCACCCTCACCCACGCGGGGCTGTGGCCGCTGCTGGCGTGCTTCTTCGTACTGCTGTGCGCCAACGGCGTGGTCCTGCCCAACGGAACCGCCTCAGCGATGGCCACCCAGACCGGCTCGCTGGGCGCGGCCTCGGCGCTGCTCGGCCTCGGTCAGTTCGGCTTCGGAGCACTGGTGGCGCCGCTGGTCGGAGTGGGCGGCAGCCGCGACGCGCTACCGATGGCCGTGGTCATCGCCGTCGCCGGCACCGCCGCCCTGCTCGTCAACCTCGCGTTCGCGCCCCGCGCCGCTCCCGTCAGCGCGCCGTGAGCGCGGGCGTCCCCGCCTCGAAGTAGCCGTGCTCGCCGCCGGCCAGGTACGCGGCCAGACGGCTGGCCAGCGACATGATGGTCAGCGAGGGGTTGACCGAGATCGTCGTGGGGATGACGGAGCTGTCGCCGACGAATAGGCGCCGCACGTCGTGGGACTCGGCGTGGGCGTTGACCACTGACCGCTCCGGGTCTGATCCCATGCGGCATCCGCCCTGCACGTGGGTGCTGCATTGGGCCGATGGGAGCACACGCTGGGCCCCTGCGGCGAGCAGTGCCTCGCGCGCGAACTGAGACGAGGCCTCGTCGCGCTCGCGTTCGACGGCGTTGAACTCGTACGAATAGCGGTCGCGGCCGTCGTCGTCGACCCAGGCGATGCCGTTGTTCTGGTCGGTCACCATCGTCAGCAGCCCGCTGAAGTACCGGTAGCGCGCCACCGTCTCGCTCAACCGCCGGCCCCACATGGGCACGCCGTCCTCGTCGCAGAGCATGACCGAGAACCCGATGGGGTCCTGGATGGTCGCGGCCTCGACGATGTAGCCACCGTCATCGTCGTTCTGGAACGCCATGCAGTGGGCGCTGATCGGATAGACGCGATGGGCATCCTGCGGCTCTTCGAACAGCCCGGTGATGATCCGGGCCGGATGCCACCCGATGTGGCGCCCGATCAGCTGCGAGCTGGCCGAGCCGCCGGCCAGCTCCGGGATCCCGGAACGCAGCAGCAGGTGGGAGGTGCCCATCGCCCCGGCGGCGACGACGACGACGCCGGCCTCGACGGTCTGCGCCTGGCCGTCGGCATCGACGTACTCCACGCCGGCGGCCTCGAGCCCGGCCCCGCGGTCCTCCACCACCACGCGCGTCACCGTGGATCCGGCGCGCAGCTCCAGCCGCCCGTCGGCCCACGGCGGATGGATGTAGACGTTCATCGAGTTCTTGCCGGCGTTGGTCGGACAGCCCTGCAGGCACGATCCGCAGCGCATGCAGTTGGCGTCGGTGTAGGACATCACCGGCTCGAGCTCAGCGCCAAGGGCACGGAAGCCGGGGGCGACCGTGTGGATGCACGTCTGCCAGTCCGAGCGCTCGCGCACACCGAGCCGCGCCTCGACGCGCTCGAAGTGCGGCGCCATGTCGGCGGCGCGGATCGGGTCTCCGCCCTCACCGGTGAGGCTGGCCGCGGCGTGCCACTTCGTGTAGTCCTGGTCAGAGGGCCGGAGCGCGACCTTGGTGTTGACGGTGCTCGTGCCGCCCACGCAGCGGCCGCGGATGACCGCCAGAGGAGGCGCCCCTTCGGCGCGGGGTTCCACCAGGGTGGGCGGAAACCAGATGTCGTGGTTGGCGTGGGCCTCCCAGCGCTGGAAGTCGGCCGCGGTGCGGTGCGGACCGGTCTCGAGCAGCAGGACGCTCGCGCCGGAGTCAGCCACCTCGCCGGCCACGATCCCTCCGCCGGCACCCGAGCCGACCACCACCACGTCGAACCGTGTATCAGCCCGGCTCATGACCGCACCCCCAGGTAGGACCAGTCCTTCTTGACGCGATCGGCCAGCGGGAAGCGGAAGTCGATCTCCTCATACGCACCCGGCCCCTGCGCGCCCGGCGCCACGAAGTCGGAGTAGAAGGCCTCGCAGGCCATGGCGCGCACCGCCCCGAACTCGGGGGTGAACTGCCGCTCGCGCAGCGCCTCCTCGCCGCCCTCGAGGCAGCCGGCCAGCGCCTCAAAGCAGGCGATCATGCCCGCGCGATCACCCTCGGGCATCCGTGCGAGCACCGCATCGACGTAGACCTCGGCCCCGACACGCTCGCACCCGGGCACCACCAGCTCGCACAGTGACCGCACCAGCGCGCCCTGCGACTCGCTGAGCACCTGCAGCGCCATCACGCCACCCCGGCGGCCGCGGGGACGGTACGTCCCGCCCGGATCAGGTCGGCCGCCTTCTCGGCGATCATGATCGTCGCCGCGTTGGTGTTGGCCCGGGTGATCTGCGGCATCACCGAGGCGTCGGCCACGCGCAGGCCCTCGAAGCCGTACACCCGCAGGTCGCCGTCCACCACCGAGCCCATCGCGCACGACGAGGTGGGGTGAAACACCGTCATCCCCTCGCGGCGGGCAAAGGCCAGCAGGTCCTCGTCGCTGTCGCCGTTCGGGACCCGGAACGGCTGGTCGATGACCGCCTGCAGCGCCGGTTGCTCGGCCATCTCGAGCGCCATGCGCAGACCAGCCACCATGCTGGCCCGGTCCTCCTCGGTGGTGAGGAAGTTGTTGAGCACCCGCGGCTTGGCCAGCGGCATGGGGGAGCGGAGCATGACCTTGCCCCGTCCCGTGGGCTTGATCACCACCGGCCCATAGGCCATGCCCGGAGCCTCGGGCGCGGTCAGCCCGCCGTCGTAGAGCATGCCCGGCGCGAAGTGGAACTCGACGTCCGGGGCGTCGACGCCGCTGCGCGCCCGGAAGAAGCCCGCCCCTTCGGGGATGTTGGAGGTCAGCGGTCCGCGCCCCTCCGCCTCGAAGAGCGCGAAGTTCTCCGGTGAGACCGCGTCGAACAGGGACGGGCCGGTGGTGGTGTAGTTGAGGTTGCACATGCAGTGGTCCTGGAGGTTCTCGCCCACCGGCAGCGTCTCGCGCACCTCGATCCCCATGGGGGCCAGATCGGCCTCCGGGCCGATGCCCGAGAGCATGAGGATCTGCGGCGAGTAGTAGGCGCCTGCCGACAGGATCACCTCGCGCTCGGCCTCGACCGTGAGCGTCTCGTCCAGCCGCGCGTACTCGACGCCGCTGGCGCGCCGCCCGTCGAACAGCAGCCGCGTCGCGTAGGCGTGCGTGATGACGGTGAGGTTCGGTCGCCGGCGGACCGGGTGCAGGAAGGCGTCGGCGGTGCTGAGCCGGCGGCCGTCGCGCTGGGTGAGCTGGAAGCGGCCCACGCCCTCCTGGCGGGCGCCGTTGAAGTCGGGGTTGCGCTCGTGGCCGGCCTGGTGCGCGGCATCGAGCATGGCGTCGACGAGCGGGTGCATCGAGCGGCTCTCCGCCACCGTGAGCGGACCGCCGGCGCCGTGAAACGGGTCCTCGCCGCGCTCGTTGTCCTCGGAGCGCTTGAAGTAGGGCAGGACGTCGTCGTAGCTCCACCCGTCGGCACCGGCCGCGGCCCAGCCGTCGTAGTCGGCCCGGTTGCCCCGCACGTAGATCATCGCGTTGATCGAGCTGCAGCCGCCGAGCATCCGCCCGCGCGGCAGATACAGGCGGCGGTTGTCCATGCCGGGCTCAGGATCGGAGAACAGGTCCCAGTCGAGCTCGGTCTTGAACATGATCGGGAAGATCGCGGGGACGCGGATCTCGGGGGCGGTGTCCTCACCGCCGGCCTCCAGCAGCGCCACCGTCACGTCCGGGTCCTCGCTCAGCCGCGCGGCCAGGACGCACCCGGCTGAGCCGGCGCCGACGATCACATAGTCAAACCGGTCACTCACCTCGGATCACCACCTTCATCACCTGTGTCGGATTGCTCATGGCAAAGCGGATGGCCTCGGGGGCCTGCCCCAGCGCGAACTCATGGCTGATCAGGCGCCGCAGGGCGTCGGCGTTGCGCTCCACGACGCCCACCGCCTCAGCGAAGTCCCCGCTGGTGCAGCAACTGGCGCCCAGGACGTCGAGCTCCTTCTCGGTGAGGCTGCCGATGCGGATGGGGGCGTCGTCGTTGGCCATGCCGACCTGGACCGCCCGGCCGGCCGAGGCGACCATGTCGACCATCGCCCGCACCGCCGCGGGGACGCCGGTCGCGTCGATGGCCACGGGCGGGCCTCCCTGGCCGCCCCAGTCGCGCGCCGATGCCACCACGTCGGCGGCGGTGGTCCATTGCAATGCCTCGGCACCGAGCGAGCGTCCGAGCTCGAGGCGGCTCTGCTGCGGGTCCACCAGCAGGACCTCGGCGCCGAGTTCGCGCGCCACCACCGCCACGCACTGGCCGATCGGTCCTGCCCCCAGCACCACCACGCGCTCGCCGTCCGTCACCCGCCCCCGCCGCACCGCGTGGACGGCGACCGAGACGGGCTCGGCCAGGGCGGCCAGGGCGCCATCGTCGGCGGCGATGGGGAAGACCTGCTCCTGCGGCAGGCTGAGCAGCTCCTGCAGGCCGCCGTCGGTGTGGATGCCGACCAGCGAGAAGTTGTCGCACGCGTTCGGGCGCGACACACGGCACGGGTAGCAGGTGCCGCAGGCGCTGATGGGCAGCATCGCCACCCGCCCGCCGGGCGTGAGATCCGCCCGGCACTCGGGGCCGACCGCGGTGATGGTGGCCCCGACCTCGTGGCCGAGGACCCGGGGGAATTGGGAGCCGCCGGCGGCGTCGGAGAGGTGGCCGGAGAAGAAGTGGTAATCCGAGCCGCAGATGCCCACCGCCTCAGGGTGGATGAGCACCTGGCCGGGACCGGGGGAGGCCGGCTCGGGCCGATCCACCACGGTCATCACGCCGACGCTCTCCGCGACCGCGGCGCGCATCGCGGTCAGGCCCCCCACACGGCCGCGGCCGTCTCCACCACGAGCTCGAGCTTGGCCTTCTGATCGTCGTAGGTCAGGGCGTTGCCCTCCAGTGTCGACGAGAAGCCGCACTGCGGGGACAGACAGAGCTGTTCCAGGGGGATGAACTGCGAGGCCTCCTCGATGCGCCGGCGCAGCTCGTCCTTTGACTCCAGCTGGGGCCGCTTGGTCGTCACCAGCCCGAGGACGACCATCTTCCCGGGCGGCACGAAGCGCAGCGGCTCAAAGCCGCCCGAGCGCTCGTCGTCGTACTCCAAGAAGAACCCGTCGACGTCGAGCTGGCCGAAGAGGGTCTCGGCGACGTACTCATAGCCGCCCTCGGCGGCCCACGAGGAGCGGAAGTTGCCGCGGCACAGGTGGGTGGTGATGGTGAGGCCCTCGGGCCGCCCGGCGAGCGCGTTGTTGATGTTGCGCACGTAGGTCTCGTGCAGATGGGCGGTGTCCTCGCCCCGGTCAGACAGGTAGGCGCGCTGGGCCGGGTCATTGAGATAGGCGAGGCTGGTGTCGTCGAGCTGGAGGTACTGGCAGCCCACCGCGGCGATGGCGGCGATCTGCTGGGCGTAGGCGGCCTGCAGGTCGGTCCAGAACGGCTCGAGATCCGGATAGACGTCGGGGTTCAGGGCGGCGCGACCGCTGCGGTAATGGACCATGTTGGGCGACGGGATGGTCAGCTTGGGAGTGACGCCGTCGCCGACGACGCCCTGGAGGAACCGGAAGTCCTCCTCGAAGATGGTGTGCTCGAGACGGACCTCCTCGTTGACCGCGATCGCTGCCGGCTTGAAGTCGACCGTGCCATCGGCGTTGCGGAAATGGACCTCGATGTCCCCGGCCACTTTGTCGATGCCGCCCAGCTGGTAGATGAAGTCCATGTGCCAGGACCCGCGGCGCAGCTCCCCGTCGGTCGCGGACTGCAGGCCGACATCCCGCTGCATCTGCACGAGCTTGGTGATCTCCTCGTCCTCGATCGTGCGCAGCTCATCGGCGGTGATGCTCCCCTTGGTCAGGTCCTCGCGCGCATCGAGCAGGCGGCGCGGGCGCAACAGGCTGCCCACGTGGTCGGCGCGGAACGGGGGTGTGGTGCGTCGCCCGGAGGCGATCTGGGTGTCGGTGGCCATGGGGTTACCTCATTTCACGTTGATCTCGACCCGCAGGCCGTCGGGGTCGCTGAAGAAGAGTTGGCGCGGTCCGCCGCCGGGCACGTCGTTGCGGACCGGCTCGATCCCGGCGGCGGCCAGGCGGGCGCTGACGGCCGCATAGTCCGACGCGCTGAAGGCGATGTGATCGACCGGCGAGGCTACGGCCGGGGCGGCCGTGGCGGCGACGCTCAGGCCCAGCGTCGCCGCATGGGCCCGGTAGGAGGCACGATCGGCGATGTGCAGGCAGGGCACGCTCCCGGCGTAGAGCCAGTAGCCGTCGAACTGCAGCGGAGGTCGCTCGCCGGCGCGCAGGCCGACGGCGCTCTCGTAGAACTCGCGTGCGACGTCGATGTCGTCCGAGAGCACGAGCACGTGCTCCAGCTCGGACACACCGGCGCTCATCCGCCGGCGGGCAGGCTCTCGGTCGAGGCTGCTGCGCCGTTCTCGGCTCCGCGCAGCAGGTACGCGGAATGCAGCAGCTCGGGCTTGTCCTGGAGCTCCTGGGCGGTGCCCGAGTACTGGATACGGCCGCCCTCCATGACATAGGCGCGGTTGGACATGCCCAGCGCCACCGGCGCGAACTGCTCGATGAGCAGGACCCCGATCCCCGCATCGGTGACCGTCTTGATCGTGGGGATGAGGCGCTGGACCACCACCGGCGCCAGTCCGAGCGAGAGCTCATCGATGATCACGTACTTGGGCTCGGAGACCAGCGCCTGGGCCAACACCACCATCTGCTGCTCGCCGCCCGACAGCGCGCTGGCCGTGTTGCTCAGCCGTTTCTCCAGCTCCGGGAACATCTCCAGCGCGCGCTTGCGCCCCGTCGCGGCCTGACCGCGCGGCAGCGAGTAGGTGGCGACCCTGATGTTGTCCTCCACCGTCAGGCTGGGCAGGAGGCGGCGACCCTCGGGCACGATGGCCAGGCCAGCCCGGCGGATGGCCTCGGGCCGGCGGCCGGCGAGCGGCCGGTCGTCGAGGACGACCGAGCCTGAGGTGAGCGGGAGGACGCCTCCGACGGCCAGCACCATGCTCGACTTGCCGGCTCCGTTGGGGCCGAGCAGCGCGGTGGTCTCGCCCGGGGTGATCTCGATGGTGACGTCGCGGACGACGTTGCGGCCCCCGCGGGGCACCACGAGGTTGTTGAGCACCAGGGTCACGCGGCCACCCCCTCGGCCGCCTCGCCGCCCAGGTAGGCGCGGACCACGCGCTCGTCTCGGAGCACCTCCGCGGTGGGTCCGGAGGCGATCATCTTGCCGAAGTCCAGCACCGCCGCGTTGCTGCAGCACGACGAGACGAGGCTCATGTCGTGGTCCACCAGGATGGTGAGCGCTCCGGTGTGCTCCGGGATGCCCCGGATGACCTCGCCGAGGTGGGCGGTCTCGGCGTCGGGCAGGCCGGCGGCGGGCTCGTCGAGCAGGACGAGGCGCGGCTTGCCGACGATCGCGCGGGCCACCTCGACCAGGCGGCGCTGACCGGCGCCGAGCGTGTTGACGCGCGTATAGGCCACGGATTCCAGGCCGACGATGGCGATGGCGCCCTCCACGTCAGAGCGGCGATCTGCGCTCCCGATCTTGGAGTGCTCGTGGATCATGGCCACGTTGTCGTAGACCGAGAGCTCCTCGATGGCCTGCTCGGTCTGGAAGCTGCGGCGCAGGCCCCAGCGGGCACGGCGGAAGTGCACCATGCCGAGAAGATCGTCGCCGAAGGCGGTCACCGAGCCCGTGGCCGGTTTCACGAACCCCGAGAGGACGTTGAAGAAGGTGGTCTTGCCCGCGCCGTTGGGACCGATGAGCCCGTTGGTGCCCGGCTCGAAGCGGACGCTCATCCCGTCCAGCGAGGTGACGCCCCCGAAGCGGACGGTCAGATCCGAGACCTCGATCATGCGACTTCCTTGGAGGTCGTCCGGCCAAACCCCCGGGCGATGAGACGCCCGAGCTTGGCCAGGTCCTTGGGCATCTGCTCCACGACCCCGCGCGGTGCCGTCGTGAGCACCTGCAGGACCCCGATCCCGAACAGGATGGTCAGCCAGTCGGGCGACAGGCCCCAGGAGTTCAGCAGCGCGGGCAGGAGCTGCAGGAACAGCGCGGCCACGATCGCGCCCCAGATGCTGTAGGCCCCGCCCATGAGCACCACGGCCAGCAGCGTGATCGAGTCCTGGGTCTGGAAGTCGATCGAGTACAGGTAGCGGACCGCTCCCGCCAGTACCCCGCCCGCGACACCGGTGATGAAGGAGACGAGCGCGAACGCCCAGAGCTTGTAGAGCGTGGTGTTGACCCCGGCGGCCAGCGCGGCGGGCTCCGACTGTCGGATCGCCGCCCACGCCCGGCCGGGCTTGGTGCGCAGGTGGGCCACGACCAGCACGAACATGACCGCCGCGACAATGACGCTGTAGCGGAAGAAGGCGGGATCGCTGGTCGCGATACCAGGCCGCCGGATCGGCGGAATGTGCACCAGGGCGCCGTTGTAGCCACTGAAGCCATGGCCGCCGTTGGGGAAGTTCAGGGACGCCAGCACCACGGTGATCGCGCCGGCGAGCATCAGCGTGATGAGCGCCAGGTAGAGGCCACGCATGCGCAGGGCGGGCAGGCCGACCAGCGTCCCGAGCACCATGGTGATGATGCCCGAGGCCAGCAGCACGACCTCGTAGGGCAGGCCGGTGCCGAACAGCAGTCGGGCCGCGACCCACGCGCCGATGGCCAGCACGGCCGCCTGGCCGAGCGAGACGAGGCCGAGCCGTCCGACCAGGACGCCGAGGCCGAGGGCGACGATCGAGTACACCGCCACCTGGGTCAGAGCGTCGACGTAGTAGAGGCTGAGCAGCGACGGCAGGGCCAGCACCACGAAGAGGAGCAGAGCGATGATGACCACCGCGCGGATCGCATAGCTGCGCGGGAAGCGCGACGGCGCCTGGACCGTCTTGCCCTGCTCGGGTGGGCTGGCGATCTGCTCGGTGGTGCTCATCTCGGTCTAGAACTCCTGGCGCGACAGGGAGATGACGCGCTTGCGGTTGAGCACCAACAGCGCGATGGCCGCCAGCACGAAGGGGGTTGCGTCGTGGTAGTTGGTCAGCCCGTTGATCGGGGTGACCAGGGCGTCGACGACGCCGATGACGATCGCGGCGATGAAGGTGACCACCACCGAGGACAGCCGCGCGATGAGCGCGGCGGCGAGTGACGAGATGACCAGGAAGGTCAGTGTCGTGGCGTCGAGGGCCACCATGTCGGCGAGCAGGATGCCGGCGATGCCGGCCACGATCCCGCAGCCGAACCACGCCGACGCCTCCACCCGCCGTACCGGTACGCCGAGGGTCGCCGTGATCTCACGGTCGTTGGCCATCGCGCGCATCGCCGTGCCCAGCTTGCTGTAGCGCAGGAACACGGTGGTGGCGACCGTGATGACGATCCCGAAGGCGAGGCCGATGACATCGGTCGTCGTGACCTGCACCTGGCCGATGAGGAACCCGTGGTTGTCGGTGGGCAGGCTGATCGAGCGCGAGGCCCCGCCGCTGGAGGTCCACAGCAGGTCCATCACCCCGAGCAGGATGAGCGTCAGACCGAGCGTCGCCGTGGTCTTGACCAACGGATCTCTCGGTGCCAGCACCCGGCCGAACACCATTCCGTAGGCGAGGGTGACCACCCCGCCGAACAGCACGCAGGCCAGGTAGGCCAGCCACTGGTTCATGCCGTTGTGGTTGATGAGTTGCCATGAGATCAGGGCACCGAACGCGCCCACCGCTCCGAACGAGAGGTTGAGCACCCCAGTGGTCCGGAAGAGCACGATCATCCCCACGCCGGAGAGGGCGTAGACCCCTCCGAGCGCCAACCCGGTGACGAGGAACGGCTGCTCCTCTTGCCAGGTGGGAAGCGACAGTGCCAGGTGGATCAGTGGATGCACGTTCAGCGCCCCGATCTCATAGTCGTATCAGGTCCTCGGTCCGCTTAGCCGAGGTTGATGCCCGCCGCCTTCGCCGCTGACCGGTACTGCGCGATCTGCGGATCAGCGTTGGAAATCTCGGTGCAGCCCTGGGCCGTCACCATCTTCCCATTCTCGGGCGTCGTCGTGTAGTCGGCGTTGTTGGGGATATGCAGCGCCACCTTGCCATAGGTCCATGGCTGGCACAGGAGCTCCGTCTTGTAGTCCTTGATGCCTTCGATGGCGGCGTTGACGCTCTTCATCGTGTACGGGCCCTTGACGGTCTCAAGCGCCTGGGTCAGGAACTTGCCCAGAAGGAAGCCCATCTGGCTGAACGACCCGATGCCGCCCGCCACGCTGGACCCGTACTTCTTGAGGATGGCCTCGTACTGCTGCATCTCAGGTCCATTGTGGTCGTCCGGCGAGGCCAGCTCGGCGTTGACGAACAGCTTGTGGTTCCACTTCGGTCCCAGCGCCTTGGCCAGGAAGTCGGTGTTGCACGGAGTCGAGCAGCCCCACGACTTCACGCGGTCCTCGAGGCCCAGCTTCTGAGCGGCCTGGAGGATGACCAGCGCCTCGGGCGGGGTGAAGTTGAGCACCACCGAACCGTCGGGGCCGGCGTCCTGCACCAGGCGCAGGGCCACCGTGTTGGCGTCGTTGATCGGGACGTTGTCGGTCTCGGTCTTGATCGGCACGCCGGCCGCCTTGGCCAGCGCGGTCGGGCCGCCCGCGATGTAGCCGGTGCCCGGCACGTTGGACTGATCGAACACGATCTTCTTGGCCTTGACGGTGTTCAGCGCGTACTGCACCGCGCCGTCAGAGCTGTAGCGCGGCCCCATGTTGACCGCGGCGCTGTTCGGGGTCGACCAGCACTCGGGAGCGATCCCCGCGTCCATCTCGAAGATGCCCAGCTGCTTCCAGTACGCCTGGTCCAGCGTGCACTCCAGCAGGTCAAAGACGCCGTCGATGGCGACGACGTGATCTGACTGGATGAGCTTGTGCGCCGCTGCCGTGATCTGGGCGGGCTGGGTCTGGTCAAGCTGGACGAACAGCTTCAGCGGATGGCCGTTGACGCCGCCGTTCGCGTTGACGCAGTCGAAGTACGCCTGGATCATGTTCGGGCCGTCGGTGAAGTCCGTGCCCGGCTGATGGGTGTCGATGGTGCCGATGTTGATCGGCGAGCCGGTGGCCTTGACCCCCGGCTTGGGTCCGCACGACGAAATGGAGGCGTTGCTGGTGCCTCCGGCGCTCGTGCCTGTGCCGGTGCTTGCACCGGTGCCCGACGCACTCGACGTGGCGGCGCTCGTCGCGCTGCTACCACCGCCCGAGCTGCTCGAACTGTTGCTGCTACTGCCACATCCCGCCAACGCGAGAAGCGCGACGGCAGCCACCGATGCGAGTCCGATCCGCATCCGTGGCAAGAGGTGATAACTCCTCACGGCTCTCCTCTCCTCAGGGTGTCTCGCCGGCCTCGAGATCCGCTCGAGGCTGCGCGCATACTAATTGTGGACTCGGCTGCATGCAAGACGCGGCTAACAGTCGCCCAATCCTCGGCTTTTGACCGGGTTTCGGCCTCCTCTTGCATGCAACGAGCCCCCCGCATTAGACTGCCCCCGCCTCAGACGGTCTGCCGGGCGTGTGCGCCCGTTCCGACAGGCCCCGCCAGGCACGGCGATCGAATTGGCCAGGCCAGCTCACCGAACCCAAATCACGAAGGCGGTGCTCCGCCTGCGTGAGCTGATCTTCAACGGCCGCTACTCGCCGGGCGAGCGGATGTCGGAACTGCCGCTCGTCGAACTGTTGGGCGTCAGCCGTACCCCGCTGCGACTGGCGCTGGCCGAGCTCGAGCACGAGGGCCTGCTGCGCGGCTTGCCGGGCGGCGGTTACGTTGTCCGCGAGTTCACCCAGGGCGATGTGCGCGACGCCATCGAGCTGCGCGGGGTCCTGGAGGGCACCGCGGCGCGCTTCGCCGCCGAGCGCGGCGCCTCGGCGCGCGATCTGGCCGCGCTGCGCGCCACCAACGAGACCATCGGGTCGCTGGTGCACCGCTCCGACTACGAGTCCTTCGAGCGCTATCTCAGCCTCAACGAGTCGTTTCACGCGCGCATGCTCAAGATGGCCCGCAGCCCCCTGCTGGTGCGCTCGCTCGAGGGCATCACGTCGCTGCCCTTCGCCGGGCCCAGCGCGCTCGTCTTCGCCCAGGCCGAGCTGCCGGCCTCCCGCGACATCCTCGTTATCGCCCACCGTCACCACAGCGGGCTGATCGACGCCGTCGAACGTCGCCAGGGTGCTCGAGCCGAGAGCCTGGCGCGTGAGCACGCCCGCCTGGCCCTCGCCAACCTGGAGATCGTGGTGGAGCATCGCGACGTCCTCGAGCGCGTGCCCGGGGCGGCGCTGATCACCCTCGACGGCGATCCGGCGCGCGACGCCGCCGCCGCCCCCGAACCCGCCTGAGCCCGGGCCGCTCACTCGCCGCGGCTCCTGCCGGTGTCGCTCAGCGGCACCGGCTCCTCGACGTCGGCCCACTGCACCGCGTGCCGCGCGGCGGCGTACACATCGTCTGACTGCGGGCGGTAGCCGTCCTCGAGTGGCGGGCTGAGCGGCACCGGGGTGAACGGCGCGCCGACGCGCTGGATGGGCGCGTCGAGGTAGTCGAAGGCGGCCGCCTGGAGCTCGGCGGCCAGCTCCGCGCCGAAGCCGCCCGTGCGCACCGCCTCGTGGGCCACCACCGCCCGGCCGGTGCGCCGCACGGAGGCCGCGATGGTGTCGAGGTCCAGCGGCACCAGCGTCCGCGGATCGATGATCTCGGCCTCGATGCCGTCAGCGGCCAGGCGCTCGGCCGCTGCCATCGCCTCCCCGACCAGCCGTGACAGGGCGACGATCGTCACGTCGCCGCCTCGGCGCAGGACGCTGGCGCGTCCCAGCTCGATCGGCTCCGGGGTCTCGGGCACGGGTTCGCGCCGGAAGTACAGCGACTTGTTCTCGACGAAGACGACCGGGTTGGGGTCGGCGATGGCCGCGCGCAGCAGGCCGGCGGCGTCGGCGGCCGTGGCGGGCATGACGACCTTGAGCCCGGGGATGTGCGTCAGCCATGCCTCGAGGCTCTGGGAGTGCTGCGCGCCGGCGCGGCCGCCCGCGCCGCCCTGCGTGCGCAGCACCATCGGCACCGACAGCTGGCCGCCGGACATGAAGTGGGCCTTGGCGGCCTGGTTGACGAGTTGGTCGAGCGCCAGCGTGATGAAGTCGATGAACATGATCTCCACCACCGGTCTGAGCCCCGCCTGGGCGGCGCCGACCGCGATCCCGCACACCGCGCCCTCGCTGATCGGCGTGTTGCGCACGCGCTCTGAGCCGAACTCGTCGGCCAGCCCCTCGGTGGCCAGATAGGGGCCGCCCTCGGCGACATCCTCGCCGATCACGATCACGCGCCCGTCGTCGCGCATCGCCTCGGCCAGGGCGGCGTTGATCGCCTTGACGTAGGTGATCTCGCCGGTCATGTCGCGTAGACCAGAGCGGCCGCGTCGTCGGCGCTGAGCGGCGGGCTGTCGCGGGCGAAGCGCACCGCCGCGTCGACCTCGGCGTCGGCGTGCGCGGTGAGGCCGGCGGCGGCCTCGTCGTCGAGCCACCCCTCGTCCTTGCCTCTCGCCTCAAGCCGCGCGATCGGGTCGAGCTGCGCCCACTCGGCGTCGGCGAGGGCGTCGCGGTAGCTCTGCTGATCTCCCTCGTAGTGACCGCTGCGGCGGTGAGTGGAGCACTCGAGCAGGAAGGGCCCCGTGCCGGAGCGCGCCTGCTCCAGGTACTCGCCGAAGGCCGTCCACACCGCGCCGACGTCGGAGCCCTCGATGAGCCGGCGCTCGAAGTCGTAGGGTGCCACCACGTCGATCACGCGCGCCACCTTGGTGTGGGCCGAGCGCGGGGTGAACTCGGCCATGCCGTTGTTCTCGCAGACGAAGATGAGCGGCAGCTCCCACAGGGCGGCCAGGTTCACCGTTTCGTTGAAATGGCCGGCCTGCACGGCACCGTCGCCGAAGAACACGACGGTGACCCGGTCCTCTCCGCGCAGCCGGGCGGCCAGGGCGTCGCCGGCCGCCATCGGCAGATTGCCGCCCACGACGCCGGTGGCCCCCATGAGGCCATGCTGCGTGTCCACCAGGTGCATGGAGCCGCCCAGGCCCTGGCACAGCCCGGCCGAGCGTCCCATCAGCTCGGCCATCACGCGGTCCATCGGGGCGCCCTTGGCCAGCGCATGACCGTGGGCGCGGTGGCCGCTGTAGACGGCGTCGTCGTCGCGCAGCCGGCGGCACACCCCGGCGGCGACCCCTTCGGAGCCGATGCTGAGATGGACCAGCCCGTGGACCTGGAGGCGGTGGTGCAGGGTGGCCACGCGCTCCTCGAAGCAGCGGATCCGCCACATCGTCCGCAGGAGATCGAGCGCTGTCTCGCGCTCGACCATCTCAGGCCACGGCGGATGCGGTGCCCAGGACCTCCCGGACCGCGCCGGCGATCTTGTGCTCGTCGGGCAGCACGAAGGCCTCCATCGGCTCGCTGTAGGGGATGGTGGCGTCCAGCGCGGTGACGAGCTTGATCGGCGCCTTGAGGTAGCCGAAGCCATGCTCGGCCACCTCGGCGGCGATGATCGAGGCCGCGGAGGCGTGGCGCGTGGCCTGATCGGCCAGCACGAGGTGCCCGGTCTTCTCCACCGAGGAGAGGATGGCCGGCATGTCGAGTGGCTGCAGCGACCGGGGGTCGATGACCTCGGCGTCGACGCCCTCGGCAGCCAGCGCCTCGGCGGCCTGCAGCGCCTTACCGACCGTCCAGCCGGTGGCCACGATGGTGACGTCGTTGCCGGGGCGCCGGATCGCGGCCTCGCCGATGGGGACGACGTGCTCGCCCTCGGGCACGTCACCGTGCTCGAGCACCAACAGATAGTGCATGAGGTAGACGACAGGATTGTCGTCGCGCACCGCCGCGGCCATCAGCCCCTTGGCGTCGGCCGGGGTCGACGGCAGCACCACCTTGAGGCCGGGAACGCCGGCGAACATGGTGTAGATGGATCCGGTGTGCTGGCCGGCCCAGCCGGCGGTGAAGCCGTAGCCGGCCTTGAGCACGAGCGGGACCTTGACCTGCCCACCGCTCATGTAGCGCAGGCGCGGCGCCTCGTTGGTCACCTGGTTCATCGCGACGAGCATGAACTCGGCCATCAGCAGCTCCACGATCGGCCGGTACCCGGCCAGGGCCAGGCCGACCGCCATGCCGATCTCGGCGGTCTCGGAGATGGGGCTGACCCGGACGCGGTCGCGTCCGAAGGACTTGACCAGCGGGTCCTCGTCGGACGGGGCGACATCCTGGCCGTAGAACACGACGGTGTCGTCGCGGGCCATCTCCTGCGCGATCGCCTCGTTGACGGCCGCGATGTAGGGAATCTCTCGTGCCATTGCGTGTCTCCTGGGCGCCGGTTAGGCGTAGACGAAGTTGGTGGCCGCGGCGGGCTCGGGGAAGGGGCTGTCGAGTCCGAACTGCACCGCGGCGTCCATCTCCTCGGTGACCTCCTGTGCGATCGCATCGGCGCGGGCGGCATCGAGCGTGCCCTGCTCGACGAGGCGGGCGCGGAACCGGGGGACGGGGTCCCCGCGCAACGCGGCCTCGTACTCCTCGCGGTTGCCGAACACGGTGATGGCCTCGTGCTCGGGGTAGTGCAGCGGGACCCCGGGGGGCGCGATGAGGTTGCCGTGGGCCGAAAGGCGGTAGACCTTGGACTCCACCAGTGTGGGCCCGTGCCCGTCCCGGGCGCGGGCCACGGCCTCGCTCACGATCTCATAGACCGCCAGCGGGTCGGTGCCGTCGACGGTGACGCCGGGCATGCTGTAGGCCTTGGCCTTGACCGACAGCGGCTCCCCATTGGCGGCGTTGGCGTCCTCCTGCTCGGAGTGGGTGGCCACGTTGTAGCCGTTGTTCTCCATGATGTAGACCACCGGCAGCTTCCACAGCGAGGCGAGGTTGAGCGACTCGTGGAAGGCGCCCTGCTTCGAGGCCCCGTCGCCGAAGAAGCAGAGGACGACCTGGCCCTGCTTTCGCAGCTGGGCCGCGAAGCCGACACCGGTGGCGTGGGGGATGCCCTGGCCCACGATGCCGCTCGTCCCGAGGAAGCCGCGGCCGGGGTCGCAGAGGTGCATGGAGCCGCCGTAGCCGCCGCACAGCCCGTCCTGTCGGCCATAGATCTCGGCCATCATCGCCTTGGTGTCGGTGCCCAGGGTGATCGGGTAGCCGTGGCAGCGGTAGGTCGTCAGCAGCTGGTCTGAGTCCTTCAGCGTGGCCAGCGAGCCGACGATGGAGGCCTCGGCGCCGTCGGCGAGGTGGGTGTGGCCGCGGATCACGCCGGGGTGGTCCTCGAAGGTGCGCTTCACGCGCTCTTCGAAATCGCGGATGCGCAGCATCTGGGTGAACATCCAGATGAGGCGGTCGTCGCTCAGCTCGGCTGTCGCCATGATCTGTCTCCTCTCACGCGACGCCGGCGCTGACCTGCGCCATCGTCGTCTCATAGGCACGGTCGAATTCCTGCTCGATGGGCAGGTTGCGCAGGTTCTCGGACAGGATCTCGGCGCCCCATGGGCCGGGATAGCCGGCCCGGTGCAGCGCGTTGACGTAGCCGGCGATGTCGAACTCGCCCTCGCCGGGGAGCTCGCGGTGGTTGATGACCTCGTCGAGCTTGTCCTCCATGTACTCCTGCTGCCCGTCGGACAGCTCGACCCAGGCGATGTGCTTGGCCGGGATCTCCGCCAGCCGCTCGGGGTCGATGCGCAGCTTGCCCATGTGCCAGGTGTCGATGGCCAGCCCGCCGTTGGGGCGGTCAGTCTCGGCGACCAGCCGCAGGCCCGCCTCCAGCGTGCCGACGTTGGGGTCAAACGGGATGATCTCGTAGGCGACCTTGGCGTCGGTGTGGTTGGCGGCGTCGTCGCACAGCGCCGCGTATTCCTCGATCACCCGGTCAAGCTCGCACGGGGTCTCGGGGATGTTGCCCACCTTGATGTGGTGCGCGTCGAAGGCCGCCGCGGTGGCGTAGAGCTTGCGGCGCTGTTCGTCCGAGGCCCGGCGCTGTTCGCTGCCCTGAGGCGTGAAGAAGTCGGCCAGGAACTCGACCTCGAGGTACTTGAGGCCATGGTCTCTGAAGACCTTGGCCATGTCATCCAGGGTGGTGGACTCGAGCTGATGCTCGACGTCGGCGTGCCACAGGCCCAGCCCGGTGAAGCCGACACGCTGGGCCTGCGCGCAGCGGTCCTCCCAGCTGAACGTGCTCCACTCGCGTCCGAAATGGACCACCACAGGACCGCTCACGGTCCAGTAGGTGACCATCACCTCGATCTCGCCCACCGGCTCTCCTATTCCTCGTTGCCGGGCCGAAGCCAAGCTATCGCTCACGCGGGCGGCGAGTCCAGTCATAGGGCGCACGGTGTCTTGTCGATGAGCGCGCGGGCCCTTTCGTCCCATGGTCGAGGGGGGTTACGGTTGGCCGGTGGCGACCGTGATTCGCTCTGGAGTCTCGCCGCAGGCGCTCGAGGCCGCGCTTGGCGAGTTCACCGCGGTGCTGGGCGGGGTGCGCGTGGTGACCGACGCTGAGGAGTTGCGCGCCTTCCGTGACCCCTTCCAGTTCGCGACGTGGGAGGACAACACCGCCTCGGCGGTGCTCTCGCCCACGACGGTGCAGGAGATCCAGGAGATCGTCCGGATCGCCAACCGGTTTCGCGTGCCGCTGTGGACGCACGGGCAAGGGCGCAACAACGGCTACGGGGGCCCGGCGCCGCGCGTCAAGGACTCGGTGATCGTCTCTCTGCGCCAGATGAACCGGGTGCTCGAGATCGATCCCGAGCTCGCCTACGCGGTGGTGGAGCCGGGGGTGCGCTGGTTTGATCTCTACGAGGCGGTCCAGGCTGCCGGCTACCCGCTCATGCTGTCCATCGCCGACCTGGGTTGGGGCAGCGTGGTCGGCAACACCCTGGATCACGGCGTCACCTACTCCCCCTACGGCGTCGACATGGGGATGCAGTGCGGGATGGAGGTGGTCCTGCTCGACGGGTCGGTGATGCGGACCGGGATGGGCGCGATGCCGGGCAACCGGTCCTGGCACGTCTACAAGCGGGGCCTGGGTCCGACCCCTGACCAGATGTTCATGCAGTCCAACTTCGGGATCGTCACCAAGATGGGCGTGTGGTTGATGCCGACGCCCGAGGTCTACATGCCGCTGTGGCTGCGGGTGTGGAACGACGACGACCTCGCTCGGATGTTCGAGGTGTTGCGACGGCTCATGCTCGACGGGACGATCCGCATGGTTCCCCAGGTGATGAACACCGTGTTGTACGGGGCGGTGGTGGCGCGTCGCGCGGACTTCTGGACGGGTGAGGGGCCGGTCCCCGACCAGGTGCTCGATCGCATGGCGCGCGAGCTGGAGATCGGTCGCTGGCTGATGCGCTTCGCCTTGTACGAGGACGACGCGGTGGCCGATATCAAGTTCGCCAAGATCAAGCGCGCCTTTGAAGGCGCGATCCCGGGGGCCGAGGTGTGGGGTCGGAAGTACGCGCCCGACGAGATTCCGAGCATCGAGAACCCGGCCGAGAAGATCCAGGGCGGAATCCCCAACCTCGACTGGAACAACATGACCGCGTGGTACGGGGGAGAGGAGGGCGGCCACATCGGCTTCTCCCCGGTGGCACCGCTCACCGGTCCCGACGCCCTCGCCCTGCGTGACCTCCTGCGCGGCATGGTGGAGGGCGCCGGCCTGGACTACATCGCCGGGCTGTTGCCGGTGAGCGCCCGCAGCTTCATCCACATCACCATGGTCATCTTCGATACCAAAGACGAGGCCCAGTGCCGCGCTGCCTACGACGTCAGCCGTCGGCTCGTCGTCGAGGCGGCCAAGCTCGGCTACGGCGAGTACCGCGCCCATCTGGACTTCATGGATCTCGCCCAGGAGCAGTACTCCTTCGGCGACCACGCCTACCGGCGCTTCTGCGAGACGATCAAGGACGCCCTGGACCCCAACGGAATCCTGTCACCGGGCAAGCAGGGCATCTGGCCGGCGTCGATGCGCCCGCCGCGCTAGCTGGTCGCGCGCCGGTAGATCGCCATGAGCCGTTCGGCCTCGTAGCCAGGGGTGAGCTCGAGCCGGTCGGTGGTCATCCGCAGGGTCGTCAGCCCATGCTTGAGGTTCTCCGCGTCGCGCTCGCGGTCGTCCCTGAACGCATCGGGGTCGCTGTGGAACCCCCGGCCGTCCAACTCGACGATGAGATTGGCCTCCGGATAGAACACGTCGACCTTGCGACCATGGAGCCAGACATTGGTCTGCGGCACCGGGAGGCCGTACCGCTTGACGAAGGCCAGGAAGTCGTCCTCGAATGGCGAGTCGGTCGGGTTGCGGGGGTCCTCGAGGAATGGCCTGAGCAGCTTGGTGCCGGGGTGCCGGGGGTTGCGGCTGAGCACGTCGCTGAGCGCCGCGAGGCGTAGATGGCCGTCGCGACGAGCGTCGTTGACCACGCGGGTGAGCTGCTTGTGGCTCAGTGTGGGAGCGATGTCCAGGACGGTGCGGGCCACGGCCGTCACGCGGACCCCTTGCTGCAGGGAGCTATCCGAACGGTCCAACGACGGGCAACGATGGACGGTGATGCCCGGACGCTTGCGATCTCCACGCACCGTCACGTGCAACGGGAAGCTCCACCGGGCCAGGAAACCCCACAGGCTCGCGGCGGAGGCGTGACTGAGCAGCGCGTCTGGCCCGCAGGCCAGTACGGCTGCAGCGGCCCGCGATATGGGGTCATGACGCCGGGGGCCGATGCAGTAGACCCCGTGGTGGACCGCGATGTAGCGCTCGGACTCCAGCCGGGCGGTGATCGCACCACGGTGAAGGCCAAGCGCCAGCAGTTGCGTGCGCGTCACATGCCCGTGCTGCCGCCCCGCCAAGGCCAGGATTTGCCGCTCCCGCTCGGGATCGTGCGAACTTTTACAGCTATGACCTGTATTTCTTCCCACTACAGATAAGAGCCTGCAGCGGGGTGGTTTCCACCCCCCTCCCCAGCAAAATTCTTGTCAGCCGCGCCCGCGCCTCCGCGACACCGGACCCCCTACCGCGAGGTGAGTGCCCCAGCGATCTCGTTCAATGCGGCGACAAGCTCATCGGTCCTCGACAGCCACGGCGAATGATCCGTATCGATCTCCACCACGGGGTCACAGCCGGCTCTCGTATACATGAGCCGTTGAACGGCCGGGCGGATGGCCCGGTCCTGGAGGCACGTCACGTAGGCCCGCGGCAGCGCGTCGAACGCATCCGTGGAGCCCTCCGGGGGCGTGAACGGGTTGGTGAAGGGGATCACGGGCTGGCTGCCTCGCCGCGGCAAGGCCCACTCGACCTGCTCCGGCGTGCAGCAGTGATACAGCGCTTCAGGCGCTGCCTCGGGCGGCATGGTGGAGACGGGAGGGTCGCCATCGACGACGAGGTTGGCCTGCACGGAGTCGCCGGCGGCCTCGGGCATCTGGGTGATCTGGATCAGCGACTCCCCGGGCTGCGGCAGGAAGGCGGCGACATAGACGAGCGCGGCCAGCTTCTCGGCGCGCTGGGAAGCGGCCTGGGTGATGACCATTCCCCCCATGCTGTGCCCGGTGAGGATCACCGGCCCGTCCATGGCGTCGAGCGTGTCGCACACCTTGTCGGCGTAGCGGTACAGGGTGATCTCGGCCAGGGGTGTGGCGTCCGACCCCTGGCCCGGCAGGTCGATGGCGGTGGCGGTGTGGCCGGCGGACTCGAGGCCTCCGATGACGCGGTCCCAGACCCACGCGCCGCCCATGGCGCCGTGAATGAGGAGGAAGTTGGGCATGGCGGCGGGCACCCTATCGCGCGCGGGGCGCCCCTGCGCGAATTGCGCGCCGTCTCGCAAGCGCCGGTGCGCTCACGGGCAAGCCGGTTTGACTTGCCCGGAGGCGGTCCCGTATAAGGCAGAGCGATGCCGTGTCATGAAGGGCGCGGCCGAGGAGGGATTGCACGCATGACGACCACGACGGCACCGACCGGCTCGTTTCCCAGTCCGTACGAGATCGCCACCCCGGAGGGGTGCGAGGGCTGGGAGGAGATGTACCCCTACTACGCGCTGTTCGACGAGCGCCGGCGCGAGGCCGATGAGAACCGCTTCTGGTTCTGGAACTCGATGCATTTCCCGATCCCGCATCCAGCCTTCGATGTCATCTGCATCGACTCGCCCTACCAGGCGGTGGGCTCGTGGCAGAACCGGGTGTTCGCCGTCCCGCCCGCCATGGGCATCGATTACCGGGTGGTCAACGGCTACGTCTACATCTCCGGCAACCCCGTCACCGACCCGGAGAAGATCGCCGAGCGCGCCGGCTACTTCCAGAAGCGCGCCGGCCACTACTTCGCCAACTGGGCCGAGCTCTACGGCAAGTGGAAGGACAAGATGCGCGCACTCATTGCCGAGCTCGACGCGCTCGAGGTGCCCGGCCTGCCCGAGTACGAGCCCGACGAGGTCGCCTTCGACGCCGATCGCAACACCGCCTTCTATGAGGTGCTCGACGCCTACGGGCGCTGCCTGCGCCTCGGCGACCTGATGTGGCAGAACCACTTCGAGTTCCTCCTGCTGGGCTACGGGGCGTATGCCACCTTCGCCGAGCTGTGCAAGGAGCACCTGCCCGACATCCCCGACCAGCACATCGCGCAGATGGTGGCCGGGATCGACGTCCTGCTCTTCCGGCCCGACGCCGAGCTGCGGCGCCTGGCCGGCGTGGCCATCGAGAAGGGGGTGGACGGAGCGTTCGCCGAGGGCCGGACTCCCACAGAGATCGAGGCCGAGGTGAGCCAGAGTGAGGCGGGGCGCGAGTGGCTGGCCGAGCTCGAGGCGGTCAAAGACCCGTGGTTCAACATGGCCACCGGCGACGGGCTCACCCACTACTACCGCAGCTGGCTGGACGACCCGAGCATCCCCTACGCCTCGATCATCGGCCACATCAACGCCCAGCGAGCCGGCGCCCCCGCGGAGCGGCCCAAGGACGAGGTCGAGGCTGAGCGCGATCGCCTGACCGAGGAGTACGGGGCGCTGCTGCCCGACGGGGTTCGCGGCCCGTGGAACGACCTGCTCAACCTGTCGCGCACCGTGTTCCCGTATGTCGAGGAGCACAAGTTCTTCTGCGACTACTGGTTTTTGACCCGCTGGTGGAACAAGGTGCGGGAGTTCGGCGCCCTGCTGGCCGCCTTTGACTTCCTCGAGGACGGCGAGGACATCTTCCAGCTCGGCCGCCACGAGGTCTCGGTCGCGCTCGACGAGCTCACCCTGACGTGGGCGACCGGCGGACAGCCGCTCGGGCCCAAGCACTGGCCGCCGATCGTGGCTCGGCGCAAGGAGCTGCTCGAGCGCCTGGCCCAGTGGACGCCGCCGCCGGCGCTGGGCGTGGCCCCCGCCGAGATCACCGACCCCATGACGATCATGCTGTGGGGCGTGACCACCGACCGTGTGCGCGAGTGGGCTCGCCAGACCGAGGGCGGCTCGGAGCTCAACGGGGCGCCGGCCTCGCCGGGCACCATCGAGGGCCCCGCCCGCGTCGTGCGCTCGGTCACCGAGATCGCCGACGTCCGGGACGGGGAGATCCTCGTCTGCGGCTCGACCTCACCGGCCTGGGCCCCGATCTTCTCCAAGATCACCGGCACCGTCACCGATGTCGGCGGCGTGATGTCCCATGCCGCCATCGTCTGCCGTGAGTACGGCCTGCCCGCCGTGGTGGGCACGGGGCGGGCGACGGCGATGATCCGCACCGGCCAGATGATCAGGGTCGACGGCTCGGCGGGCGTGGTCACCCTCGTGGGCGAGGATTGATGGCTGAGGCGGTGCCTCAGCTGACCCGGGACCTGCACGAGCTTCAGGCGAGCGACGCAGGACGATTCGGCGGCAAGAGCGCCAGCCTCGGCGAGCTGCTGCACGCCGGCATCCCCGTCCCGCCCGGCTTTGCCATCAGCACCGAGGCCGGCACGGAGCTGACCGACTCGTTGTGCCACGATATCGTGGCACGATATGGGCGCCTGGGGGACGAGGTGCCGGTGGCCGTGCGCTCAAGCGCCGTGGGGGAGGACTCCGCCGAGGCCACCTTCGCCGGCCAGCAGGACACGTACCTGTGGGTGCGCGGGGCCGGCGCCGTGTGCGACGCGGTCCGAAAGTGCTGGGCCAGCCTCTACAACCCCGAGGCCGTCGCCTATCGCGAGCGCTTTCACATCGACAACCCGGCGATGGGGGTCACGGTTCAGCTCATGGTCGATGCGGTGGTCTCGGGCGTGATGTTCACCTGCAACCCCGTCTCGGGCGACCGCAGCACCATTGCGATCAACGCGTCCTGGGGCCTCGGCCTGGCGGTGGTCGGCGGCGAGGTCACGCCCGACGACTACCTGGTCAGCAAGGTCACCGGCGAGATCGTTCGGCAGAGCGTCAACGACAAGGCCGTCGCATACCTGCCGGGCGCGGACGGAGCGGAGCGGGTCGAAGTCGACGACGCTCGCCGTCGCGAACCGTGTCTCGATGCCGACCGGCTTGCCGCTCTCGGGAGGATGGCCAAGCGCATTGAAAAGCACTTCGATGCCCCGCAGGACATCGAATGGGCTTTTGGCCACGACGGCAAGCTCTTCATCCTCCAGTCCCGTCCGGTGACCGGCCTGGCCAAGACCGAGGCCCCCGCGCCCGCGCCACCGACCTCCGCCATGTCCATGATCTTCAGCAAGTTCGGAGCCAACGGCTGATGCCCCTGAACGACGACGACGTCCGCGAGATCCTCCGCATCATCGACGAGTCCAACCTCGATGAGCTGAGCATCGAGACCGAAGGGTTCTCGTTGCATGTGCGCAAGGGGTCTGCCGACGCGGGGGACGCAGATGCACGCTCCGGAGATGTCCTTCCTCGAACAGCTCCGGAGCGTGCACCCACGCCCCCCGCGAGCGCCCCTCACGCGGCTGAACGTGATGGGCTCGAGACCATCACGTCGCCGATGCTCGGGACGTTCTATCGGGCGGAGGCGCCGGGGGCGGCTCCGTTCGTGGACGTGGGCGCGCCGGTCGGGCCTGACACGACGGTGTGCATCATCGAGGTCATGAAGATGATGAACTCGGTGCCCGCCGGGGTGAGCGGGACGATCGCCGAGATCGTCCCCGAGAACGGGCAGCTCGTCGAGTACGGGGACCCGCTGTTCCGCGTCAAGCCGGACAGATGAGGCGCGTCTTCATTCCCAACCGGGGGGAGATCGCGGTACGGATCGTCAACGCGTGCCACGGGCTGGGGCTCGAGTGCGTCGTCGGGGCTTCCCAGCCCGACATGGACGGCCTGGCGGCGCGCATCGCCGATCGCAAGGTGTGCATCGGCCCGGGGCCGGCGGCGCAGAGCTACCTGAACGTGGGCGCGGTCGTGCACGCGGCGCTGAGCACCCGCTGCGATGCGATCCACCCTGGCTACGGCTTTCTGTCCGAGAACCCCGCGCTGGCCGACCAGGCCCGGGAGCATGGGCTGACGTTCGTGGGCCCGCCCGCACGAGTGATCAGGCTCGCGGGTGACAAGCTCGCCGCGCGCGACGAGGCGGCGCGAGCCGGCGCCCCGGTGCTGCCCGGCGGCGAGGTCAAGAACGCCGAGGAGGCCCGCGCGCTGGCCAGGCAGATCGGATACCCGGTCCTGGTCAAGGCGGCCGGTGGGGGCGGGGGCCGTGGGATCAAGCGCGTCGCCACCGAGGATGAGCTCACCGATCTGCTCAGCCTTGCCCGCAGCGAGGCGGGCGCCGCCTTCGGCGATGACCGCGTCTACCTGGAGAAGCTGGTGGAGACGGCCCGTCACGTCGAGGTCCAGCTGGCCGCCGACGAGCACGGCAACGTGTTGCAGCTCGGCGATCGCGACTGCACCGTTCAGCGGCGCTTCCAGAAGGTGGTGGAGGAGGCCCAGGCGCCTCAGCTTCGGAACGCCACCCGAGCCCGCCTGCACTCCGCGGCGGTCGCGTTCGCCGAGCGGATCAACTACCGGAACCTCGGCACGGCGGAGTTTGTGATCGACGCCGCCACGGGCGACCCATACTTCCTGGAGATGAACTGCCGCATCCAGGTTGAGCACCCGGTGACCGAGGCCGTCACCTACCTCGATCTCGTCCAGATGCAGCTGCAGATCGCCTCCGGCCATGCCCTCGAGATCGGCCAGGATGACGTGTCGTACCACGGCCACGCCGTCGAATGCCGCCTCAACGCGGAGGACCCGAGTCACGGGTATGCGCCGAGCCCGGGCACGCTGAGCGTGTTCGCGGTCCCGGAGCGCCACGGACTGCGGGTCGACACGCACTGCCAGGCCGGCACCGCCGTCCCGCCGTTCTACGACTCACTGCTGGCCAAGCTCATCGGTCACGGATCAGACCGCGACCAGGCCATCGAGATCCTCATCGAGGCCCTGGAGGACCTCGACGTCGACGGGGTGGAGACCAACCGGACGCTGCTCATCGGCATCCTCGGCCACCCCGACTTCCGCGCCGGGCCGGTGACCACCGATTGGCTCGAGCGCGCGCTGCGATGACCGCCACGAACCCGAAGACGATCGCCTTCGTCGACACCACCACGCGCGACGGCAACCAGAGCCTGTGGAGCGCCACCGGGCTGACCACGCCCGACGTGCTGGCCATCGCGCCGGTGCTCGATCGCGTCGGCTACCACGCGCTGGATTTCACCTCCAGCACGCACATGGCCGTCTCGGTGCGCTTCCACCAGGAGGACCCGTGGGAGCGGATCCGCCTTGTTTCACAGGCGATGCCCGAGACGCCGCTGGGGATCATCACCACCGGCATGCGCTTCATCTCCTGGGTGCCGGCCGACGAGGAGGTCATGCGCCTGTCCTATCGGCTGGGCGTGCGCAACGGGTTGCGCCGCGTGCAGATCGCCGACCCGTCCAACCACCCCGAGCGGGTGCAGCGGATCGCCACGATGGCCAAGGCCGAGGGCGTCGAGGAGGTGGTCATCGGACTCACCTACTCGATCAGCGAGGTCCACACCCACCAGTACTACGCCGACGTCGCCGCGGCCCTGGCCGGCTGCCCCGACATGGATCGCCTCTACCTCAAGGACCCGGGCGGCCTCCTCACCGTCGATGCCGTCCGCGAGCTGGCCCCGCCGCTGCGGGCCGCCGCCGGGTCGCGCCCGCTCGAGCTGCACAGCCACTGCACCATCGGCCTGGCCCCGCAGGTGTACGTCGAGGGGGTGCGGGCGGGCTTTGACACCGTGCATACCGCCGTGGGCCCGCTCGGCCGGGGCACCTCGCAGCCCGAGGCGCTGAACACGGTCCGCAACCTGGAGGCGGCCGGCTTCGCCCACCCGCTCGACCTCGCGCAGCAGCAGCGCGTGGCGGACCACTTCGCCCAGGTCGCCGCCGCCAAGGGCCTGCCCGCCGGGGCGCCGCGCGAGTTCGACGCCGCCTACTATCGCCACCAGCTCCCCGGCGGGATGGTCACCACAACGCGGCGAATGCTGGCCGAGCTGCGCCGGCCTGAGCTGTTTGACCAGGTGCTCGAGGAGGTGACCCGCGTCCGGGCCGAGATGGGCTACCCGATCATCGTCACGCCCGTCTCCCAGTTCATCGCCAGCCAGGCGGCGCGCAACGTCATCGACTCAGAGCGCTGGGCCAACGTCTCCGACGAGACGATCCGTTTCTTCCTCGGTCACTACGGCGAGCCGCCGGCTCCCGTGGACCCGGTGATCGCCGACAGAGTCCTCGCGAGGCCCCAAGCCGCGAAGCTCAGCGACCTCCAGCCCATCACCCTCGACGGCGCGCGCGAGAAGTTCGGCCACCGCATCTCCGAGGAGGACCTCCTGCTGCGCCTCACCATGCCGGCCGAGCAGGTCGATGCCATGGTGGCCACGCGCGACGCGTCCGACGGCCGCCCCCACGGCCCGCTCCCGGCGGCGCGCCCGGGCCGCGCCCCGGTGGTCACCCTCCTCAAGGAGCTCGAGCGCAGGCCGGGGCTGACCAGCGTCGAGGTCCAGACCGACACCGAGCGGGTGGTGTGGCGCCGTGGCTGACAACGGACGCCTGGACCTCACCAGGGCGCGTGCGTTCATGTTCGACATCGACGGCACGCTGCTGCATCGCGGCCCCGATGGGCGCGGGCGGCCACAGCCGGGTGCCGTCGCGGTGCTGGAGGGCATCCGCGCCTCCGGCCGCCCGCTGGTGCTCTTCACCAACGGCAGCCACGTCCCGTCGGCCACCATCGCGCAGGGGCTTCGCGAGGACGGCCTGCCCGTCACCGACGAGGAGGTCCTCACCCCGGTGGACAGCGCCACCGCCTGGCTGGGCAAGCACTCCGAGCGCCACCCGGTCCATGCCTTCGCCACCGAATCGGTCAAACGGCAGATGGAGGACAACGGCGTTGCCCTGACCGACGGCGAGGATGCGCGCGCGGTGTTCGTGGCGCATCTGCAGGACGTCGCGCTGGCCGAGGTCGAGCGGGCCGCGCGCGCCATCACCACCCGTGGCGCCCCGCTCTTCACCTCCAGCTACGTCCGCGGCTACGCCGGAGCCAACGGGATCATCTTCAGCCGCGGCGCGATGATCACCGCCGCCATCGCCAAGGTCTCCGGGGCCCGGCCTCGCGTGCTGGGCAAACCGTCGCGCGCGGCGGTCACCGCGCTGCAGGACCGCCTCGGCGTCGCCTCACAGGACATCGCGGTGATCGGCGACGA
>DATJTQ010000173.1:0-20358 GCA_035503355.1 Solirubrobacteraceae bacterium
CCGACCGCGAACGGATGGGCGGCGCGCTCGCCGTGCTCGCGGTCGGTATCAAGCTCACCGCGGGGCTCGTGCTGCCGTTCGCGCTCGCCGCTCCGCGGTCCGGCGATGCGACGCGGCGACGCCGTGACCTGCTCGCCGGAACCGCCGGCGGCGAGGGCGAAGGGGAGGACAAGGCCGGCGGTGAGCTTGACACCGATAGCCAGCAGGCTGAGACCGCCGCCCACGCGCTCACGGGAGGCGAGGATCGCGTAGACGCCTCCGACCATGGCCAGCAGCATCAGCAGGTCGTTGTGGCCGCCGCCGACGCCGTAGATCACGAGCAGCGGGTTGAGCCCGACGAGAGCGGCCGCCTTGACCGGATCGGCGCCGCGCAGTTGCGCGCACCGCCACACCACGGCCACCAGCGCGAGGCTGGCGACGGCGGCGATGGACTTGTAGGCGTAGACGCTGCCGGCGATGGTGAGCGGTGCCAGCAGGTAGCTGAAGACGGTGAACACCGGCCCGTAGGCGCTGGGGATGGTCGACCATCTCGCTCCCACGTATTGGAACACCGGGTCCGGGTTGTTGGCGTAGGGCCCGTGCGTGTACGGGTTGATCCCGTAGACGGCCCCCATTCTGGCGTACGCCTGGTAGCTGAAGACGTCGGTCGACGCGAGCGGAGGGGCGAGCAGGACGACGGCGTGGACAGCGGCAATGGCCAGGAGCACCACGCGCGCCGACAGCTGGCCCGCCAGCGCGACGACGGCGGCGTAGGAGATGAACATCAGCACCAGCGCGGCGATCGCGCCGCCGACATGCAGGTTGAGGAAGAGCGAGCCGAAGGCCCCCGCCAGCGCGGCGGGGACCGGGCGGATGGACTCGGGCAGCAGCGACTCGGTGTGGGCGGCGGCCACCGCGATGAGCGTGCCGCTGGCCACGACCCCGCCGACGGCGGCCAGCGCACGCCGGCTCAGCTGCCGGTCGGCGGTGCCGGGGCGCTCGGCCGGCGGCGCAGGGCCGAGCGCAACCCCGGGGGCGGGAAGCGCCGTCCCGGAGCCGGCGGGCAGGCCGATGGACGGCGTCGCGCTCGAAGGGCTGGTGGCACTCATCAACTTCAGGATGCCTGCGCTCGTGCCTGATGCGGGGTGAGCAACATTGAGATCGTATTAATTGAGCGTCGGGGCACGCGGTGCTCCCGCCCGGGCGAGTGCCGCCGGCGCGCTGCGCTTCATCACAGGCACCAACAGCATCGCCTCGACGGCGATTCGAGTGGACATCTTGGAGCTACCCAGCGCGCGGTCTGCGAACACGATGGGTATCTCGCGCACGCGGAAGCCGGCCAGCAGGGCGCGATAGGTGACCTCGATCTGAAAGACATAGCCCTCCGCCCGAACGCTCGGGAGGTCGATCGCCTCCAGGACCTCGCGCCGGATGCACTTGAATCCGCCGGTGAGGTCGCGCACCTGGACGCCGAGGATGCGGCGCGCATAGATGCCGCCGCCGCGGCTCACCAGCCGCCGCAGCAAGCCCCAATCGCGCACGCCGCCCCCGGGCACGTAGCGGCTGCCGAGCACCAGGTCGGCGTTCTCGGCGGCCTCGAGCAGCTGGGGCAGGTAGCGCGGGTCGTGGGAGAAATCGGCATCCATCTCGATGACGAGCTGCGCGCCTCCGGCCAGCGCGTGAGCGAAGCCGGCCAGGTAGGCCTGGCCGAGGCCGCTCTTGCCCGGCCGGTGCAGGACCTCGACTGCTTCGGACTGGGCGGCCATCTCGTCGGCGATCGCGCCCGTCCCGTCGGGCGAGTTGTCATCCACGACCAGAATGCGGTAGTCGCCGGGGGCCGTGCGCTCGAGCTCGGCGACGCTCGCAGCGACGATGTTGCGCAGGTTCTCGGCCTCGTTGTAGGTCGGGATGACGAGCCAGACGGTGGCACTCATGGCGGACGCAGCGTAGTCATCCGCGCGGAAGGCGGTGGCGTACACGAGATCCTCCGGCGGCGGGCGCGGCGTTGCAGGCACGGTGACGGTTGGCGCCACGCGCCATCATGTCCACCGGGGACCCACGATGGACGACGGCTATTCGACACTTCAGGAGGGCCCGGGGCGGGGCTCCGACCCGCGTGACGGCGACGATCGCTCCGGGGCGACCGGCGATCGTCCCTCCGCGGGCGCGGGCGGCCGCGAGCGGTCCGAGGGTGAGCGCAACGGCTCCCCGGATGCCCGGCCCCGTCGCGCGGGTGATCGCCCCCGCGGCCCGGTGGCGCCCCATCACCGCCGGCGGCGGGCCATCGCCGCGCTGCTGGCCACGGCCGCGGTCGCGCTCGTCGTCGGGATCGTCGTCGGCGCCGCGGCGTCAGGGTCCCACCCGGCGGCGCACCCGGCGCCGGTGGTCTCCAACGGCTTCTTCCGCCGCATCAAGACGCTGGCCAGCGGCGGCGCCGGCTCGTTCGTGGTGGACGAGCAGCGTGCGGAGAACCAGGCGATCACGCGCACCCTCGCCTACACGCCCTACGTCCGCGCGGCCGGCACCCAGCACAAGGAGGTGGCGCTCACCTTCGACGACGGGCCGGGCCCCTACACGCCCGACGTCCTGCGGGTCCTGGTGCGCGAGCACGTGCCCGCGACCTTCTTCGAGGTGGGACTCGAGGAGCATTACTTCCACGCCGCCACCGCCCAGATCGTGGCGCGCGGTTATCCCATCGGTGATCACACCGAGTCGCACCTGCCGATGTCCCAGCTCAAGCGCAAGGCCCAGTCCGCTCAGCTGATCGAGGAGGCCGACGCGATCGGCAACTATGGGGCGCCCTTCCCGCGCATGTTCCGTCCGCCCTACGGGGTGTGGGATCACACCACTCTGTCGCTGCTGCGCAAATACAACATGCTGATGGTGCTGTGGTCAGTTGACACCGACGACTACGAGCGCCCGGGCGTCAACGTCATCGTGCAGCGTGCTCTGGCCGGGCTGGAGCCTGGCGCGATCATCCTGCTGCACGACGCGGGGGGCGATCGCTCCCAGACGGTGGCCGCGCTGCCGCGTATCGTCAAGGCGATCCGCAAGCGCGGCTACAAGCTCGTGACGGTGCCGCGACTGCTGTTGGACAACCCCGCCCCCAAGGACCAGAACGTGGCGGGGCTGGTGGGGGCCGGTGGTTAGCGCCGCTGGTAGGCGACGCGATTCCAGCTGGGCTCGGGCGCGAGCTCAATCGGCTCGCCGCCGCGATCAGGCTGGACGTAGATGAACGCCGAGGTGTCGTCGTCGAAGGCGATGTCGAGCTCCCCTTCCTTGACGCGCTGGTCCAGCCAGGCGCCGCGGAAGATCAGCCGGCGCAGCCAGTGCACCAGCGAGCGCTCGGAGGGGCCGACCAGTTCGGCCCAGCATTCGTTGACGTGCTCGCCCAGCGCCGACGCCGGGTCGGTGACCTCGCCGTTGACGACGAGGTTGATGAGGTCCTCGGCCTCGTCCTCCTCGACGGCGCCGCTGATGAAGCCGAGCTTGCGCGCCGACTGCTCGCACCGTTCGCGGAAGTCGCGCTCGTTGAAGGTGAACCGCAGTTCTCCGTATTCCAGGACGAAGTCGTCGCCTGAGCTGTAGTTGCCGCGTCGGTACATCGCGTCGGCATCATATGGGCGAATCCTGCTCCGCCGGGACCCCTGAATTAGATGTTGCAGCGAGAGGGGGGTGGAAAGGGGCGGGCTCGAGGCTCTTATCTATATGGAGCCCGATCTTCCAACCATCCTCATCGTAGAGGACCACTGCGCCACGCGGCGGTTCCTCGCTGACAATCTCGCCGCCGACGGCTATGAGCCGATCGAGGCGGGCACCGCGGCCGAAGGGCTGCGCCTGATCGCCGCAGGAGCGGCCGAACTGGCCGTCATCGACCTCGGCCTCCCTGATCGCGACGGGCTGGACCTCCTGGCCGAGGTCCGTGGCTCGGCTCGGCGGGGCGGCGGCCTGGACTCCCGGCTGCCCGTGCTCATCCTCTCGGGCCGTGCCGGCGAGCTGGACCGCATCCGCGGCTTCGAACGCGGCACCGACGATTATGTGGTCAAGCCGTTCAGTTACGGAGAGCTCCGCGGCCGGCTCGACGCGCTGTTGCGGCGCGCCCGGGCCCGCCCGCGCCTGGGACGGCTGCGCGTCGGCGCGCTCGAGCTCGACCCGATGTCACGCGACGCCTGGGTCGACGGCGTGGCCGTGCGCCTGACGAGCAAGGAGTTCGCCCTCGCCCTGCGCCTGGCCACCGAGCCGACGCGCGTGTTCACGCGCGCGGAGCTGCTGGCCGAAGTGTGGGGCTTTCGGTCGGTGGGGGCGACGCGCACCCTGGACTCGCACGCCTCGCGGTTGCGGCGCAAGCTCAGCATCGGCCGCCAGCAGTTCGTGATCAACGTGTGGGGGGTCGGCTACCGGCTGCTGGACGGAGGCTCGACGTGGTGAGCGCGGCGCTGTCACTGGCCGGCTGGGGCGCCGCGGGCCTCGTCGCGGCCCTGGCGGCCACCCGGCTCAGGGCCTACGGCGACCGGATGGAGGCGGTGGCCCGCGCGTGCCACGAGCTGCGCGGGCCGCTGACGGCGGCCCGGCTGGGTCTCGCCGCGCCCGCGGGGCGCGAGGCGCCCTCGCCCCGCCGTCTGCGCGCCATCGATGCCGAGCTGGGCCGGGCGGCGCTCGCTCTCGATGACCTCTCCGGGACCGGGGGCGGTCCCCGCATGCTCTGGCGCCTGGACCGGGTCGACGTGCGGGCGCTCGCGGCTGACTGCGCCGAGGCGTGGCAGGCCAGCGCGTCGGCGGCCGGGACGACCATCGCGGTGGGGTGGAGTGGGGCGGACGTCGCCGTGTGGGGCGACCGGCTGCGCCTGACGCAGGCGATCGGCAACCTCGTCGCCAACGCCATCGAGCACGGGATGCCACCGGGTGCAGCGGAGGCCAGCGGCCGGGGTCCGGTGAGGGGCAGGGGCCCGGGGAGCGGCAGGGGCCCGGTCAGGATTGAGGTCACCGCGCGCGGGGGCACCGTGCGCATCGCCGTCAGTGACGACGGCCCCGGGCTCCCCGGCCCGGTGGCCGCCTTGAGACGGCGCCCGCGTCGGGGCCGGGGCGCCCGCGGCCGGGGGCTGGCCATCGCCGCCGACGTGGCTGAGGCTCACGGCGGGACGCTGGTGTCAGCGAAGTCGCCGCAGGGGGCGAGGTTGGTGGTGGCGCTGCCCGTGGCGCCCGCGCAGGGCTTTGCGCCCTGACGCCGTAACTGCACACACACGCGCCCGCCCGAGTGCGCCTGCGCAGGCCAAACCACCGCCTCCGCGCCCCGGCATCCGAGCACACCCCGCGGACGGAACCGCCCGCGGAATGCAAGCCGGGTCCGCAGATCGGTGTTTTGCACACGTTCGTGCACCGCGGCGCCCTGGGTATCCCACCCCGTCCCACCGCCGGATCGTCCGTGATGGTGAGGGATTTGGGGCCCTCGCACGGGCTGTGGGCCAGATTGTGGGGCAACAGGTGCCATTTGGGTTGCATTGTGGGAGAGAGTGGGATAGTGTGGGCGTCGCTTCCGGAACCCGGGTGGCAGGGCTCCTCCCACCCAGCCACCCGGGTTTTGAGCTTTCAAGCCCTTGTATGAGCTTCCTTGACCTTCCGCGGATCCTTCGAACACGCGCTCGACGCGAAGCACCGGCTGACCATCCCGGTGAAGTTCCGCGGAGCCCTGTCGGACGGCGTGGTGCTCGCTCCGTCGCACGAGGTCGAGGAGGGCGCGCCGCGCACGGTGGCGATCTGGACGCCCGAGGCCTACGACGCGTTCACGCAGTCCTCGCTGGAGGGGCTCAACCCTTTCTCGCCGAAGGCGCGCGAGCTCAAGCGCTTCTTCTTCAACGCCTCGTTTGACACCGAACTCGATGCCGCCAACCGCGTGATGATCCCGACCCCGCTCCTCGACTACGCCGGCCTCAGCAAAGAGGTCATGGTCACCGGTTCGGGAGAGTGCCTGGAGGTCTGGGACCGCACTCGCTACGCGCAGAACTTCGAGGACGTGTTGACCCGTATCCCCGACCTCGCAGCGAGCCTTGGCAACACTCCTTGACATGACCAAGACGCACATCCCGGTTCTGGCGGGCGAGCTGATCGACCTCGTCGACCCTCGGCCGGGGGAGACGGCGGTGGATTGCACGGTCGGTGGGAGCGGCCATGCTCGCCTGATCGCCGACAGGCTCGGGCCCGCCGGCACGCTGATCGGCGTCGACCGCGACCCGCTGGCCGAGGAGCGCTTCGCGGCGCTGGCCGCCGAGGTCCAGTGCGAGACCCGTTTCATCCGCGCGGACTTCGTCACCGCGTTGCACGAGCTGCGCGAGGAGCGGCTGAGCGCCGACCTCGTCTACCTCGACCTGGGCATGTCCTCGATGCAGGTGGACACATGGGAGCGTGGCTTCTCCTACGCGTATGACGCCCCGCTTGACATGCGCATGGACCCCTCGCAGCCGCTGACCGCCGCCGAGGTCGTCAACACCTGGGACGAGCGGCGCTTGGCCCGGCTGCTGCGCGAGTACGGCGAGGAGCGCTATGCCTCGCAGATCGCCCGCGCCATCGGCCGCGAGCGGCGACGCCACGAGTTCGCGTCGACCCAGGAGCTCGTGGACGCCATCAAGACCGCGGTCCCGGTGCCCGCGCAGTTCGCCGGCGGCCATCCGGCCAAGCGGACCTTCCAGGCGCTGCGCATCGCCGTCAACGACGAGCTGGCACAGCTCCAAGAGGCCCTGCCCATCGCCTGGGACCTGCTGGGCACCGGTGGGCGGCTGGCCGCGATCTCCTTTCATTCGCTGGAGGACCGGCTGGTGAAGCGCTTCCTCGTCGCCCGGGCTCGCGGCTGCGTGTGCCCGCCCGAGCTTCCGATCTGCGTCTGCGGACGCCAGCCGGAGGCGGAGCTGCTCACCCGCCGCGCGATCGCTCCCACGCCGGGTGAGATCGCCGCCAACCCTCGATCCAAGTCAGCGCACCTGCGCGCCGCTCGCAAGCTGGAGGTCGCACGCACATGACGCCATCCGCGCTCACGCCCGCTGCCCGCGGGACCGCCAAGAAGTCACGTTCGGACAACCCGTCACGCCCCTCCTCGGGCCGCGGCTCGGGCCATCGCTCCAACGTGCGCCGCTCCGTGGCGCCCACCGCGCCGCGCCGCGTCTCCGGACCGGCGGGCGGAGCCGCTTCGGGCGGGGTCATCGCCGTTCCCGCGCCCACGCGCGAGCGCCCGACACGTGAGCGGCCCGCGCCGCGCCGGGAGCGGACGGTCCCGCAGCGTGAGCGGACCGCCCCGTCACGCTCCCGGACCTCTCGGTCCCGGCGCAGCGCCCGGTCGGCCGCGCGGGGCCCGTGGCCGCTGCGGGCCGCCGGCTACGTTCGCTCGCTGCCCGATCACATCCTGCTTGACCGGATCATCCGCGGGCGCGTGTGGATTCCCCTCCTGGGGCTGCTGCTGGCCGGAATCGTCGCCATGCAGGTGGAGGTCCTCAAGCTCAACGCGGGGATCGGCCGCTCGCTGGAGCGCGGCTCGGCTCTGCAGGGCCAGAACGAGCTTTTGCGCGCGAGCGTCTCCCAGCTCTCAGATGAGCAGCGCATCGAGCGCATTGCGGCCCAGATGGGCATGCTGATGCCGGCGCCTGACCAGCTCCGCTTCGTCAGCACGGGCGCGGACCAGGCCCAACGGGCCGCCACCAACATCCACGCGGCCGACCCCACCGACTTCCTCGCCGCGCTGCCCACGATCGGCGCTCCCACGGCCCCCCAGGGCACTTCGGTCAACACCGACGTGGGCCTGACGCCCAGCGCCAGCGCCACGAGCTCCACGGCCTCCGGTGACACCACCACCGCCACCGGCGCCACGGGGTCCACGGACAGCACGGGGTCCACGGACACCACCGCGTCCACGGACAGCACCGCGCCGACCGACACGTCGGCTCCGTCGGATACCGGGGCCTCGACCGGCACCGCGACCGCGACGGGAGCCGGCGCCGCCGCCGGCACGACGCAGACGACGCCGGTCACCCCGGCCCCCACGACCGGCACCTCCGACCAGTCGGCCGCCAGCGGCGGCGTGGGCGCCACGCCCACTGGCGGTTAGGGGCCATCGCGATGGTGGCGATCGACCGCCGGGTCGGCTACATCTTCGTGGCGTTCCTGTCGCTGCTCGCAGTGGCGGTGTTCCGCGCCGTCTATCTCGGCGTGGTCAAGGCCGACAGCCTGCAGCAGGCAGCGGTCAGTCAGCAGATCACCAACGTCCCGATTCCGGCCACGCGCGGGGCGATCACCGATCGCAACGGCGTGGAGCTCGCGCTCTCGGAGTCCGCCGCCGACGTCATCGCCGACCCCTATCTGATCAAACGCGGCCATCCCATGCTCATGGCCCAGGCGATGGCGCCGCTGCTGCACATGTCGGTGCTCAAGGTCCTGGGGGCCATCACCAAGCCGCACACCGGCTACGTCGTCGTTGCTCACGAGATCACGCCGGCCACCGCGCAGGCGATCCTGGCGCTGAAGTTCGACGGCAAGCCGATCAACGGCATCACCAGCATCCCCGACGTCAAGCGGGTGTACCCGCGCGACTTCACCGCGGCTCAGGTCCTGGGCGGGGTCCACGCCTCGGGCGCGGGCGACGCCGGCCTGGAATACCAGTACAACTCGGTGCTCTCCGGCAAGGCGGGGGAGCGGAGGATCGTCAACGACGCGATCCACCAGCCGATCTCGATCGACGAGGTCAGCCCGATGCAGTCGGGCAAGACGCTGCAGCTGACGCTCGACGCCGGGCTGCAGAACGAGGTCGAGCAGGTGCTGGCCGGCGTCGGTGAGCAGTACCAGCCCCGCGCGGCGACGGCGATCGCGATGAATCCGGACACGGGCGCGATCCTGGCTCTGGCCAACTGGCCTCAGGTCAACGCCAATGACCCGAACGCCGTTCGCTCGCCCGACGATCGCGACCACGCCGTGGCCGACAGCTACGAGCCGGGATCAACCTTCAAGGCGATCACCGTCGCCGGTGCGCTCCAGGACGGCGTGGTCACCCCCAGCACCGCATTCGACGTCCCGCCGGTCCTCCAGGTCGCCGATCGCCAGATCCACGACGCGGAGGCCCACGGCTACGAGACGCTCACGACGGCTCAGATCCTCAAGGTGTCGAGCAACATCGGCGCTGACCTGATCGGAGCGCGGCTGGGCGCCGATCGCTTCGCCGGTTGGGTGCGCAAGTTCGGCTTCGGGTCCACCACCGGATCGAATATCCCCGGCGAGCAGACCGGCATCATCCTCAAGCCCTCCCAGTACTCGGGATCCTCGATGGGCAACCTCCCCATGGGCCAGGGGGAGTCGGTGACCCCGATCCAGATGGCCACTGCCTACTCGGCGATCGCCAATGGCGGCATCCTGCGCCGGCCCCACATCGTCGAGTCGATCGGCGGCAAGGCCCAGCCCATTCCGGCCGGCCACCGGATCATCTCCACCAACACCGCCGCCGAGGTGCGCGACATGCTCCGCGGCGTGCTGGCCGACGGCGGGACGGCCTCGGGCGCGGCCATCCACGGGTTCGATCTGGCCGGGAAGACCGGAACCGCCAACGTCGTCGTGGACGGGAAGTACTCGAGCAGCGAGTACATCGCGTCGTTCATCGGCATGGTCCCGGCCAGCGACCCCAAGCTGGTGGTCGCGGTGATGGTGGACGAGCCACAGGGCTCGATCTACGGTGGATCGGTGGCTGCGCCGGCATTTCAGAAGATCGTCGGCTGGGCCGTTCCGCACTTCGGAATCTCCCCCAACTGACTCTCCGTCAGTGACCGGTCAGACAACGCCCGGTGGGGGTGACCAGCGCGGTTTGTGTCCACCCATCTGGGTAGAACCTCAAAGGTCTTAAACCGACCAATGCTGCTGAATGGCTGGTTTTCTGCGCTATCCCTCGGGCCCATTGCGATCAAATCGCATTCGTACATTTGTCGGTGGCGCATGCGTGTGCTAAACGTATGATTCAGCGGCACAGTAGGCGGGGAGCTCGCCCGTAGCTCGGGGAAGAGCGAGACCCCTGAAGTCAAGAGATTCGCGTCCAATCGGCAGGTGGTGAGCCGCCACCAGAGCCAGTTGCGCAGCGACTGCTGCGTCTGCCGTCACGTATCAAAAATAACGAAGGGTCCTGAGCCTGGCCCCGCCATCTCTGGCGGGAGGAGAGCGTGTGCGGAAGCGCACGAACGATGGTCAAGTGCACATGCGCACGAGGATGCGTGTGCCTATTCGCACGAACTCTGTCCACTCCACCCGGTCACCCAATGCACACAATGGTCACACCGCAACCTCTGCTCGATGTAACTGTTGGTAATGACACCTGCCCGATTCTGCGGGCCTGGTGTCGCGGCCGTGTGTTCAGCCGGCCGCGTGGATGCATCCGATCGACCAACCCATCGACTGGAGCGGATCGCGCTTGAGCGCCGACGCGGAAAGCACCCAGCAGACACGACGGTCGCCCGGGATCGTCAGACGGCGACCCGGCGGCTCGCCGACGCCGGCGCACCTGCGTGCCTACGACACGCGTGAGGCGCCGCCGAGCCCGCCGACCGAGCTGGACCCCGCGACGGCCGACCCAGCGGCGGTCCCGGCCGATTTCGCCGAGTCCCCGGTGTGGGAGACCGTTCCGGGAGCGCGCGGTGTCGCCCGCCTCCCCGGCGCGGGTGACCGCGACCGTGTCCTGCGGCGGGCACTCGGCATCTCCGACGTGGTGGCCGCGGTCGTCTCGGTGCTGTTCGTTCTCAACTCGGCGGTGTGGGGTCCCGGCATGAGCGCGCGGTTCACCGCGGTGTTGCTTGTGCCATTCGTCATCTTCGCCGCCAAGGCCATCGGCCTGTACGACCGTGATCAGCACGTCGTGCGCAAGACGACGCTCGATGAGGTGCCGTCGCTCCTGTACCTCTCGGTGCTCTACGCCCTGACCGTGTGGCTGACCGAGGAATTCCTCTTCCAGGGGTGGTTGACGCGTCCTCAGGTGTTCACGCTGGCGCTGATGACGTTTGTGCTCGCGACCGTCGGGCGGGCCTTCGTCCGCCGGCTCGTGACGAAAGTCACGCCCGCCGAGCGCTGCCTCATCGTCGGTGCGCCCGCTGATACCGCGCGCATCGTCGACAAGCTGGAGACCTCTCCCGGCGTGAGCGCGGTGGTCGTGGGCAGCGCTCCGCTGCGCGTCGATGACCCGCGGGCGATCCCGCCCGGCCACAACGTCTCGCCGCTGGCGGACCGCGACCTCACGCAGGTGATCATCGCCAACCAGGTGGAGCGGGTGATCATCGCTCCCGACAGCCATGACCAGGAGGAGATCCTCCAGGCCATCCGGCTGATCAAAGCCCTCGGGATCAAGGTGAGCGTCCTCCCGCGGCTGCTCGAGGTGGTGGGCTCGTCGTCGACCTTTGAGGACGTCGACGGGATCACACTGCTCGGCGTACGCCAGTACGGGGTGTTCTCTCAGTCTTCGGCGGCGCTCAAACGCGCCATGGACATCCTGGGCGCGGGCGCGGGCCTGGTGATGCTGGCCCCGTTGCTGGTGTTCATGGCCGTGGCGATCAAGCTCGACTCGCGGGGTCCCGTGTTCTTCAGGCAGCGGCGGATCGGACGCCAGGGCGAGCTGTTCCTGATGCTCAAGTTCCGTTCGATGGTGGAGGACGCCGACGAGATCAAGAGCCAGTTGCGCGACCGCAACGAGGCCGAGGGCGGCCTGTTCAAGATCACCGACGATCCACGCATCACCCGCCTGGGGCGGTTCCTGCGCCACACCTCGCTCGATGAGCTGCCGCAGCTGCTCAACGTGGTGGGCGGCAGCATGAGCCTGGTCGGGCCGCGACCCCTGGTCCCCGACGAGGATGCACTGATCGAGGGATGGCAGCGTCGGCGCCTGGCCGTGAAGCCCGGTATGACCGGCCTGTGGCAGATCTTCGGCTCGTCGCGCATTCCCATGAACGAGATGGTGAAGATCGACTATCTCTACGGAGCCAACTGGTCACTGTGGCTCGACCTGAAGATCCTTCTGCGCACCGTGCCGTACGTGCTTCGGCGGCGAGGGATCTGAGGAGCTGGCGCCCTTCAGTAAAGCTGGGCAAACCGCCGGATCGCGCACCAAATCTGCTCATCTCCGCGCGGCCAGGCTGCGCTGGGCGGATGACCGGTCTGGTAGCTTCGATGCGGCGCGGGCTCTGACGAGCCCCGGCCGATGGTCCATCATCATGGGCTCGCCCCGGGAGACCGGCCCCGGGGACGCGCTCTGCGCCGTGCCCCGGTCGCATCGGCGCCGCTCCATATGCAGGCTGCCATGACCCAGGCGATAACCGTCGTTTTACTGCGCGAGGCCACGGTTCCGGAGGAGGACGTCGCGCGGATCCTGGGCCTGGTGGCCGCGGGGGAGGCGGTGCGCATCACTTTCCCCGACGCGACGGGACGAGACGACGTCACGGTGATCGCCACCGACGATGCCGGAGCGGCGCTTGCCGCCAGAGCCAAGATGAGCGACGACGGTCCCGTGGTGGCCGTCTGCGACGGATTCGAGCAGGCGCAGCTCTCCGCGCTGGTCGCTGCAGGGATCGCCGGGGTGGTACTACGGCGGGTAGCGGAGACGACGTTGGCACCGACGATCACGGCGGTGTCGCTCGGGCAGGCCTGTTTCCCGCGCTACCATGGTGATTCGACCGCGCGGCCGATCCTCTCCATTCGAGAGAAGCAGGTACTCGGTCTCGTTGCACTGGGACTGTCCAACAGCGAGATCGCAGATCGGCTGGTCGTCGCCGAGAGCACGGTCAAAAGCCACCTGACGTCGGCGTTCGCCAAGCTCGGCGTCCGCTCTCGCCATGAGGCGGCGCATCTTGTCGTCAACCCTGAGTCAGGATTGGGCCTCGGCTTCCTGTCTCTGGTTCCCGAGACGGAGAACGGGGCAGGCTGAGAGGAATAGTGACCGGCCCGTCGCCAACTTCGACCCCGCAGCATCCTCACATGAACTCATCTCGCAACAGTGTGCGTCCTGAACTGAGAGTGCGCGTCCCGCGGCACGTTGTCCATCGCGACTTCCCAGCGCAGACCGTCATCCTGAACCTGGAGACGGGTAAGTATCACGGGCTGAACCCGACGGCCGGTCAGATGCTCACCGCACTCCAGAGCGAGGTGACCGTGGCGGCCGCCGCGAAGGTCGTGGCCACTCGGATGAAGATGCCCGTCGCCGATGTGGAGCGTGACCTGTGCGAGTTGTGTTTCTCGCTGCTGGAGCGGGGCCTGGTCGAGCGGGTGAGCGCCGACGATGGCGATGCGTCGTCAACCTAGGGCGCCGAGGCCCGTCACCCACTCCGGGCTGGCGATGGCCACCGGCGCGGAGACGGCGCAAATGCTGCACACGTCCGATCGCCAGGTGGCCGACCGGTCAGCCGGTGCACCGAGCGGCGAGAGCGCCCCGCCGGCCGTGATGCAGCTTGACAATGTGACACGGTACTTCGGTCGCCGGGCCAAGCACCGGCACGTCGTGCTTCGCAACGTCTCGCTGGCCGTGCCGCCCGGTGAGGTCACTCACATCGGGGGAAGCAACGGGGCGGGGAAGACGACGCTGCTGCGCCTGATGGCCGGGATCCTGCGGCCCAACGAAGGAACGGTGTCAATCGGCGGGCTCTCCAGCGAGCGGAGCTGGCGTGACTTTCACCGTCAGATCGGCTTTCTCTCCGCCGGGGACCGGGGGCTGTACGCGCGCCTCACCGTCCGGGCTCATCTCGAGTACTGGTGTGCGCTCGCGTTCGTTGCCCCAGAGCAACGTCCGGCATCGGTCGAGGAGGGGCTGAGCAGCTTCGGGCTCGACGGCCTGGCCGATCGTCGCGCCGAGCGGCTGTCGCAGGGACAGCGGCAGCGTCTGCGGCTCGCTCTGGCGCTGGCTCACCGCCCGCGGATCCTCCTTCTCGATGAGCCGCGCAACAGCCTTGACGCGGAGGGGCTGGAACGCCTCGGCTCAGGAGTGCGTGCCGCCATCGGGCGCGGCGCGTCAGTGGTGTGGTGCTCGCCTCCCGGCGAGGACCAACCCGTCGCCTTTGACCGTCGCCTGCTCCTCGAGGATGGGCAGGTACGGCCGCTGTGAACGCCGTCCTCGGATATCGCGACGCAGTCGCGGCGGTGGTCCGCCGCGACCTGCGGATCTTCCTCACCTACCGGTTTCGCTGGTTGTCACGGATCGTCGGCACGTTGCTGTCACTCACCACCTTCTACTACGTCTCGAAGCTGGCCCGAGCCGACGCCGTCGGCAGCCACTCCAGCTACTTCGCGTTCCTGCTGGTGGGGATCGTCGCCCTCCCGGTGCTCACCGGCGCCATGACCGTCGCCCAGTTCGTTCGCCAGGAGCTCGTGGCGGGCAACTTCGAGCGGATCCTCGTGTCGCCGACCGGGCCGGTCATCGGGATCCTGGCGATGCTGCTCTTTCCCGTCGCGTTCGCGCTCCTGTTGGCCGCCGTGACCCTGGCCCTCGGCGTCGTGTTGTTCGGCGTCCACCTCCACTTGGGCGGCATCCCGGTGACGCTCGCCGTCATGGCGCTCGGGTGTATCGCCTTTGCCGCGATCGGGCTTCTCTTCGTCGCGACGCTCATCGCCTTCAAGTCCTCGGCGGCGATCACCTGGGTCATCGCCGGGCTGGGGCTGGTGGGTGGCGTGTATTTCCCGCTGTCCCTGTTCCCCGGGTGGATTCGCTGGGCGGGCAGCGTCCAGCCGCTCACGCCGACGATCGATCTCCTCCGTCACGAGCTGGTGGGTGCTTCGCTGGCCCATGCCGCGTGGGCGGACTGGGTGAAGCTGACCGCGTTCGCTGCCGTGCTCCTTCCCGTCGCGACCTACATCCTCTCGCAGAGCATCAAGCTGAGTCGCAGCCAGGGCACGATCCTGGAGTACTGATCCGCGCCGTGCATGACTGACCCGGGACGACGGACCCATTCATGAGCGGGCCGATTTCACCCATTGCCGAGCGCTGGGCGATGACCGCGTTCGGCATGGATATCGCGGCCGACCTGCCTCTGCCGGGCGCCACCCCGCGGCGACACGATGCCGGCGCGCCCGATCTCATGATCCGCCGCGTCGCGCGCGGTGATCTGGAGGGGCTTGTCGACTCCCCGCGCTACATGCGCTATCTGCATTCATACGAAGGATGCGGCTATGCGATGCTCGAGGGTGAGGACGGCGACGTCCTCTTTCACTATCGCGAGCGGGCGCTGTTTCACCTCGTCCCCGACCGCCGAGTCCTGCGCTGCGCCGTCTCCGAGAGCGGCACGGCGTGGCAGCGTGTCCTCCTTGACACGGTGCTGTGGACGGTGAGCCTTCTGCAGGGGTATGAGCTGCTCCACGCCAGTGCGGTGGCGACCGCGCACGGCCTGGTGGCCCTGGTCGGCCCGAGCGGTGCCGGCAAGACCACGCTGGCGATCGAGCTCATGCGGCGGGGCGGAGTGCTGTTTGCCGATGACATCGTCGCCCTGAAGCTCAGTGGGGAGGAGGTGGTGGCTCATCCCGGGCCGCCGCTGATGAACGTGCCGGGGTCGGTCGGGCCATTCAGTCCGGACGGCTGGGACGTGCTCGCAGAGGTGGGGGATGAGCGGTGGGTGGCGGTGGGCCGTGAGGCCCCGGACCCACAGCCGATCCGCACGGTCGTCTTCCTCGCTCCGGGCTCGACGGGCGCAGAGTGCGTCGTGGTGCCGGCGACGAGTGTGACGACGCTGCCGCACCTGGTGACGTTCACGCACCTGCACGACCGCCGCCGCCAGCAGTTCGAGGTCGCGAGTGGCGTCGCCGCGGGAGCCGCCGTGGTAAAGCTCTCGCGCTCGCCCGGCGATGAGCCCCACGCGCTCCTCGATCTCGTCTGTGCCTGCCTGGGAGCTGACCGCGTGGCCCCGACCACCCGGACCGGATGAGCGAAGCCTCGTGGTGTGCGCTCAACGCGCTTGGACTGTCGGTCCAAGCCCCCTGGCCGCTGCCCGGCGCGGAGGCCGGTGAGCAGGCCCGGGCGGGCGCCACCCGCCCCCTGCGCCTGGCGTGGGCGGCGTCTGAGCCGTTGGCCGAGGCGGAGTGGACCGGGGCCGAGTGCGTGTTTCAGCCGCCCTTCCCCGATGGTGAGCCGCATTTCAGCGTCCGGCGCGACGCGCGCGGGTTCTGGCTCTCCTTTGACGACTTCGGCCGCTACACCGTGTCGCCGGACGGTCGGGCCGCCGCCTGCGAGGCGGACGCGGTGCCCGTCGCGTATACGGAGCGCTTCCTCTTCGCGCAGGTCCTGCCGCTCGCCGCCGTGTTGCAGGGCTTGGACGTGGTCCACGCCAGCGCCGTCGCCTGCGAGGGCGGGGTCGCGGCGTTCGTCGGGCCGTCGGGTGCCGGCAAGACGACCGTGGCGACGCGGCTGGTCGCCCGCGGCGCCTCGCTGGTCACCGATGACGCTCTGGCGCTGGAGGTGAGCCACGGAGCCGTCGTGGCGCATCCCGGTCCCCCGTTCGTCGCCATCGCGCCCACCGACGCCGCCCTGGCCGACGGCGCGCTCACGTGGCTGGGCCCCCGGGTGGGGGCCAGCGACAAACCTCACTTCGCCGCCTCGGTCTGCGCCGGAGCGCTGCCGCTCCGGGCGGTCTACTACCTCGAGGAGCGCGCCGAGTTCGGGATCTCGGCAGCCACGACCGAGGCCGTCCCGCGGCTCCTGGCCCACGCCGCCGCTCCCTACGTCCTGACGCCTAAGCGGCAGCTGGCTCACCTCGAGCTGGTGTCCACCGTCACCTCCAGCGTGGCTCAGTTCAGCCTCACGCTTGCCGCACGGGAGCCGTCTGACGAGGAGCTCGGCAGGCTGGAGCGCCACATACGGGGACTCGGCGCGTGATGCTGTGCGGAGCGTGGAGCCGATCCGGGGACCGCCGGCCGCCCGTCGCCGGCGAGACCTCAGGCGACGATGGCGAGGCGTGGCGCGACGGTCCCCTCACGATCTTCTCCGGCGACCCCGCCGCGCGGGCGTCGGCCGGGGACCTGGCGTGCTTTCTGGAGGGGCGGCTCTCACCCCCGGCCGGGCACCCGACGGCACGGGCCGGGCGCCCCCAAGCCGACGCCGAGGTGGTCCTACGGGCGTGGCGCGACGAGGGCGCGGCCGGAGTGGCTGCCCTGCGCGGTCAGTTCTCGGCGGTCATCTGGGAGGCGGGGCGCCGGCGCCTGCACCTGGTCTGTGAGCGGCTGGCGCGCCAGGGCTGGTATGCGCTGGAGCGATCCGGAGAGCTCCTTTTCGCCACCGAGCTGCGCGACCTCGTGGCGCTGGCGCCCTCACGCCCGGATCCTGACCCGCTGTCGTTCACGATGTGGCTCGGCGGGCTGGGGTGCCCGGAGGGCCGGACCCTGTACGCCGGTGTCTCCAGGCTCGGGCCGGGGGAGTCATTTGCCTACTCCGGCGCGTCCATCGAACGGCGCACCCACTGGCGCCCGACCTACCAACCCCCGCGACACGCCCCGCGCGGCGAGCTCGCGGCGGAGCTTCGCGAGCAGCTGCGCGACAGCACGTGGCAGTACGTGTCCCCTGGGGTCACCGGCGTGATCCTCAGCGGGGGGATCGACTCGTCGATCGTCGCGGCGACCGCGGCGGAGGGTCAGGGTGCCGGCATCGACGTTCGTACCTACTCGGCGATCTTCCCCGGCGAGCCATACGACGAGTCCGACAAGATCCGGGCGCTGACCGACAGGTTGGGCATCCGGGGTCAGGCGATCCAGCCGGCGCCCGTCGGCTCGCTGTGGCTCGCCCTGCGCCACCTGCAGGAGTGGGGGGTGCCGCTGGTCGCACCCGGTGCCCTGATGGAGATGTCGGTGACGGCGCGCGCCGCGGCCGACGGCGCCGACGTGGTCCTCGACGGCCAGACCGGCGACGAGATCCTCGGCTTCGCCCCGTACCTGCTGGCCGACCGACTGGCGCAGGGCCGGCTCCTGGCCGTCGAGAGGCTGCTGCGATCCTGGCCCGCGGGACGGGCGATCTCCTGGCGCCAGCGCGCCCGGGTGCTGCGCACCTACGGCGTCAAGGGCGCCGCGCCATATCGGCTCGGGCGGTTTGTCCGCGACCACCGTGATCGCTCAGGGCACGGGCCGAAGTGGCTGATCCCGTCAAGGAGGCAGACGTTCCGGGAGTTCGAGGACGCCTGGGAGTGGAAGGCGAGGTACTCCGGCCCGCGGTGGTGGAAGGCATTCGTCGACACCGCCGTCTGGGGTCCGCATCGCGAGTTGCGTCTGGAGTACCTCCGCCAACGGGCCAGCACCGCGGGGATGCGGTGGGGGTCGCCCCTCTACGACGAGCGCCTCATCGACTTCTGCGCCCGCCTGGATCCGCGGATCGCGTTCAACCAGCCCCTCAACCGCCCGCTGGTGCGCGAGGCGCTCTCTGACCTGCTCCCGGACGTGGTGCGCAACCAGACGCGCAAGGCGAACTTCTCGGCCTTCGCGGCGCAGAGCATCGTGTCCGATGAACCCGGCCTGCACCGTCTGCTTCAAGGGCGCGATCTCGAGATCGCCGCCTACATCGACCTGGAGTGGATCAGGGAGCGTTGGCGGCCCGCGGGTGAACGGCTTGACCCGATGCATCCGTTCTGGGGCGTGCTGTGGCGCGCGGCCATCGGACAGGCGTGGCTGCGCTACGGCTCTGACCCATCTCAGATCACCGAGATGGCAGGTGATCCGGCGATTTCTCCGCCGCGGGCCGAACCCGCGGACCTGGTGGCGCATTAGCACCTTTTTCGTACCTCGACGGGCATAGGAGTGGCTTAAACTGGCCGACAGACAGTCAACGAAGGGAGTTGAACATGGACAAGGAACTGCAGCAGCAGACTGAGCAGGTCTACGAGAAGCCTGAGGTCACCGACTACGGCACGCTGCTTGACCTGACGCGTGCGGGTCATCACACGAATTCCGATTCGCCGTTTGGTAACGACGACACGGCATACGCACCTCACAGCCCGTCCTAGACGGCCGTAGTTGGCGCCCCTGCGACACGCAGGGGCGCTGCTTTTCTCGGGGCGCTGCTTTCCTTAGGGGGCGATGAACGGAAGATTGAGCATCGCCGCACTCCGCAGACGGATTGACCGTGCGCTCGCGGCGGAGCCGCACGCGGTCCTACCGATCCATATGAGGATCTGCCTGGTCCTCGAGATCCTCCTCATCTACGCAGTCACGCTCGTGCGGATGCGTCGGCACGACCTTCGCGGCATGGTGGCCCGAGGCCGAAACGGGCGCGGGGTGACGGCACGGCAGGAGGACGGCCATCAGGCGTCCGCGAGTCACACCCGAGTGGCTCGTCGGCTTGGTTGGGCCGTCAACCGCACCCTCTCCGTTCTCCCCACCGACTCTCGCTGTCTCGTGCAGTCGCTGGTGCTGACACGGCTGTTGACAGCACGCGCGATCCCAAGCCGCGTGGTCATCGGTGCCCGCTCCGACGGACCGTTCATGGCGCACGCGTGGGTGGAATGCGGCAGCGTCGCCGTGTTGCCCGTGCGTGGCTATGAGAACGCGCGTCTGGTCGAGATCTGACCTAGCCAAGGCCGCTCGGGCACCGCCCCCACCATCCGTCCGGGGTCCACGCGCTCCGGCGCGAGTCATCGGCAGGTCCGGCCGATGGGTATTGCATGACATACCCTCGCCGCGCCACCGTCGCTGCTCGCCTCGCCGTTCTGATCGCTGTTCTGACCGCTGTCACCCCCGCCGGGTACGCGCTGGCTCAGAAGGCGTCGACCGCTCCCGCGGGAGGCCGTGCGCGCCATGCCTCTGTCGCCCACGCGGCGCGGCCCGCAGCGTGCGCGAAGCCGCACGGGAAGTCGCGTTCGTCCCGGAAGCCACGGCACTGTGCGAAGGCCGCGGCCAAGCCCGGGGCCTCCAAGGCGAAGCCTCGATCCACGAAGCCCGCGGCTCCGACATCGACATCGACGAGGTCCGGTGCCACCACCACCGTTGCAGCGGCGCCCAGCCCGGTGACGACCCCGGTATCACCGGCAACCACGCTCGCTCCCGTCAAGCCCGCGCCGACGAGCGTCGCGGCGGCTCCGACGGCGACCGTCGCGGCACCGAGCTCGACGGTCATGCCGGCGACCACGGTCTCCAGCCAGACCGCGGCCAGCCCGACGATGACGGTGGCATCCCCGGCGACCGGTGCCGCGTCGGCCGGCGCCTCGGCGCCCACGATCGCCGACCTTCCCAGTCAGAGCACCGCGACGGACTCAGGGACCGCAGACTCGCCCGCCCTGGGCTTCAGCTGGGTGTCGTTGGGTGAGTTGGGTGTGGGGGGTCGGGTGACGGGGTTGGCGGTGGATCCGGTGGATTCGAGTGTGGTGTTGGTGGGTGGGGATATGTTGGGTGTGGGGTTGAGTGTGGATGGGGGGCGTTCGTGGGAGG
>DATJTQ010000174.1:0-7148 GCA_035503355.1 Solirubrobacteraceae bacterium
CCCGACCGAGCTGACCCTGATGCCCGCCGCGTGCTACCCGGTGTATCCGGCGATCGCCGCTCGCGGCCGCCTGCCCCAGGGCGGTGTCTTCGTCGATGCCGGCGGCGCCTGGGTGTTCCGCCACGAGCCCTCTCACGATCCTGCCCGGCGCCAGATCTTCCACCAGCACGAGCTGGTGCGCATCGGCGAGCCCGAGGCGGTCCTGGAATGGCGCGAGGAGTGGGCCCAGCGCGGCCTGGAGCTGCTGCGCTCCCTGGGCCTGGCCGCCGAGCTCGACATCGCCAACGATCCCTTCTTCGGCCGCCGCGGCCGGATGCTGGCCGCCAACCAGCAGGCGGAGCGGCTCAAGCTCGAGCTTCTCGTCCCCATCGCGGGCCCCGAGCCCACCGCCTGCGCCTCGTTCAACCACCATCGCGACCACTTCGGGTCCAAGTGGGGGATCGAGCTCGCCGACGGGGAGGTGGCGCACACGGCGTGCCTCGGCTTCGGGCATGAGCGCATCGTGCTCGCCCTCCTGCGCACCCATGGGCTCGAGCCGGCCGCGTGGCCGGAGCCCGTGCGCGCCGAGCTGTGGAGATGAACGTCGCCGGCGCGGGCGACATGCGCAGCCTGTCGGGTGGCGATCCCCGCAACTACACGCCGCACCTGCTGCACTCCTCGGCGCGGTCCTATCCGGAGACCAACTGCTATTCGGACGTGCTCATCGAACTGCTGCACGCGTGCGGCTACGAGCCGTTGGCGGTGTTCGGCTACATCGTGCGGATGGACTTCGAGGGCGACCAGTGGACGTTCTTCAAGCCGCCGCCGGAGGACCTGGAGCGGCTCTACGGAATCGACATCCATGAGATGCAGCCCTACCGGCCGCTGCCCGACCAGATCGCCGAGCAGATCTCACGGGGCCGCACGCTGATCGTCGAGCTCGACAGCTGGTACCTGCCCGACACCTCCGGCACCAGCTATCGCACCGAGCACGTCAAGACATCGGTGGCCGCCGACGCCATCGACCCTGAGGCCGAGGTCCTGCGCTATTTCCACGCCGGGGGTCTCCACGAGTTGTCGGGCGAGGACTACCGCGGCGCCTTTCGCATCGGGGAGTTCTCCGCCGACGTGTTGCCTCCCTACACCGAGCTGGCGCGGTTTGACGCGGGGGAGCGCCTTGACGACGCCGGCCTGCGCGACGAGGCGCGAGACGCGCTGCGCCGCCACCTCGCCCGGCGCCCGGAGAGCAACCCCTTCACGCGCTTCGGAGCACACCTCGCGAGGGAGCTGCCCGTCCTGCTGGAGTCGGGCCTGGACGATTACCACGCTTACGCGTTTGCCACGGTGAGGATGGCCGGCTCCGCGTTCGAGGTCGCCGCCGACCATGTGGCCTGGCTGCTGGGCGATGAGGCCGCGGCAGCCACGGCGGCGATGGAGGAGATCGTCGCGGGCTGCAAGGCCCTGTCGTTTCGCCTGGCCCGGCGACGGGCCTTTGATCCCGCGGCGACCGTGGACGCGCTGGCGGGAGCCTGGGAGCGCGCCATCGACGGCCTGCACGCCGTCGCCCGATGATGCTGGACGCCGGCTGGGAGGTGGCGCCGAGCCCGCCCGGGGCGTGCGGCGGCCCGGGGGACCTCGACGCGCTGCGGTGGCGTCCCGCCCGGGTGCCGGGCACGGTGGCCGGGGCGCTCGGCGAGGCGGCCGCCGACCGCGATCTCGACGCCGAGGACTGGTGGTTTCGCTGCGCCTTTGACGCCGCGCCCGCCGGCGAGGGCGAGGAGGTGGTGCTGAGGCTCGGTGGCCTGGCGACGATCGCCGAGGTCTACCTCAACGGCGCGCTGGTGCTGGAGAGCGACTCCATGTTCCTGGAGCACACGGTGGACGTGTCGGCGCTCCTGCGCCGCGCCAACGAACTGGCGATCTGCTGCCGGGCACTGGGGCCGCGACTGGCCGAGCGGCGCAAGCCGCGCGCCCGCTGGCGGACACGGCTGGTCACCGACGGCAACCTGCGCTTTCACCGCACGATGCTGCTCGGCCGCGCCCCGGGCTTTGCCCCCGGCCCGCCGGTGGTGGGTCCGTGGCGGCCGGCGACGCTGGAGCGGCGGACGGGGTGCGTGCTGGACCGCGTCGCACTGCGGGCCCGGCCCGACGGCGAGGACGGTGGACGGCTGACCTGCCGGGTCACGGCACGGGCGCTGCCGGGAGCGGCGCTGCCGCCGGCGCTCGAGCTGACCCTCCCGGGAGGCCCATCCACCTCTGTGGCCCTCGATCCGGTGACCGGGCGCGGGGAGGGGTGCCTGACGGTGGGCGGCGTGGCCCGGTGGTGGCCCCACACCCACGGCGAGCCAGTGCTGCACGATGTCACCCTGCGGGCGGGCGAGGCGGTGCTGCACCGGGCACGGGTGGGCTTTCGCGACCTGCGGGCGCAGGGCGACCTCGAGGCCGACGGCCTGGGCCTGCGCATCAACGGGGTGGCCGTGTTCGCCCGCGGGGCGGTGTGGACGTCCGGGGACCTGCGCGCGCCCGGCGGCGATCCGGGCACGTTGCGGGCGGCCCTGCAGCGGGTTGTGGCCGGCGGCATGAACATGCTGCGCGTCCCCGGCATCGGCGCCTACGAGAGCGACCTCTTCTATGACCTCTGCGACGAGCTGGGGATCCTCGTTTGGCAGGACTTCATGTTCGCCAACCTCGACTACCCCGAGTCAGACGATGCCTTCATGGCCGCCGTCGAACGCGAGGTACGCCAGGTGCTCGACCGCCTCGGCGGGCGGCCCGCGCCGGCGGTGCTCTGCGGCGGCAGCGAGGTGGCCCAGCAGGTGGCCATGCTCGGGCTGGATCCCGCGCTGGCCGAGGGATCGCTCTACCACGACCTGCTCCCCCGCCTGGTCTGCGAGGCCGACATCGACGCGCCGTACGTCCCGTCGACCCCGTGGGGCGGCGATCTGCCGTTTCGCACCGATCGCGGCGTCGCCAACTACTACGGCGTCGGGGCCTATCGGCGCCCGCTGAAGGACGCGCGCCTCGCCGAGGTCAAGTTCGCCGCCGAGTGCCTGGCCTTCGCCAACCTGCCCGACGGCGTGACCGACCCCGCGACCGGCGTGCCGCGCGACGCCGGCGCGGACTGGGACTTCGCCGACGTGCGCGACCACTATCTGCAGCTGCTCTACAGCGTCGATCCCGCGGCGCTGCGCCAGGCCGATCCCGATCGCTACGTGGAGCTGTCGCGCGCCGTGAGCGGCGAGGTCATGGCTGAGGTGCTGGGCGAGTGGCGCCGCGCCGGATCGCCCTGCCAGGGGGCGTTGCTGCTCTGGCTGCGCGACCTGGACCCCGGCGCGGGGTGGGGGGTGCTGGATCACCAAGGCCGGCCCAAGGCCGCCTTCTCGCACCTGGCCCGGGCCCTGGCACCGGTGGCGGTGTGGAGCACCGACGAGGGGCTCGGCGGCGTCGACGTCCACATCGCCAACGACCGGTCGTCCGCGCTGACGGCCCGCCTGCGCGTGGCGCTGTATCAGGGGTTCGAGCACCTGGCCGAGGAGGCGGTGCTCAACGTCGAGCTCGCGGCCCACGGTGCCCTCACCTGCGGTATCGAGCAGCTCCTGGGCCGCTTCGTCGATGTGTCCTGGGCCTACCGCTTCGGCCCCCCGGCCCAGGACCTCATCGCGATCAGCCTCGAGACGCCCGACGGCGAGCTGGTCTCACAGGCGTTCCGCTATCCGGTGGGGCGCCCGCTCGAGACGGCCGGCGCCGGGGAGCTGGGCCTGACCGCGGTGGTGGAGCCCGGCGGGGAGGGCCTGCGCGTCCGCGTCGCGGCACGCCGGTTTGCCCATGGCGTGCGGGTCGCGGCGCCAGGCCGTCTCCCCGACGAGGACTGCTTCGGCGTCGAGCCGGGGCGCTCGCGGGTGATCACGCTGGCGCCCGCCGGGCCGGCAGGGACCTCCGCGGCGCCGATCACCGTCACCGCGCTGAACCTCGACGGCCCGCTGGCCGTGCCGGCGCCCGCTCAGAGCGCCGCCGGCGCGGTCTCTGCTCCGACCACGGTCCGATAGACCGCCTCCACGTCGTCGGACATGCGGCGCGCGTTGAGGTAGCCGAGCGCGTGCTCACGCGCCTGGCGGCCCATCGCCCGGCGCCGGTCGGGATCGTCGATGAGCGCCAGGAGATTCTCGGCCAGCGCCGGTGGATCGTCGGGTGGGCTGAGCAGTCCGGTGCGGCCGTCCTGCACCAGCTCCGGGGCGCCTCCGGTCGAGACGGCGACCACGGGGAGGCCCATGGCCATGGCCTCGATGTCGGCAAGCGGGCAGGGGTCGCCGACCGAGGGCAGCGCGAACACGTCGGCGGCGGCCAGCAGGGCGGGGACGTCGCCGCGATGTCCGGCCAGCACCACCGCCCCCTCCAGCCCCAGCTCGGCGATGAGGCCGCGCAGCCGCTCGGTGTAGCTCATCGTCTGGCTGCCGCCGGGCGGGTTCCACTCGGTGCCCACCAGGATCAGCCGCGCGCCGGGATGGACGTCGACGACCCGCCGGAAGGCGCGGATGAGGTCGTGCTGGCGCTTCCACTCCACCAACTGGGCCACCGACACCACCAGCGGTGCGTCATCGACGACGCCGAGCTCTCGCCGAACGGGCGCGCCGTCGATCCCCTCGGGGTTCAGATGGGAGGCGTCGATCCCGTTGAGCACCGGGAAGATGCGGCGGGCGGGGACGCCGGCTCGCTCGATGCCCTCACCGGTCCACCGTGACACCGCGATGATGGCATCGGCCCGCGTGACGCCAAGCTGCGAGAGCCTGCCCATCCAGTCCCCGTACTGCGAGTGGTAGTGCACGAGGTACGGCACGTGGGCCGCGCGCCGCAGCAACAGCGCATAGAAGGCGTTGCGGCTGCCCTCCTCGGCGTGGACGATGTCGATGCCCGCCCGGCGCATGTAGCGGACGACCCCGGCGAAGTCCTTGATCCCCGCCGGTGCCGACCGTGCCGTCTGCGTGAGCAGCTCGGCCCGCGGCGCTCCTCCGACTGGCCCGAACTCGGCGGGCACGAGATGGACATGCGGCGCCCGCTCCAGCACGCCCATCAGAGACATCTCAGAGGACCGATACGGCTCCTCGGCCGCGCGGCGGTTGTAGAGGACATGCACTTTGACGCGCTCAGGGTCGAAGAACCGCCACAGCGTGGCGTGGACGGAGATGGCGGGCGAGCGCGTGGCCTGGGAGACGATGAACAGGACCTGGAGCCGGCGGCCGACGGAAGAAGCCTCCACGGGGCGAGAGGGTATCGACCGATAGGCTCATCTCCGATGACGTCGCACCGCGCCGCCGAGACGGTCCCGGGGCTCGAGCAGCTCGGACCCGATGCTCGGCAACGGCTGACGCAGCGCCTCCGTGCGGCCGGGCGCCGTGCCCGCACCCGCGGCGTCACGGTTCTGCTCAGCGTGAGCACCCCGACCACGCTCTATCCCGACCCGGTGGCGGCCGTGGTGGCCTCGCGCGTGGCCATGGAGCCCTGGTTCGCCGTCGAGCAGCCTGACCGCGACGGGCTCGCCATCGCCGGGCTGGGCTGCGTCCAGGCACTCGAGGCCGACGGCGCCGGGCGCTTCACCGAGGTGTCCCAGCGCTGGCAGGAGCTGCGCGCCGACGCCGAGATCGATGCGCTCGACGGCCCTCCGGGCTCGGGGCTGGCGGCCTTCGGCGGCTTTGCCTTCGCGCCCGAGGGGGGTGCCTCCCCGGAATGGCGCGGGTACGCCCCCGGCTCGATGATCGTGCCCGAGGTGTCGCTGGTGCGCCAGTCGGGCACGACCTGGCTCACCGTCAACGCCCAGGTCGCGCCCGATGACGCCCCCGACGACGTGACGGCGCGGATCGCCGCCCGGCTGCAGGCGCTGCGCCCCGGTCCGCTCCCGCTGCTGGATCCCCATCCCACGGGTCGCTACCACGTCGTCAGCCCCATGCCGCCCGCTCATTACGAGGAGGCGGTGGCGCGCGCGGTCCAGCGCATCCGCGCCGGAGAGTTTCAGAAGGTCGTGCTGGCGCGCGAGGTGGACGTCCATGCGCCCGCGGCGCACGACCCCGGAGCGGTCTTCGGCCTGCTGCGCGAGGCCTTTGGCAGCTCCTACGTCTACGCCGTGGGTCGTGGCGACGCCACCTTCATCGGCGCCAGTCCCGAGCTGCTCATCCGCCGCGAGGGCCAGCGGGCCACCACCGTGGCCCTGGCGGGCTCGGCCCGGCGCAGCGCGGACCCCGCGGTGGATGATCACCTCGGCGAGCAGCTCATGCGCTCCGACAAGGACCGCGAGGAGAACGCGATCGTCGGGCGGCGGATCGCCCGCGTCCTGCGCCCCTTCGCGGTGTGGGTGACCGCGGCGCCCGAGCCGGTGGTGGTGCGGGTGGCCAACATCCAGCACCTCGCCGCGCCCATCCGAGCTCAGCTCGCCGCCCCGATGGACGCGGTGGAGCTCGCCGGCCATCTGCACCCGACGCCCGCGGTCGGCGCCGAGCCGGCCGGTGCCCTCAGCGTCATCCCGGCGCTGGAGGGCTTTGACCGCGGTTGGTATGCCGGCGCGGTGGGGTGGACCGATGCCTCAGGAGACGGCGAGTTCCTGGTGGCCCTGCGCTGCGCGCTGCTGCGCGGTGACGTGGCCCGCTGCTACGCCGGCGGTGGGATCGTCCGCGACTCCGAGCCGGCCGCCGAGCTGGCCGAGACCGAGGTCAAGCTGCAGGTGATGCTGCCGGTGCTGTCGGGCTGAGTGCGGCGACGGCGTTCAGAGCCGCGTCGGCGAGACGGCGGTGCAGGGCGAGGTTCTCGGTGCGGTCGGTGCGGACCTCGACGATGGCGGGGACCGGTCGCGCGAGCGCCTCGGCGAGGTCGGCCGCGGAGTGCGCGCGGGTGTACTCCAGGCCGTAGAGGGCCGCCGCCTTGGCGAAGTCCAGGCCATGCGGCGTGGCCACGTGCTGCTCAAAGGCGTCGGTCTCATTGCTCACCGGGAGAAAGTGGAAGATGCCGCCGCCGTCGTTGTTGAGCACGACGATGGTGAGGTCCAATCCGAGCTGACGGGCGGCGATGAGGCCGCCGATGTCGTGGGCGAGCGCCACGTCGCCGATGAGCAGGACCACGGGGCCGTGGCCGGCGGCCGCGACCCCGAAGGCGGTGGACACCGTGCCGTCGATGCCGTTGGCGCC
>DATJTQ010000175.1:0-19886 GCA_035503355.1 Solirubrobacteraceae bacterium
CAACGCCGCCAACGCGGTGCTGGTCCCCTCCGAGCGCGAGGGGTTCGGGCTGGCCGTGCTCGAGGCGCTGGCCTGCGATGTGCCGGTCCTGGCCACGCCGGTGGGGGTGCACCCGCAGGCGCTCGCCGGCGTGCCGGGGACGCTGTGCGCGCCGTTCAGTGCCGACGCGTGGGCCGCCGCCCTCGCGCCGCACGTGGCGGCCGCCGATCCGCGGGTGGAGGGCCGGGCGCGGGCCGAAGAGTGGTCCACGGACCGCATGGCGGCGCGGGTGCTGGACGCCTGGCGGGGGCTGCTGGAGTAAGCAGCGCGGGCGGCTGCGGCGGGGCCCACGTGCGCGATCTTTACAACTATGCTGGAAAGATCGCGCACGTCCCGTGCGGGACCACGCATCGCGAGGTGCGGCAGCGCCTCATCCCGCTCCGTCGACAGCCACAGTTGACGTTGCTCACGCGCCCCGAGCGGCGCTCACGGCCTCACAGCCTCGCGGCAGCTGAGCTCAGCTCATCTCAGGCCAGGCCGGGCCAGAACTCCTCGAGCCGCCGCAACGCCTGACCGGAGACCTCAGCCACCCCCACCGCCCCGTCGTCGACCTCCACCCCGCCCAGCACGGCCATGGTCACCGCCACCGACCGGGCCAGGGCGTCGAGCGCATACCCGCCCTCCAGCACCGCCCCCACCGGCACGCCCAGTTCGGCGGCCACCCCGGTGAGCGACCGGGCCATCTCCGCGTAGCCGTCCTCGGTCACCCGGCACTCGGCCAGGGGATCCTCGGCATGGGCGTCGAACCCTGCCGAGATCAGCACCAGCTGCGGCGCGTACTGGCGCGCCAGGGGCACCGCGACATGGTCCACCAGGGAGCGGAACTCGCGATCCCCCGAGCCGGGGGCGACGGGCAGGTTGACCGTGAAGCCCCGCCCGGGCCCGCTGCCCACGTCGGACGCCGCCCCGGTCCCCGGGTACAGCGGCGACTGGTGGATCGAGCAGAACAGCACCCGCGGCTCCGCGTGGAAGATGTCGTTGGTCCCGTTGCCGTGGTGGACGTCCCAGTCGAGGATCATCACCCGCTCCAGGCCGTGGGCGTCCAGAGCGTGCTGCGCCGCCACCGCGACGCTGTTGAACAGACAGAAGCCCATGGCCCGGTCCGCCTCGGCGTGATGGCCCGGCGGGCGGTGGATGGAGAAGCCGGCGGGCGCGCTGCGCGACAGCAGCCGGTCCACCAGCGCCACGGCGCCGCCGCAGGCGTGCAGCGCAGCGGTGAACGAGCCCGCCGAGACCACCGTGTCGGCGTCGACCCGCGCCCCACCACGGGCGGCCATCCGCTCGATCAGCTCGACATGGCGCGCGGGATGGATCGCCTCGAGCACCGAGCGCTCGACCGCCGGTGAGCTCACACGCTCGAAGCCGAGCCACCCGCGAGCCCCCAACTCGCGGTCGATCGCGACCATGCGCGCGGCCTGCTCAGGGTGCGGTCCGGTGTCGTGATCCAGCGACGAGGGGTGCTGGAGGAGCACGGGCGGAGCGGCGGCCATCGCCGAGTACCGTACCTGCCCGTGAGCGCACAGCAGAGGGAAGTCGCCGTCGTCGGCGCCGGGGCCGGGGGGCTCTATACCGCGCTGCGCGTGGCGCGAGCCGGCGCCCTGGTGACGCTCATCTCGGCCGGCCCGCTGGCCGGCGCCTCGAGCTACTGGGCCCAGGGTGGCCTCGCCGCCGCGCTGGCCGACGACGACAGCCCGGAGCGTCATCTGGCCGACACCATCGCCGCGGGGCGGGGCTGCGTGCGCGAGTCGGCCGCCCGGGTGCTGTGCGACGAGGCCCCCGCAGCGGTCCAGGACCTCACCGATCTCGGCGTCACCTTCGACGCGGACCGCGCCGGCCGCCTGGCGCTGGGCCTCGAGGGCGGGCACTCGGCGCGGCGGATCGTCCACGCCGGCGGCGCCGCGACCGGGCGGCGGATCATCCGCCAGCTGTCGGCGCTGGCCGCCGAGCACGAGCGCATCGCGGTGCTGGAGGGCCGGCGGGCCATCCGCATCCTCGTCGCCGACGGACGCGCCACAGCGGTCGAGCTCGACGACGGAACCGTGATCGGCGCGCGGGCCATCGTGCTGGCCACCGGCGGCGCCGCCGCACTGTGGCAGCGCACCACCAACCCCCCGGGAGCCATCGGCGCCGGGCTGCTGCTCGGCGATGCCGCGGGCGCGCAGCTCGCCGACCTCGAGCTGATGCAGTTTCACCCGACCGTGGTCAGCGGGAACAACGGCGCCGATGGCTTCCTGGTCACGGAGGCGGTCCGCGGCGAGGGAGCCCGGCTGCTCGACGCCGCGGGCGAGCGGTTCGTCGATGAGCTGGCCCCCCGCGACGAGGTGGCCCGTGCCGTCCAGCGCCGGATCGACTCAAGCGGCGGCGCGCCCGTGGGACTGGACATGCGCGAGGTGAATCCGGCCCTGTTCCCCAACGTGGTGACGGCCCTGCGCGAGGCAGGAATCGACCCTGAGCACGAGCTGATCCCGGTCGCCCCCGCGGCGCATTACATGATGGGCGGGGTGGCCACCGATCTGTACGGCCGCGCCTCGCTGCCGGGGCTGTACGCCGTCGGTGAGTGCTCGTGCACCGGGCTGCACGGCGCCAACCGACTGGCCTCCAACTCGTTGAGCGAGTGCTTCGTGTTCGGAGCGCGGGCCGCGCGAGCCGCCCTGGAGGAACCGGGCCCGACGCCGCCCGCCGCGGCGCCCGATTCCTCAGCAGAGGCCGTCCCCACCTTCGCGATCAGCCCGGAGTCACGCGCGGCGCTGTGGCGCCACGCCGGACTGGAGCGCGACGGTGAGGGGTTGCGCCGCCTCGCCACGGATCCCCATCCGCTGGTGCGGCTCATCGCCGCCGGGGCGCTGGCGCGCGAGGAGAGCCGCGGCGCTCACCAGCGCCTGGACTTCCCCGAGCGATCGGCGCTTTTCGACGGCCGCCATGTCACCATCACCAGTGGGTCAGAGCCCACTCTCCACACCTGGTCCTAGACCCGGCGCGTCTCGACGCACCAAGATTCCACTTAACACGGAATTAATAAATGCGGCGGGGCGAGCTTCACACGGCGACGGGATACTCGTCGGTAGGTAACCCCTTGGCTTCAGCTGGCCGGCAGGGAGCCGAAAGGAGTGGAGAAACCCCGTATGTATCGGTTCAGTCGCGCGATCTACCGGGAGATCGCGAACGAGATCACTGAGGATCCGCACGCCGGTTGTCCGCACGCGAACCATGAGCGCGTTCTGCGGGCGTGTGAAGCCACCGTGGAGCGGATGGCAACCGATCGGCACTACTTCGCGCGCCCGGCGCGGACGCTGTTTCACGACATCCGCGCCTATTTCCCCATGAGCGCGCAACCTCGCATCCTGCGTGTGATCGAGCAGTATCTGCGGTTCGCCGACGAGTTCCTGAGCGCGCAACCGCACAATGGGTTCGACCTGTACGGCAACCCACTGCAATGCCGCGCCAGCACCCGCAAGGGCACACCGTGCCAGCGGATGCCCCTGCCCCACAACGGCTACTGCCCGTCGCATCAGCACCTGGCCGAGACCGAGGAGCTGCCGGCGCTGGCCGCATAACAAAGATCACGGCGCCGGGCCCGCCGGCGCGCGCGCTCAGTATGCGTGGGCGGCGCGTCGGTAGGGTGCGGTGAATGCTCCTGGGGGTCGACGTCGGCGGCACCTTCACCGATGCGGTGCTCGCCGTCGACGGGCGCCTGATCACCGCCAAGGCGCCGACCACCCCCGAGGACCAGTCCGAGGGCGTCCTGGCCGCCGTGCGGGCCGTGCTTGAACGGGCGGGCGCCGACGCAAGCGCGGTGGCCGAGTTCTCTCACGGGATGACGGTGGCCACCAACGCTCTGCTCGAGGGACGGGGGGCGCGCACCGCCTTCATCGCCACCGAGGGCTTCACCGACATCATCGCCCTCGGGCGCCAGGACCGGCCCGAGCTCTACCGGCTCTGCGCCGCGCGCCCCGAGCCACTGACCGCCCCCGAGGCCCGGTTCGGCGCGCCCGAGCGCATGACCCCCGACGGCCCGCTGCGCGAGCTGGACGCCGACGCGGCCGCCGAGCTGGCGCGGCAGGTGGCCGACTCAGAGCCCGAGGCGGTGGCCGTCTGCCTGCTGCACGCCTATCGCCACCCCCAGCACGAGCAGGCGATCGCGCAAGCCCTGGCGCAGGCAAGGGGTGGGCGGGGCCGTCTCCACGTGTCGCTGTCGCACGAGGTGGTCGGGACCTTCCGCGAGTTCGAGCGCGCCAGCACCACCGAGGTCGACGCCGCCCTCTCCCCCCTGCTCGGCGGCTACCTGCGCCGGCTGGTGGAGCGCTGTGACGAGGCCGGCCTCCCCGAGCCCGCGATCATGCAATCCAGCGGCGGCCTGATCGATCTCGAGTCGGCGGCCAGCCATGCCGCGTGGACGGTTCTGTCGGGCCCCGCCGGGGGCGCCGCCGGAGCGGCCTACATCGCCCGGGCCAGCGGCGCCGCCGACGCCGTCTGCTTTGACATGGGGGGCACCTCGTGCGACGTGTGCGTCGTCGACGGCGGCGCGGTGCAGGAGGAGAGCGCGGGCACCATCGCGGGGCGGCCGCTGGCCCTGCCCATGGTGGCCGTGCACACCGTCGGCGCCGGCGGCGGCTCGATCGCCTGGCGCGATCCAGGCGGCGCGTTGCGCGTCGGCCCGCGCTCGGCGGGGGCGGACCCGGGACCGGCGTGCTACGGGCGCGGCGGGACCGAACCTACTGTCACCGATGCCAACCTCGTCCTCGGCTACCTCGCCGGCGACGCGCCGCTGGCGGGCGGCGTCGAGCTTGACCGCGAGGCTGCCGAGCGGGCCATCGGCGAGCTGGCCGGCACGCTGGACCTCGAGCCGGCGGCGTGCGCCGAGGGCATCATCCGCGTGGCCAACGCCGAGATGATCCGCGCGCTGCGGGTGGTGACGGTCCAGCGCGGGGTCGACCCGCGTCGCTATGCGCTGTTGGCCTTCGGTGGAGCCGGACCGCTGCACGCCGCCGCGATCGCGGCCGAGCTCGGGATCACCGAGATCGTCTGCCCGCGCGCCTCCGGCGTGCTGGCCGCGCTCGGGCTGGTGGTGTCCCCCAGGCGCCGCGACGTCCAGCGCAGCGTGTTCCTCGGCGGTGACGCGCTCACCGCCGCCGCCGTGGCCGAGGTGGCCGCCGAGCTCGGCGTGGCCGCCCGCGAGCAGCTGCACGAGCCCGACGCCGAGCTGCGCGCCGTCTATGAGTTGCGCTACCGCGGGCAGGCCTTTGAGCTCGCCGTCGAGGGCCCGCTCGAGCCCCAACCCGCCGAGCTGCGCGAGTCCTTCGAGGTGCTGCACGAGGAGCGCTACGGTTACTACGACGCCGACCAGGAGCTCGAGTTGGTGACATTGCGGGTGTCGGCCACCCTGCCCGGTGCCGACGTCTCGCTTGGCGAGGCGCGAGAGGGAGCGGGGCCGGACACCGAGCTTGAGCGGGGACGGCGGAGCGCCACCCTGGACGGCGGGCAGATCGAGCTCGAGGTGCTGCGCGGCGCCCCGCCCCCCGGGACGGCGATCGAGGGGCCCGCGGTGATTGAGCTGCCCGAGTCCACGCTGCTGGTCCCGCCCGGCTGGGCCGGCGAGGTGGACGACACCGGCACCGTGCACGTGCGCGCGCAGGACGTGAGCTGATGGACCCCGTCGAGCTCCAGGTCCTCACCGGCGCGCTGCACGCCATCTGCGAGGAGATGGGCGCGGTGCTCATCCGCTCGGCGCACTCGGCCAACATCAAGGAGCGCCGCGACGCCTCGACGGCCCTGTTCACGCCTGACGGCGAGATGGTCATGCAGGCCGAACACATCCCTGTGCACCTGGGGGCCATGCCGGCGGCGGTGGCCTCCATCCTGGATGAGGAGCACGCCCCCGAGCGCTCATGGATCCTCAATGACCCCTACCGAGGCGGGACCCACCTCCCCGACATCACGGTGATCACGCCGGTGTTCGCGGGCGGGGATGGCGGGGAGCTCATCGCCTTTGCCGCCAGCCGCGCCCACCACGCCGATGTCGGCGGGCCGACCCCCGGTTCGATGCCCGCCGACAGCACCACGCTCTCTGACGAGGGAGTGGTGATCGAGCCGCGAGTGCTCGACGAGGACGCCATCGCCGAGCTGGCGGGGCAGATGCGCCGGCCCGACCAGCGCCGCGCCGACCTGCGCGCTCAGCTCGCCGCCGGCCGCGTGGGCGCCGTGCGCGTGGCCCAGTTGGCCGAGCGGGTCGGGGTCGCCGCGTTGCGCGAGGCCTATGGCGAGGTGCTGGACTACGCCGAGCGCCGGACGCGGGCCTGCCTGGCTGAGCTCGACGACGGCGAGCGTCAGGCCGAGGACGTGCTCGAGGCCCGTGAGGGCGACCTGCGCATCGCACTCCGGGCCACCGTGTCCGGGGACGAGCTGACGCTCGACTTCACCGGTACCGATGAGCAGCACGAGGGCAACCTCAACTGCCCGGTGGCGGTCACGCGCTCCGCCTGCTACTTCGCGGTCCGGGTCCTGTCTGACCCCGACATCCCGGCCAACGCCGGCGCCTACCGCCCGATCAAGGTGATCGCGCCCGAGGGGTGCCTGCTCAACGCCCGGTCGCCGGCGGCCGTGGTCGGGGGCAACGTCGAGACCTCCTCACGAGTGGCCGACGTGGTCCTGGGCGCTTTCGGGCGCGCGTTGGGCCAGGGGACGATGAACAACGTCACCCTCGGCGATGAGGAGGTCACCTACTACGAGACGATCGGCGGCGGGCAGGGTGCGTGCCCGGACGCCGATGGACCCAGTGGCGTGCACGTGGCCATGAGCAACACCCTCAACACCCCGGTCGAGGCGCTGGAGCTCGAGTTCCCGATGCGGATGATCGAATACTCGCTGCGGCGTGGCTCGGGAGGGGCCGGGCGCTTCCACGGCGGCGACGGGGTGGTGCGCGAAATCGAGGCGCTCGCCTCCTTGCGCTACTCGCTGATCACCGAGCGCCGCCGCCACGCCCCACCGGGGGCCGATGGGGGCGAGCCGGGCGAGCCGGGGCGCAACCTGCTGGACGGCGAGGAGCTTGGGCCCAAGTCGATCGGAGAGCTGACGCCCGGTCAGCGGCTGCGCATCGAGACCCCGGGCGGCGGCGGGTTCGGCCGCCCGGAGTGACCAAGTGGCGTACCATTCAGCACAACCACGCTGAAGCCACCGCAGCTTGGGGGCCAGGGACTTCGTTCCCGTTCGCCCGAGGGAGATATACAGAGCCGTAGGTTCAGCCCGCTTTGCGGAAGGAATAATTCCGCGAATTTGCAGGCAGGTTTGGCGATTTCGGGTATCTCGCCTATTATCCGCTGCGTCCTGACGCTGCCGTTGCAACGTAAAGGCTGCGCGCGCAGGACTCCTGACAACCCAACCGTCTCCCCCTTTACCTCTATGCCGATTGCTTTCAAAGAATGGGCCGTCACTGTGCGGGCGCTCGCCGAGGGCGAGCAGCTTCTGACGCTTCGCAAGGGCGGCATCCGTGAGCCAGAAAAACATTTCAAGCTGGACTACGAACGGTTCTTTCTGTACCCGACGTTTGACCACCAGCGTTCCGACCTGGTGCGCGAGTCTCATCGTCCCGAGCTGTCCCGCGCGCTCGAGGAGGGCGTGTGGTCCGATGGCGAGCCGCATCCGCAGGCGCTGCACCGCGGAGAGCCGCTCAATCAGCCTGACCGGGTCCGCATTCGGGCCTGGGCTGAGGTCGCGGGACACTTCACGATCACCGACCGGCGTGCCGTCGATGCCCTGTCCCCGTTCTACGTGTGGACGCCCGACTATGCCGAGAAGCGCCTGGCGTGGAAGCGTCGCCACCCGCTGCATGTGATCCTGCTGCGGACCTACCGGATTCCGCGTCCGGTGACCGTCAAGGTACGCGAGGAGTACGGCGGTTGCCGTTCCTGGCTGGAGCTGACCCGCGACCTCCCGTTCGAGGGCACCCCGGTGCTCTCCGACGAGGAGTTCGACCGGGCGTCCGAGGAGATCGCGTCGATCGCCTCCGACCGCCAGCCGGTCCTCGCCTGACGTCGTTTAGCTGCCGGAGTCGCCGGGTCCGCGTACCGCGCGGGCCCGGCGGATCCGCGCCGGCCAGCTGGATAGAGCGATCTATCCAATGACCTGGGTGGAGTCCGTCTCCGCCTCGTTCACGGCACGCCACGACGAGGCGGCGACCGACGACGCGCGACACGTCCTCCAATCGCTGGAGCGCACCCGCCGCTACCTGGAGGGGTACTTCCCCCGCACCCCTGGCGAGGTCACCCTCGTCCTCCATGGCGGACCGGTGGGGCTGGTCGCCTCAAACCCGATGATGCCCCTGGTGTGGTTGGCCACCGCGCCGGCCGCACGGCGCTACGTCGTGGGCTGGACGGGGCGCAGCGTCATCCACATGCTCGAGCCCGAGCTGCTCCGCGGCCGCGCGTCGAACGTCCCGGGCTCGGCGGAGATGCTCGAATACGGCGCCGCCTGCCTGTACGCGCGGCGGGTGGTCATCGCCTCCAACAAGGACCTGGCCCCGGTGATGCCCGCGCTGCGCCTGCGCCGCGAGCTGCGCTGGGCCTGGCTGCTCGAAGGCGCGGCCCGGTGGTTCGGCGGCCAGACCGGTCACGCCCGCCCGGCCATCGCGCGGCGCCTGCGCGAGGGCGGCCCGCCGAGCTTTCCGCCGGGTCCCCGGGATGCCGCCCTCCTCGGCGGGACGGTCATCGACCTGCTGGCTCGCGAGGAGGGCGCCCAGGCCGCGGCGCGCTTCGCCTGCCGCCTGCACCCGCAGGGACCGCGAGCCGCGCTGTCGCAGGCGTTTGGTGGGCGCACCCTGGCCCACACCGAAGGGGCGTGGCGCTCACACCTGGCGCGGCTGGCCGGCGCACAGTGAGCGGCGAGCCGGTCCGCCCGGTCCCATCGCTCAGTGAACGGCGACCCAGAGCAGCCACACCACGAGCGCGCCCAGCGCCAGCGCCACCACCAGCCCGATGAGCAACCGCCGCGGCTCGACCGGCCGGCCGGCCGAGCTCGGGGTGATGACGTCCGCCTGCAACAGGACCTCCCGGGCGGTCTGGACACCGGACATCGGCACCATCACGTCGCGGGGACCGGCGGCGAGGAAGTCGGGCACGTCGAAGCCGGCGCTGCGGCGCAGCATGCTGGGGACCCCCTCCTCGAGCAGGAGGCCCTGGATGAACTCGCCCTCGGCCTCGTTGCGGGCCCAGGCCACCTTGACCAGGTCCCCCTCGGAGAGCTGGGGCTTGACCTTGCGCAGGCGGCGGTGACGCTCTGACTCGTAGTCGGGCTCCTCGCCGCGGCTCTGCAGGACCAGCGGAAGCTTGCAGTCTGGACAGAACCGCTGATCGGTGGCGAACTGCGACGCGCATTGCGGGCAGACGAGCGTGGACTCGTGCACCCGTTCGGCCATGATCAGAGGATCTCTAACTCCGCGTCGGCGACCTGACCGTCGCGGATCTCGTAGGTCCTGACCTCGGGGTCCCCGTTGGCCAGCCCGATGATGATCCAGAGCACCCCGGGCCAGTCCTTGGCGAAGTTGATGTCGGTCTGCGACGGATAGGGCTCTGAGCGCGTGTGCGAGTGGTAGATGGCACCGAGGTCCAGGCCCGCGTCCTCGATCTCGTTGTAGATCCGCAGCTGCTCGGAGGGATCGATCACGAAGCGGAAGACGCTGGCCTCGGTGTTCGTTGTGCGGTACACGGTCACCGCCTCCCCCTCACCGCTGGAGACCAGGCCACAGCACTCGTTGGGGTTGTCCTCGCGCGCGTGGGCGACCATGTCGTCCACGAGTGCCTGGGAGATGCGCATCGCGCTCACTGTAGCCCCTGCACCAATCCGTACGGGACGGCTCGCGCCGGCGTCCCCTTGGGCATCGAGAGCCCGATCATCGCGTCGTGCTGGGCCTCGTTGGCCATGATCTGGCACACCAGGCTGATCAGCTTGGTGTCGTTGACGTTGATGAGCGCGACGAAGTAGGCGCCGATGGTCGTCTGCTCGAGCCGGAGCAGCAGGTTCAGCGCATCCTGTGAGCCCTTGAGCTGGCCCAGCCGCCCCGCCACGTCGCGGTGGCCGAGATAGCGGTTGGCCGTCTTGACGCTGTCAGGGCCCGGCGGGGCGGTCCCCCCGCGGGCCGTCAGATGGGTCTGGAGCGCATCGATGTGGGCTCGCTCATGGTCCACGAACGGCGTCAGCGTGCGGCGCGTTCCCGGATCCAGGATCGACGAGCTCAGCACGTAGCGGTAGCAGTAGACCAACAGCAGCTCCAGGCCGATGAGCCGCTGCAGGCGTTCGGTCTCGGTGAGCGGCTGCTGGCTCGAGGTCGATCCGCTGGTGGTCGCGGTTGCCGCGGCGGCGGTGGCCGGCAACGCCACGAGGCTCGCCGCCCCGGCGGCGCCGGCGCCGAGCAACTCCCGGCGGGTGGGCACCCGTCGGGTCACGCCGAGCCCGTCACGAACGGCCCGGGGACGGGATCCTGGCCCTGCAGCACGCGGCACATCGTCAGGTGCTGGGCGTCGACGGTCAGGACCGTGGCGACGGCGGCGCGCACCGGCCCGGGCGACAGCTGCGGGATCCACTCCAGGTAGCTGGAGATCTGCAACGCCTCCAGTGAGTGGATGACGGCCAGGGCACCCGGCCCGTCGGTCGGGTGTCCGATCCGATAGCTGTCGGCGCGCGGGGGCGGCGTGCCCCCACCGGCAGTGATGAGTGACGCGATCTCGCCCGTGTGCTGGAGCTCCTCGTTGAGGAACTGCCGGAAGGCCTTGCGCTGCGGGCGGGTCAGCAGCGGGATGCAGGCGAGGTAGGCGCTCACCGTGCGCCGCTCGAGCTCGAGGGCCTGTTCGAGGATCGCGATGTCCCGGCGGCGAAGCGGCATCGGGGCCTTCTTGACCGCCTTCTTGCCGGTCGCCACCGAGCCGCAGCCGGCGAGCGCCAGCGCTCCGCCGGCGAGCGCCGTGCCGGTGCCCGTCAAAAGGGCGCGCCGCGAGGGCGCGCGGTCGCCGCTCACCACCAGACGGTGGAGTCCAGGTTCTCGATCTCTTCGACCGGTCGCGTGTAGATCCCCGACGACAGGTACTTCCAGCCGTCGTCACACACGATGAAGACCACGTTGCCCTCGTCCAGCTCGTTGGCGATCCTGACCGCGACGCGAGCGATCGCGCCCGACGAGACGCCGGCGAAGAGCCGCTCCTCGTCGAGCAGCTTGCGCGTCCACACGATCGCGTCGTGGTTGGTGACGAAGATCTTCCGATCCAGGAGGGAGAGGTCGATGATCGGCGGTATGAAGCCGTCGTCGAGCGAGCGCAGGCCCTGGACCGGCTCGCCCTGCATCGGCTCGGCGGCGACGATCTTGACGCTGTCGCCCAGCTCCTCCTTCAGGCGCCGGCCGTTGCCCATCAGCGTTCCGCCGGTGCCCAGCCCCGCCACGAAGGCGGCGACCTCGTCGAGCTCCTCGAGGATCTCCAGGGCCGTCCCGTTGTAGTGCGCGTCGGGGTTGGCCTGATTGCCGTACTGATAGGGCATGTAGTACGACGCGTCGGACTGGGCCATGTCCAGCGCCTTCTCGACCGCCCCATTGGAGCCCTTGGACCCCTCGGAGTAGACGATCTGCGCGCCGTACATCTCCAGCAGCTGGGTCCGCTCCGGGGTGACGTTGTCGGGCATGACGACCTTGAGGTTGTAGCCCTTGCGGCCGCAGATCATCGCCAGCGAGATGCCGGTGTTGCCCGACGTCGGCTCCAGGATCGTCTGCCCGGGGCGGATGAGGCCCTTCTCCTCCGCGTCCTCGATCAGCGCGCGAGCGACGCGGTCCTTGACGGAGCCCGTGGGGTTACGGCTCTCCAGCTTGGCCCAGATCCTCACGCCCGGCTTGGGGCTGAGGCGTTTGAGCTCGATCAGGGGCGTATGCCCGATCGACTGGACGATGTCGCCGTAGCGTCCCCCGCAGGGCTTGTTCTGCAAGCTCTCGGCGGCCATTGCTTCAGGAAGTGTAGCGAGGTGCCCGTGCGCGCGGGCCCAGTAGCAGCGGACCCCCTCGAGGACCCCCTGCCGATAAAACCCTCGCGCTCAGCCGCCGGCCATCGCCGGCAGGATGACCAGCGTGTCGGCGTCGCCGACGGCCGTGTCCAGCCCGTCGAGGACGCGGACGTCCTCGTCGTTGAGGTAGACGTTGACGTAGCGGTTGAGCCCCCCGTCGGCGGCGAACAGCTGGGTCTGGGTGTCGGGGTGGTCCTCGGCGACGGTGCGCAGGATCTCCCCGACGGAGGAGCCCTCCGCGCTCAGCTCCTTCTCCCCGCCGACGGCGGGGCGGAGCACCGGTGGGATGCGAATGGTGGCCATGGCGCGCAGCCTACCTAGTGCGCGCCGGCGCAGAACGCCTCGTAGTCGGGGAAGACGCCCATCTCGTCGTCGGAGATCGCCTCGGGGTGGCGCGAGCAGATCGGGCACTCCGGGTCGCGCCGGATCTTCACCTCGTTGAGCGTGGCGCCCAGCGCGTCATACAGCGCCAAGCGGCCGATCAGAGGGTCGCCCTCGCCCAGGATGAGCTTGATGACCTCGGTCGCCTGCAGCAGGCCCATGGTGCCGGGCAGCACGCCCAGCACTCCGTTGGCTCCACAGGACGGCGCCAGCTCGGCCGGCGGCGGCGTCGGAAACAGGCACCGGTAGCACGGTCCGTCGTAGGGCTTGAACACCGAGAGCTGGCCCTCGAAACCGAGGATGGCCGCCGACACCACCGGGATCTGCAGGCGTACGGAGGCGTCGTTGAGCAGATAGCGCGTGGGGAAGTTGTCCAGCCCGTCGACCACGATGTCGTAGCCGGGCAGGATGTCCATGATGTTGTCGGGCCCGAGGCGCACCGGATACTTGTTGACCTTCACGTCGGGGTTGAGCGCGGTGATCGTCTCCTCGGCGGAGTCGACCTTGGGCACGCCCACCCGATTGGAGTTGTGGATCACCTGGCGCTGAAGGTTGGAGAGGTCGACGGTGTCGTCGTCGACGATGCCCAGGGTGCCGACGCCGGCGGCCGCCAAATAGAGGCCCGTCGGGGAGCCCAGGCCGCCCGCGCCCAGCAGGAGCACCTTGGCGTCCAGCAGCTTCTGCTGGCCCTCGGCGCCGACCTCGGGGAGCAGCAGGTGGCGGCTGTAGCGATCGCGCTGCTCGGCGGTGAGCGTGCGCGGCGTCTCGACCTCGTAGCCGCGGTCCTTCCACAGGGTGAAGCCGCCGGTCATCGACTCGACGTGCTCATAGCCCAGGTCATCGAGCAGCGTGCGCGCCGCCCATGCGGAGCGGTTGCCCGACTGGCAGTAGAGGACGATGTGCTGCGAGCGGTCGGGGGCGGCGCCCTCGATCCGGGACTCCAGGTAGGACTTGGGCACGTGCTTGGCGCCGGGGATGTGGCCGGTGCCCCACTCCTCGGGCTCGCGGACGTCGATGAGCAGCGTGCCGTTGGAGGACTGCTCACGCACGGTCGCCGGATCGACCTCGTCGATCCTGCTCTTGATCTGGCGGAGGACTTCAGCTCCGGACGGACTCATCGTGTGAAACTCCTCAAAGGCGACATGGATTCCAATACTTCACGGAGTATAGCGCCGGTGGAGCTGCCCGTCCGGGCGGTTGCGGCTAGTCCGGAATCGGCGCAGTTGCAGGAAATCCGCGGCGCTTGTACTCATCGTAACGAGCCCGCCAGCTGTCCGGCTTGAACGAGCGCTCCGCGACCTCGCCGGCGAGCACCGTCTTCAACCTGTCCAGGCTGTCATCCCAGCCCGCCGAGTCCCGGGCCGCCTTGTCAGCGCTGTCGAGAACCACGCTGAAGGAGAGCCGACAGGCCTCCCCGGCGCCGCGGTCCTCGAGCTCGAAGGTCAGCACGTCGTCGCCCCAGGTGAAGGAGAGCCGGCGTGGCGGCGTCACCTCGAGGAAGGTCCCGCGCATCGGCTCGATGGGATGGTCGGTGAAGCGGAAGGTGATCGGGGCGCCCGCGGTCAGCGCCTCGTACTCCACCGTCGTGGGAAACCAGGCGGCCAGCCGGGCCGGGTCAGTGAGCGCGTCCCACACCTGCGCGCTGGTGTGAGCGAAGGTGCGCTCGAAGCGGACGACAGGGCTGCCGTCGACGTGCTCGTAGGTACCGGTGGCGGTGGGCATGGGTGCTCACTCCTCTCTGTCGGGGTCATGGGCGGTCGCGTCGAGGTGGGCGCCCAGAGCATCGAGGCGCCGGTCCCAGAAGCGCCGGTAGGGCGCCAGCCAGTCGTCGAGCTCGGCGAGTGGCGCGGCGTTCAGCTCATACACCCGGCGCTGACCGACCACCCGCACGCGGACCAGGCCGGCCGTGCGCAGGGTGCGCAGGTGCTTGGAGGTGCCGGGCTGGCTGAGGCCGAGCGCGGTCGTCAGCTCGCCGACGTCGCGGGGCCGCTCGGTGAGCAGCTCCAGCACGTAGCGCCGGTGGGGGTCGCTCAGCGCGCTCCAGGTGGCCGTGGATGCCATACGGGAAATATAACTGATTGGCGATGTACGGCGCGTCTAGCATCGAGCACCCCCACCATGCGCCCCCCCGTTGACCACATCGAGGCCCCCGCCTTCCCCGCGCCCCTGACCTGGATCAACGTCGCGCCGCTGCGCATGGATCAGCAGCGCGGGCGTCCGGTGCTGGTGGAGTTCTGGGACTTCTGCCGCCCTAACTCGATGCGGACGCTGCCCTACCTGCGCGCCTGGCATGAGCGCTACGAGCCCGACGGGCTGCGCGTGATCGGGATCCACTCGTCAGGCTTCCCGCCGTCGGCCGACGCCGAGGCGGTGGAGGCTGCGGTCAAGCGGCTGGAGGTCGCGCACCCGGTGGTCGTCGACGCCGACCTGCAGATCTGGCAGGAGTACGGCAACCTCGGCTGGCCGGCGCGCTACCTGTTCAACCAGGAGGGGCGGCTGTTTGACTTCCACTACGGCGAGGGCGGCTACGACGAGACCGAAGCCGCGATCCAGGAACTGCTGGGCCTCGAGCGCCCGCCGCTGGAGCCCGTCCGGCCCGAGGACGCGCCGGGGGCGATCCTCGTGCCCCAGAGCGACGAGGTCGCGGGCCCGTACTCCGGGCCGTATCAGGCCGGCGGCGTGTGGGCCGTGCTGGAGGGCGACGGCACGGTGACCGCCAACCGGCGAGAGATCGAGATTGACCATCCCGGCGCCTACGAGCTGATCACCCATCCGGTGAGCACCGCGGGCGTCCTCGACCTTCACGTCCCCAGCGGCGTGACCTGCCACGCGGTGTGCTTCACCCCGGGTCTGGACGATCCGGATCCAGCAGGTTGACCAGCCGCGGCGGGTTCGGCGGGTCGGTGTCCTCCACGATCACGCAGAAGCCTGTCCGGTAGGGGCTCTGCGACGCGTCGGGGCCCATGAAGGCCTCCTCGTGCACCCAGCAGCCGCTGTTGATCAGCCGGCTGCCGGCGGCGGTGCTCCACTCGGCGGCGTCGTTGCCGGGCAGAGGACCGGCGCGGTGGGTGTGGCCGAAGATGACGTAGGGGGCGGTCACCCCCAGCCGGGCGCACACCTGGTCGATCCCGTGCAGCCCCGAGCGCCGCAGCGCGGGGCCGGAGATCTCGGCGCGCAGCGGCCCGAGCCCGGCGCGATTGAGCGCAGCGATGACCAGCGGGTAGGCCGCGGCGGTGGCCCGTCCGCGCAGGCTGTGTCGCCGCGGGCCGTTGAGCGCCTGCCAGCCCCGCACCGACCCGCCCTGCAGCCCGCTCCCCCGCCCGGGCGCCGCGCCCTGGGCCACCGCGTGCAGCCACGCGTAGATGGGCGAGAGGATCGCCTCATAGTCCTCGGCCGCCGCGGGCCCCGAGCCCGGCGTGGTCACGATCCGGCGCATGACGCCGGCGCCGAGGCGCTCGATGCTCGGCACGGTCATGTGCACGTCGAGGTAGTGGCCGTGTGTGGCCCAGACATCGGGGCGCAGCCACACCCCCGGGTAGGCGCCGCGCACCCGCGCGGGCGCGAGCATCGCCGCCACCTCCGCGAGGGGGTCGCCGTCCACCCAGTCCACGGCGGTCTCTGACCCGAGCACAGGCGCGGGACCGCTGAGCGCCCGGCGCTGCAGCCACGGGTGCACCAGGTAGTGATCGTGGTTGCCGGCCAGGACCACAACCTCGCCGGCGGGGCCGAGGGCCGCGCCCATCTCCCCCAGCGGCTCACGGGCCGCGGCCAGCGCCTCGTGCAGCGGCCCGTGGCGCAGCTCCAGCAGATCGCCGAGCAGGACGAGACGGTCGCAGCCCGCCAGGGCCTCCAGCAGCGGTGCCCGCCGCGACGGGTCGCGCAGCACGTCGCTGGCCCCGTGCGAGCCGAAGTGCAGATCGGAGACGACCAGCGTGCGCAACGGCCCGCCTCCTGGAGCCGGTGCTCTACGCCGCGGCGGCCGGTGGCGCCTGGCGGATCGTCTTGGGGAGCATGAAGCGCACGTCCTCGCGGACCACCTCGAGCTCCCGCACGTCGTCGGTCCCGCGATCGCGGAAGAACTGGACCAGGCGCTGCACGAGCTCCTCTGGCGCCGAGGCGCCGGAGGTGATCCCCACGACGCGCTTGTCCACCAGCCACTCCTCGCAGACCTGGCTTTCGTTGTCGATCAGGTAGCTGTCGGCACCGAGCTCGCGGGCCACCTCGACCAACCGGTTGGAGTTGGACGAGTTGCCCGAGCCGATGACCAGCACCAGGTCGGCCTGCTGGGCCAGCTGCTTGACCGCCGCCTGGCGGTTGGTGGTGGCGTAACAGATGTCATCGGTGCGAGGACCGACGATGGCGGGGAAGCGCTCGCGCAGGCGGGCGATGATGGCGCGCGTCTCATCCACCGAGAGCGTCGTCTGGGAGACGTAGGCGACCTTCTCGGGGTCGGCGACCTCCAGAGCGTCGACCCCGGCCTCATCCTCGATCAGGACGATGTGATCGGGGGCCTCCCCCATCGTCCCCTCGACCTCCTCGTGGCCGGCGTGGCCGATGAGGACGATCGTGTAGCCCTCGGAGGCGAATTTCAGGGCCTCGCGGTGGACCTTGGTGACCAGAGGGCACGTGGCGTCGATGGTGTGCAGGCGGCGGGCCTGGGCGTTGGCGTGCACGCTCGGCGCGACGCCGTGGGCCGAGAAGACGACCGTCGCGCCCTCGGGCACCTCGGTCTCGGCGTCGACGAACACCGCGCCGCGGTCGCGCAGCTGCTCGACCACATGCTTGTTGTGGACGATCTCCTTGCGCACGTACACGGGCGCGCCGTAGAGCTCGAGCGCGCGCTCCACGGTCTGGACGGCGCGGTCGACGCCGGCGCAGTACCCGCGCGGGGCCGCGAGCAGCAGGGTTTCTGGGACGTGTCCCACGGTCCGGAGTCTAGAACGTCGGACGCGGCGTGGCCGGCGGGCAGGGCTGGCCGCGACCGGCGGGCGGCACTGGCCGCGACCGGCGGGCGGGGCTGGCCGCGACCGGCGGTCAGTCGTTGGCGGTGGCCGCTTCCAGCAGGTCGGCGAACTGGCGGCGAGCCGCCTCGCGACGCGCCGGGATGAACTCCGACGGGATCTCGTCCGCCGGGGCCTCGAAGCCGCGTAGCACCTGGCGCGCCACCGAGGCGCGGTGGACCTCGTCGGGACCGTCGTAGATGCGGGCGGCGCGGGCGAAGCGGTACATCGCCTCCAGCGGCAGGTCGGTGGAGTAGCCGAGGCCGCCATGGGCCTGCAGCGCGCGGTCCACGACGTCGTGGAGCACCTTGGCGCCGTAGAACTTGATCAGCGCGATGTCCTTGCGCGCGGCCATGACGCCCTGGGTGTCCATCTTCCACGCTGCGTGCAGGGTCATCAGCCGGGCCGCGGTCATCTCCGCCTCGGAGTCCGCGATCCAGTTCTGGATGGTGCCGTGCCCCGACAGCGTCGAACCGTGGGCGTAGCGATAGAGCGAGCGCTCGCACAGCATGTCGAAGGCCCGCCGGGCCACGCCCAGCCACCGCATGCAGTGGTGGATGCGTCCCGGGTACAGCCGCTGTTGGGCGATGAGGAAGCCGGCCCCCTGGGCGCCGAGCAGCGCTGAGCCGGGAACCCGGACGTCCTCGTAGCGAATCTCGGCGTGGTTGCCGTAGCGCCCGAAGCTCTCGTAGGGGTGCTCCATGGTGGCGACGTCGCGGATGATGTTGACGCCCGGGGTGTCGGTGTCGACGACGAACATCGACGCGCGGGCATGGGGGCGCGCCTCGGGGTCGGTGACCGCCATGACGATGAGGAAGTCGGCGATCGAGCCGTTGGAGGTGAACCACTTGTGGCCGGTGATGACCCAGTCATCACCATCGCGGACCGCGTGCGTCTTGAGCAGCGTCGGATCAGATCCGGCACTGTCGGGCTCGGTCATCGAGAACCCCGACTTCAGATCTCCGGCCAGCAGGGGATGCAGGTAGCGGTCCTTCTGCTCGGGGGTCCCGGCCATGGCCAGAACCTCGGAGTTGCCCGAGTCGGGCGCGGCGTTGCCGAACATGAGCGGGGCGATCGGGCTCGAGCCGAGGATCTCGTGCATGAGGCCGAGCTTGACCTGGCCGAAGCCCTGCCCACCCAGCTCGGGGTCCAGGTGCGCAGCCCACAGGCCCTGCTCCTTGACCTGATCCTGAAGGGGCACCGCGGCGCGGCGCAGACCCTCCCAGCCGAGCTCGTCGAGGAGTGTCTCCAGCGGCCACACGTTCTCGCGAACGAAGCCGCGCATCCACTCAAGCTTGGCCTCGAACTCGGGCTCTGTCGAGAAATCCCAGGGCATCGGCGCGTCGGGCTCACACGCTACTGCACGGAGCTACCTTCGAGTAGGCTTGGGTCTCGGAGTCATCTGTCCGGGAGCGGGAACTTGCCTCAGCAGCACCTCGACCGCCTCACCTCGATCGACGCATCGTTCCTGCACCAGGAGGGTCACGCGTCGCATATGCACATCGGGGGCGTGCTCATCTTCGAGGGCCCGGCACCGGCCTTCGAGGACTTTCTCGACCACGTCCGCGGGCGCCTGCACCTCGTGCCGCGCTACCGCCAGAAGCTGGCCACGCCGCCCCTGGAGACCGGCCGTCCACTGTGGGTGGACGACCCGGACTTCAACCTCGAGTACCACGTGCGCCACACGGCGCTGCCGCCCCCGGGCTCGGAGGAGCAGCTGTTTCTGCTCGCGTCGCGGATCGCCTCCCAGCAGCTGGACCGCTCCAAGCCGCTGTGGGAGAACTGGCTGGTCGAGGGGTTGGAGGGTGATCGCTTCGCCCTGATCTCCAAGACCCACCACGCGCTGGTGGACGGCATCTCCGGAGTGGACCTGGCGTCGGTGCTCTTTGACGCCGAGCGCGAGCCCGAGTCGTCCGACGGCACCGAGCTCGAGCCGTGGCGCCCCGAGCCCGAGCCCTCCTCCGCCGATCTCGTCCTGGCCGGCGCGCGCGGCGCGGTCACCACCACCGCCTCGCTGGTGACCCGGGCGGTCGCCGCAGCCACCCGGCCGGCGACCTCGCTGAATCTGGCGCGCGACGTGCTCGAGGGTCTGGGCGAGCTGGTGTGGGCCGGGCTGAACCCGGCGCCGGAAACGCCGCTGAACGTGCCCATCGGGCCCCATCGCCGCTACGCGGTGGTCCGCCAGCAGCTCGCCGACTACAAGGAGATCAAGGACGCGCTGGGCGGCACCGTCAACGACGTGGTGCTCTCGGTCGTCTCCGGCGCGCTGGCCCAGTGGCTGCGCTCGCGCGGGGTGCGCACCGAAGGGCTCGAGATGCGCGCCCTGGTGCCGGTGTCGGTCCGGAGCAAGGACCAGCGCGGGCACCTGGGCAACCAGCTCACGGTGATGCGAGGCCCATTGCCGGTCTACATCGAGGACCCCGTCTCGCGGCTGCG
>DATJTQ010000176.1:0-19941 GCA_035503355.1 Solirubrobacteraceae bacterium
GGCGCCAACGACCCCGACGGCTGGGACCCCGCGCTGCGGGAGGAGATCCACCTGCTGGTCACCGTGCTGGGCCTCACCGCCGAGGTCCGCGACGCGGCGGCCGGCGCCCTCACCGGCGAGCTGGGCGCCGCGGGAATCACCGTCGTTCACGACCAGCGCGCCGACATGCTCACCAGCGGCCGCGAGCATTTTGGCTTTCGCGACGGCTTCTCCCAGCCGGCGATCAAGGGCATGTCCGAGGACCGCCGCTCGCGGCGCGGCGAGGGGGTGCAGCGGCGCCGTCTGCGGCTCACCGGCGAGGAGTGGCGCAATGTCAAGCCCGGGGAGTTCGTGCTCGGCTACGAGGATGAGGACGGGGTGGTGCCCGGGGGCCGCGATCCGTATCTGGTCAACGGCACCTTCATGGTGTGGCGCAAGCTCGAGCAGCACGTCGACGCGTTCAACCGGTGGCTGGCGGCGCAGGCGGGCGACGACGTCGCCGCCCAGGACCTTCTGCGGGCCAAGATCCTGGGACGCTGGCCCGACGGCGACTCCCTCGTCCGCCGGCCCGAGCCAGACACCTACGGCGACCCGCCGGTCGACACCGGCGACGGCGCGGCCGATCCGGGCGAGCGCGGCCCCGACGCCGAGCGGCGCCACGACCTCGAGATCAACGACTTCACCTACGCGGCGGACCCTGGAGGCGTGCGCTGTCCCCTCGGCGCGCACGTGCGGCGCTCCAACCCGCGCGATGCGCTGGGCTTTCGCACCGAGCGCAGCCGCCGCAACCGCATCATCCGGCGCGGACTGCCCTATATCGAGCGTGACCAGGACTCACAGCGCGAGTCGCGCGGGCTGATCTTCGTCTGCTTCAACGCCAGCATCGCCCGCCAGTTTGAGCAGATCCAGGGCAACTGGCTGATGGGCGGCGACACCTTCGGGCTCGGCGAGGAGCGCGATTTCCTCACCGCCGGGCTGGACCCGGGCCAGCCGTCGGTGCGCATGACGATCCAGGGTGATCGCGGAAGGCCGCCGTCGTTCATCTCACGCACTCAGCAGTTCGTGACCGTGCGCGGAGGCCATTACCTCTTCGTGCCCGGGCTCAGGGCGCTGCGCAAGATCGCCGGGAGCTGATCAGGCCTCGGCCTCGATGCCGAAGCCGAGCTCCACATCGAGGGCCACCGCCGCGTCCACCACCCAGCCCATACCGATCTGCTGAGCCTGCTCGAGAACCTGGCGGGCCAGGCGGCGGATGCGGTCGTGGTCCTCGGCATCGCCGCGCGCCATGAGCGCGCGGGCCTCGTCGAGCATGGCGAGGGTCGTCGCGGGCAGCGCCCCCGCGCGTTCACTCTGGTCCCGAGCCGACGCGATGTGGTTCAGGGCCACGTCGATCGAGCCCGAGGCGGTGGCGAGGCGGCCGAGTGAGCGGTCAACCGGCCACAACGCCGACGCGCCGGCCGACACGACCCACCGCCCGCTGTAGGGCTCCAGCCAGCTGTAGATCAGCCGGGCGCGCTCGGCATCCTGAAGCTCCGCGGCGACATCGCCGACAAGGGCGAGCATGAGCAGGTGCGTGCAGTCCTTGGGGAAGCCGTCAAGCCCCGACGCGGTGAGCCGCTCCAGCTCGGCCTGCGCCTCGGCCGGGCGCCCGGCCTGGCTGAGCATCGCGGCCAAGGCGCAGGCGTAGCCCACCATCTCCGGCCGCGACGCCGCCAACGTGCGCAGCGGCGGCTCGAGCTCGGGCAGCCGTCCCTGGAGGAAGCGCAGCATCAGCAGCTGGGCGCTGCCGGCGAGATCGCTGGTGGAGCCGCGCAACTGGCGCCCGATCTCCGACGAGTGCGAGTTGAGCCCCTCGGCCTCGTCAAAGCGCCCCATGGTGCCCGCGCGCAGCGCGTAATGCAGCGGCAGGAAGACCATGGCGCGCGGCTGGCGCAGCTCCCCGGCCATCTGCTCCACGCGGGCGATCTCCTGGTCCACCGCGGCAAACCGCCCCAGCTCCATCAGGACTGAGATCCGCCAGTTGCGGATCAGGAGCTCGAGCTCGAAGTCGCCGATGCGCTGAGCCAGCGCCACCACCTCATCGGAGATGGGGACGTCGCGGATCGCCGACTGCGGCCCCCACCGGGCCAGCAGGTAGCGGCCCAGCACATAGCCGAGCGTCTCCCCCGACTCACGGTCGTGCCGACGCTCGTCCTCGCCGCGGGCCAGCCGCAGCGCGTCCCCGGCCAGGCGCTCGCGGCGCTCGACCTCGTCAGACCAGTAGATGGCGGCGGCCAGCAGGCCCTCCACGCGCGCCATCAGCCCGGGCGCGTCGACGTGCTCCAGCCGGGCCACCGCCTCCTGGGCCAGCCCCACCAGCTGCTCATCGGTCCCGTTGGTCAGGCCCCAGATGGCGCAGCCCAGGGCGGCATGGGCGAACGCCACCGGGTCGTTGCGCACGCGGGCGGCGTCGGCCGCGCGCAGCAGGGTCTGGCGCGCCGCGTCGGTGTCGCCGACGCGCATCTGAGCCTCGCCCAGCGCCTGCAGCAGCTCGCCACGCTGGGTCTCGGTGAGGCCGCTGACCCCCAGCGCGCCGCGGTACATGGCCACCGCCTGGTCGTAGGCGAACGTCTCCATGGCGCGGTCGCCCGCCCGCCGTGCGTACTCGATGGCGCGCTGCGGATGCCCGGCGGGCGCGGCCTCCAGGTAGTGGTGGGCGATCTCGCTCAGGCCCTCGCCGGCCGCCGCCGCCGGGTCCTGCTCAAGCGCCCGGGCCACGGCGTCGTGCCAGGCCAGGCGCCGGGCGCGGGGGATGGCGTCGTAGAGGGTGGCCTGGATCAGGCCGTGGTGAAAGCCATAGCCGTCGGCGTACTGCGTGGTGGGACGCACGAGGCGCAGCCGCACCGCCTCGTCGAGCAGCTCCAGCAGTTCGACCGGCGGCGTGCCGGCGGCGGTGGCCAGGGTCCCGGCCCGGAACTGCTGGCCGATCACCGAGGCCACGCTCAGCATCTCGCGGCCCTCGGGCGAGAGCATCGCCAGGCGCGCGGTGATGGCATCCCGCACGCCCGCCGGCAACGGCACCGCACCGGCGGCCACGGCGGAATCGTCGATGTCCTGTTCGGCCTCGATGAGGCTGAGCAGCTCGGAGACGAAGAGGGGATTGCCCCCGGTGAGCTGGTGGATGCGGTCCACCAGCGCCTCGGGCGGGGGCACGTCGCGGCGGCTCTCGATCATGCGCCCCACGTCGGCGGCGCCCAGGCCCTTGAGCACGATCCCCAGAGTGGGGCGGACCAGCTCGGAGAATGGCGCCGCCTCGCGCCGCGATTCCTCGAGCTCGAGGTCGCGATGGGTGCAGACGATGAGGATCCGCTTGTCGCCCACGGCCCGGGAGATGTAGGAGAGCGCCAGCAGGGAGGCCTCGTCGGCGAAATGGAGGTCGTCGAGGACGATCAGCAGGCCGGAGCGCTCGGCGGCGATCTCCAGCAGGCGCAGGAGCGCGTCGTAGAGATGGAAGCGGCCCTCCTCGGCGCCGATCTGCGATGGCGGCGGAGATGGTGCCGATCCGCCCCCGAGCTCGAGATCGGGCACGATCGCGTCCAGCCAGGCACCGACGGGACCCAGCGCCTGGAACACCTCGGGGCCCTCCCGGCGGGCGGCGATCGCGCGCACCACCTGGATCCAGTGCCAGTAGGGGCGAGCCGCCTCGGCGCTGGCGCCGACGCCCCACAGGGCGGGGATCCCGCGCTGCTCGGCCAGCGTGGAGAGCTGGCGCGCCAGCGTGGTCTTGCCGATCCCGGCCTCGCCTGAGAGCGTGGCCACGCCCCCCATCCCGGCGGTGGCGTCGTCAAGCAGGGACACCAGGTCCTCGGACTCCAGCAGGCGGCCCACGATCGGCCGGTTGGCCCGAGCCCGCCGGGTCCCGCGGACTCGCGCCGGCGCGGCGGAGCCGTTGGCGCCCGATCCGTTGACGGCCGGCCGGTGGGCTTCGCCGCCGCCCAGGGCCCGCGCCGCCGCCCGGGCCAGCTCACCGGCATGTTGCGGGCGCTGGTCGGGGTTCTTGGCCAGCGCCCATGCGATCACGTCGTCCATCGCCGGCGGCAGCCCGAGGTTGAGATCGGAGACGGTGGGGATCGGCGCCTCCAGGTGCGCGTAGAGCACGGCGGGCACCGAGGCCTGGGGGAAGGGGACGGATCCGGTCAGGCATTCGAAGAGCAGGCAGCCCAGGGAGTAGATGTCCGCGCGGTGGTCGACGGTCTCGCCGCGGATCTGCTCCGGAGCCACGTAGTGGACCGTGCCCAGCGGCCGCTCGGTCGTGCGCTCGGAGGGGTCGCTGACGCGCCGGGAGAGGCCGAAGTCGCCCAGCCAGGCGTGCAGCGGTGCCTCGGCACCCTGCCCGCCGGCGATGAGGACGTTGGACGGCTTGACGTCGCGATGGATGAGCCCGGCGCCGTGGGCGGTGTCCAGGGCTCCGGCCACCTGCTCGAGGACCAGCACCGAGGCGTGCGGGGACAGGCGGCCCTCGCGGCGGATCATCCCGTGCAGGTCGCTACCCGGGACGTAGCGCATCGCCAGGTAGAGGATCTGCTCCACCTCGCCGGCGTCGTAGACGGGCACGATATGGGGGTGATCCAGGCTGGCGGCCAGGATCGACTCGTCCAGGAAGTCCTGGCGGAAGGAGGTGTCGGCGCTCTGCTCGGCGGTGAGGAGCTTGAGGGCGACGTCGCGCTGCAGGGTCAACTGGACCGCCCGGTAGACGGTGCCCACGCCACCACGGCCGATGACCGCCTCAATGCGGTAGCCGGCGGCCTCGAAGGCCGCCTCCACGTCCAAACGCCCAACCACAGGTGAATCGTGCCATGGATCACGGTCCGGGCGTGAACGTCCGGTAGCTTTGCGGACAGTGATGGCGAACCGAGGCTCGTGGGGATGAGCGAGACGCGTCGGGAAGGTGCCGCGCCCACGGCCCCTTCGACCACCCCTGCGCGCACCTTCGAGCGCAGCCCCGCCGAGCTGAAGGACGTGATCGCCGCCGAGCGCATGGGGCATCCCTTCCTGGTGTGGCGAGATTCCGCGCGCCAGCAGCGGATTCTGGCCCTGGGCCCGGACACCTGGCGTGTCACGATCGGACGCGATCCGGAGGCGGACGTGTCTCTGGAGGGCGATGCCGAGGTGTCCCGGGCGCACGCCCTGATCGAGCGTGTCGGCCAGGAATGGACCTTCGTGGACGACGGGCTATCGCGCAACGGCTCATTCATCAACCAGACCCGGGCCCTCGGGCGGCGGCGTCTGGTGGACCATGACCGGATCGTCTGCGGCAACTCCGAGATCGTCTTCCGCGAGCCGATCATCAAGACGGGCGATTCGACGGTGTCCAGCCGCGATCTGGCGCCGATCCTGCCCCTGTCTCCGATGCAGCGCAAGGTGCTGATCGCGCTGTGCCGCCCGGTGCAGGCGTCCGATACCGCCACTCCGGCCACCAACAAGCAGATCTCCGAGGAGGTGTACCTCACCGTCGACGCGGTGAAGGCCCACCTGCGCGTGCTCTTTGAGCGCTACGGGCTGGGGGAGCTGCCCCAGAACGAGAAGCGTGCCCGGCTGGTGGCCACCGTGCTCCTGTCCGGCGTGCTGGCCGCCAAGGAGTTCTGAGCCGGAGAAGATTCGAGCCGACCGCCCCGCCCCGGGCGATCGGCTCGTTGAAGCCCGACATGATCGGCGTTGCCGCAAACGCCTCTGCGATCCTGCCGGCGACGCGCTCGTCAGGCGCGACGATTGCGGCGATCCGCGTTCCCCGGGATCGCCGACACTGAAAGCTTGTTGGCGCCTCTCGCCAATGCGCAGCTCGTGCCATGACCAGGACCTGGCTCCCCGCGGACGGGAAGGCCGGGCGACGCGACGGCCGTCAGATCCGCCGCGTCGTCCCCCGGTCACCCTGACCCCGACCTGTTCGGAGCCACCCCCCTGTGAAACATGCTGCCGTTGAGCCGCAGCGACCGGCCCCCACGTTCCGACTCGTCCTCCCTGCGGCCGTTGCCGGCCTGCACTGCCCCCGAGCCGAACGGCCTGCCCCCGCGGCCGGACGGCGTGATGACATCCCCGTCGAAAGATCCTCTGTCAGCGGTGTAGATCATCGTCAATGCAGCCGTGACAGTAGGCCCGCGGCGGGGTGGGGTCACCCCACCCCAGGTGTTGAGTTTTCACACCTCCTCACCCCGCCCGGAAGGGCGGGACGTCCCCCGCCCGACCAGGCGGGGCTCAGCCGGAGAACCCCGCCCGGCCAGGCGGGGCTCAGCGCATCGCGCGATACCGGCGGATCAGCGCGTTGGTGGAGCTGTCGTGCTGGAGGTCGGGGTCGTCGTCAGCGGCCAGCTCGGGGATGATCCGGCTGGCCAGGGCCTTACCGAGCTCCACCCCCCACTGGTCAAAGGAGTCGATCCCCCACACGACGCCTTGGGTGAAGACGCTGTGCTCATAGAGCGCCACCAGCGTGCCGAGGATCCGCGGGGTGAGTCGCTCGGCCAGGATGGTGTTGGTGGGGCGGTTGCCCTCCATCACGCGGTGGGGGACGATCTCGGGCGGGGTGCCCTCGGCGCGGACCTCCTCCTCGGTCTTGCCGAAGGCCAGCGCCTCGGCCTGGGCGAAGACGTTGGACATGAGCAGATCGTGGTGGGTACCCAGCGGGTTCAGGGTCTGGCCGAACCCGATGAAGTCCACCGGGATCAGCCGCGTGCCCTGATGGATCAGCTGGTAGAAGCTGTGCTGCCCGTTGGTGCCGGGCTCGCCCCAGTAGATGGCGCCCGTGTCGTAGTCGACGTGCGTGCCGTCGAGGGTGACGTGCTTGCCGTTTGACTCCATGGTGAGCTGCTGGAGGTAGGCGGGGAAGCGCTTGAGGTACTGCTCATACGGCATCACGCCCACCGTCTGGGCCCCGAAGAAGTCGCTGTACCAGACGGCCAGCATGCCCATGAGCACCGGCAGGTTGCGTTCGAACGGCGTGGTCCGGAAGTGCTCATCCATCTCGTGGAAGCCGGCCAGCATGTCGGCGAAGCCGTCGGGGCCCACGGCGAGCATGGTCGACAGCCCGATCGCCGAGTCCATGGAGTAGCGCCCGCCGACCCACTCCCAGAAGCCGAACATGTTGTCGGTGTCGATGCCGAACTCCGAGACCTTCTCGGCGTTGGTGGAGACGGCCACGAAGTGCTTGGCGATGGCTGACTCGTCGCCGCCGAAGGCTTCGAGCGCCCACTCGCGTGCGGACTTTGCGTTGGTCATCGTCTCCAGCGTGGTGAACGTCTTGGAGGAGACGATGAACAGGGTCTCGGCGGCGTCGAGATCGTGGGTCGCCTCCACGAAGTCGGTCGAGTCCACGTTGGAGACGAAGCGGAAGGTGAGGTCGCGGCGCGAGTAGTGGCGCAGGGCCTCGTAGGCCATCACCGGCCCCAGATCAGAGCCGCCGATCCCGATGTTGACGATGGTGCGGATCGGCTGGCCGGTGTGGCCCTTCCAGTCGCCGCTGCGGATTCGCTCGCTGAAGGCGCCCATCCGGTCCAGGACCTCGTGGACCTCGTCGACGACGTTGACCCCGTCGACGACGAGGGAGGTGCCCTTGGGCATGCGCAGAGCGACGTGGAGCACACTGCGGTTCTCCGAGACGTTGATGCGCTCGCCGCTGAACATCGCCGTGGTGCGGTCGGCCAGCCCAGATTGCTGGGCCAGCTCGACCAGCAGCTTCACCGTCTCGTCGGTGACACGGTTCTTGGAGTAGTCGAGAAAGAGCCCGGCGCCGTCGGCGGTGAGGCGCTCCCCGCGGGTGGCGTCCTCGGCGAACAGCTCGCGCAGGTGCCGGCTCCGGATCTCCTCGTAGTGGCGCTCGAGGGCCTGCCAGGCGGGGCGCTCGCGCAGAGGGGGGACGCTCGTCGTCGTGCTCATCTCAGTCGGCCTCCTGGGGGTTCGCAGCGGTCGCCGGTGGGAGGCTAGTGCTCCGGCGCGCGACGGTGATGACAGAAGCGACTTCAGAGGGCAGGTTTGTCATCACCTGCATCTTCATCGAATTAGTCGAGTAGGGTGCGAGAACGCCACCCTGGCGGTACAGTGGCGCGAGCCGCCGCCGAGGACTTCACAGAGAGAGGAAGGGACCGCGATGAGCGAACACGAGCACTCCGGACCGGGCTACGCCTCACCCCAGGTCGCCCGCGAGCAACCGCCCGAGAAGGTCATCTACGTCGCCTCGCTGTATGAGGGCACCGGGATCGACAAGCCCGACTTCATCGCCGTCGTCGACGTCGACCCGGAGTCGGCGGACTACGGCAGGATCGTGCACCGGACCGACATGCCCAACGTGGGCGACGAGCTCCACCACTTCGGCTTCAACGCGTGCTCCTCCGCCTGCCACTCCCAGCTCTCGCGCGACACGCTGATCGTCCCCGGGTTCCGCTCGTCGCGCGTCCACCTGCTCGACATCTCCGACCCGCGCACGCCCACGATCAAGAACGTCATCGAGGGCGAGGAGATCAGGGAGAAGCTCGGCCTGAGCGCCCCGCACACCGTCCACTGCATGCCCGGGGACATCGTCACCATCTCCATGCTCGGCGACGCCGACGGCAATTCGCCCGGCGGGTTCGCGGTGCTCGACGCCCGCGACTTCTCGGTGGCCGAGCGCTGGGAGCGCGACGCCGGCGACATGCAGTTCCTCTACGACTTCTGGTACCAGCCGCGCCAGAACACGCTGATCTCCAGCGAGTGGGGGGCGCCCAACACCTTCCAGGACGGCTTCAACCCCGCCGACGTGGCCGAGGGCAAGTACGGGCGCAAGCTGCACTTCTGGGATCTTGAGTCCCGCAAGAAGATCCAGACGATCGACCTCGGCGACGAGGGGCTGATCCCGCTGGAGATCCGCTGGCAGCACGACCCCGACTCGGCCCAGGGCTTTGTCGGCGCCACCCTCTCCAGCAACATCATCCGCTTTGCACGCAACGGCAGCTGGCAGGCCGAGAAGGTCATCGACGTCGGCAACGAGGAGCTCGAGGGCTGGCCGCTGCCCGGCGGCGTCCCCGGCCTCATCACCGACCTCGTCCTCTCGCTCGACGACAAGGACCTGTTCTTCTCCAACTGGCTGCACGGCGATCTGCGCCACTACGACGTCTCGGACCCCGCCAACCCGCAGCTGCGCTCGCAGGTGTGGCTGGGCGGCTTGCTCGGCCGCGACGGCGGTCACCCCAAGGCGTCCGAGGCGCTCAACGGCGGGCCCCAGATGCTCCAGAACTCCCTGGACGGCGACCGGGTCTACGTCTCCAACTCGCTGTACTCGACCTGGGACAATCAGTTCTATCCGGGCATCAAGGGGTGGCTGACCAAGCTCGACCGCCAGGCCGACGGGACCTACGCGCTCGACCCTGACTTCTTCGTGGACTTCCACGAGCAGGCCGTCGGGGCGCGCCCGCACGAGATCCATCTCCCCGGCGGCGACTGCACCACGGAGATCTTCCAGTAGGCGCACCATGACGCTGCGGGCGCTGGCACTGGACTGGAGCCTGGACGGCTCGGCCGGGGTGGCCTTCCTCGTCCTGTGCGCCGCCGCCGGCGGCGTCTACCTGTCCGCGGCGGCGATCGGGAGCCGGCGCGATCGCCGCCACCGCCGGTGGCCGCGGCGGCGCAGCGCCTGCTTCGCCGCCGGGCTCGCCCTCCTGGTGGTCGACCTCTACTCGGGGATCGGGACCCAGGCCGATGTCCGGCTGTCGGCGCACATGCTCGAGCACATGGTGATGTGGGTGGCCGTGGCGCCGCTGCTGGCCGCCGGGGCGCCGATCCGGCTGGCCCTCTTCGCCCTGGGGCGGGGTGGCCGGCGCACGCTGGCCGGGTGGCTGCACTCGCGGCCGCTGATGTGGCTGACCAGCCCGGTGGGCTCGGTCAGTGTGTTCTCAACGGTGCTGCTGGTGACCCACGTCCCGGTGGTGTACGGCGCCGCGCTGGCCCACGACACCGTCCACGAGGCCGAGCACGCCGTGTATCTGGCGGCGGCGCTGCTCATGTGGGCGCCGCTGCTCGGGGTCGACCCGCTGCCGCACCGCCCGCGCCCCCGGGCGCAGGCGACGTGCCTGGTGGCGTGCATGGCGCCGATGCTCATCATCGGGGCCTGGCTCGGCCTCGCGCCGCACGCGGTCTATCACCACTACGTCGATATCAGTCCCGCCCACCCCACCGCCGCGCTGCATGACCAGCGGGTCGCGGCCACCATCATGTGGGCCGGCGGCCTGCCGGCGTTCGCCGTCCCGGCGCTGCTCAGATGGATGAGCCCGCGTCGCCGCTCACCGCTGCCACCTGCGTGGTCGGGTCAGTCGGCGCCGACAGCGACGTGATCAGCGGATTGGTGGGCGCGGTGGAGCTGCCGGAGACCAGCGCGGCCAGCGCCTGCGGGGTCAGCGCCGTCTGAGCGGTGCTGCCGGTGGCGGCGGTCGCCGCCGTGCTGGTCGCGGGGAGCGCCGAGGTGGTGGAGGGGGCCGAGGTGAGCCCGGCGCCGCCCGACGGCGTGGCCAGGGCGGCGGCGGAGGTCGCGGTGCCGGCCGTGGTTGCGGCGGTGGCGCCGGTGCCGGCCAGTTCACTGGGGAGGCCGGCCATCGGGTCGGTGGCGGTGGAGTTCTGGCTGGCCAGGGCGGAGAGCGGGTCAGACGAGGAATCGTCGGAGGAGGAGTCGTCGCCCATGGCGGCGCGCATGGCCTCCTCCCAGGCCTCCGCCGCGTCGGTGGTCGGCGCGGTCTGCGCCGCGGTGGCGGTCGCCGAGGTGGGGACGGTGGCCTGCGTGGACGCCGCCTGGGTGGCGGTCGGCTGCAGGAGGGACGAGACGTTGGTGACGCCGCCGATGGGGCTGACGGACATGGGGCTCCGAAGGTCGAGGGAGGTTCCTCTCCCTTAACTCGGCAGCTCGCGCCGGGAGGTTGAGCCCCGCCGGTAGGCTCGCGTGGCCACCGAGACCGGAGGGAGCCACATGGCGGACAAGCCGTATCTCTACGTGTGCAGCGGCGACGAGGGCGGACCCAAGCTGCACCCGTGCCGACGCGTCCAGGACGCGCTGCACGCCAAGGGGATCGATTACGACAAGGAGGTGGCCGCCCACGGCAGCCCGATCCCGTTCCTGCGCAAGGGCTCGCGCGACGACCTGGAGGCCAAGATCGGGACCACGAAACTGCCGGCGATGCAGCTACCCGACGGCACCGTCCTGACCCATTCCCGCGACATCCTCGCCTGGATCAAGCAGCAGCCCTGACGCGGCTCGCCGGGCTCCTGCTATCTGTCAGGTTCCCGGCCCGAGCAGCACTCGGCGGGCGGCGAACCGCGATCAGGGAGAGACCCATGGACTACGTCAATCTCGGCCGTACGGGGCTGCGGGTGTCCCGGGTGTGCCTGGGCATGATGAGCTACGGCAAGCACGAGAGCCGGCCGTGGACGCTTGACGAGGACGCGGCCGAGCCGATCCTGCGTCGCGCCGCCGAGGGCGGCATCAACTTCTATGACACCGCCGACGTCTACAACGGCGGGCAGAGCGAGGTGCTCACCGGGCGCCTGCTGCGCAAGCTGTTTGGTATGCGGGAGGAGTACGTCGTCGCCACCAAGGTCAACGGCAAGACGATGCCCGGCGAGAACGGCCAGGGCCTCTCGCGCAAGCACATCCTGGCCTCGATCGACGCCTCGCTGCAGCGCCTGGAGATGGACTACGTCGACCTCTACCAGATCCACCGCTTCGACCCTCACACCCCTGTGGAAGAGACGATGGACGCGCTGCACGATGTGGTGAAGTCCGGGAAGGCGCGCTACATCGGCGCCAGCAGCATGTACGCCTGGCAGTTCGCCAAGGCCCAGGCAGCGGCGGCGACGCGGTTCGTCTCGATGCAGGACCACTACAACCTCGTCTACCGCGAGGAGGAGCGCGAGATGATCCCCCAGTGCATCGACCAGGGCGTGGGGGTCATCCCGTGGAGCCCCCTGGCCCGCGGCCTGCTCACCGGCAACCGCACCCGGTCGGGCGAGAAGCTCACCCCCCGCGCCCAGAGCGACGCCTTCGCAGATTCGCTCTACAAGCCGGAGGTCGACTTCGACGTGGTGGAGCGTGCCGACGAGGTGGCGGAAGCGCGGGGCGTCTCGACGGCCCAGGTCGCCCTGGCGTGGCTGCTGCACAAGCCCGGCGTGACCGCCCCGATCGTCGGCGCCACCAAGCTCGAGCACCTCGAGGACGCGCTCGCCGCTGAGCAGCTCTCGCTCAGCGAGGCGGAGATCGAGCGCCTCGAGGAGCGCTATGTGCCCCACGCGGTGGCCGGCCATCACTAGTGTCCCGCTCCGAGGGTCCCGGCCCGCACCCGCACGGTGATCAGCGCCGCACTCATGGCGCGCACGTCCACCGCGTAGGCGCCCCCTCGCGATATGACTGTCTGCCGCACCGCCGTGCCCTCCCAGCGCCCGTCGGTGCCCAGGCCGCGTCCCCCGAGCGTGACCCCGGTCCGTGCGGCCGCTGACGGTGCGAGCAGCCGCAGGACGGAGGCGGTTCCGGTCGCCGGCAGGCGCAGCGACACCCGTTCGGCGCGCCGGCTCTTGTCGATGAGCAGGACGTGGAGCGTGTCGCGCCCGACCCGGACCGCCCACGCACCGACGTCGGCGGGGCGGCTCAGCCGCGCGCGCAGCGTGACGAGTTGCGCGTCCGGGCCGAGGGTGCGGGCGAAGAGGATCAGGCCGTAGAGCAGCGGGCGCGCCTGCAGCCCCGCCGGCCCGAGGGCGAACGGGGCGTTCACCGCCGAGGCCCGGACGTGGAGGTTGACGCCGTCCACGCCGGCCCGCAGCAGCGAGAACAGCGCATCGGGCGCCCACAGCGCCGTGGCGAACGCATCACTGACGCCGGCCCGGCCGCCGCAGTTGACCGAGTTGAGCTCGGTGAGGCGCAACGGGAGCCCCGCGTCGTGAGCGTCGTCCACCAGCGGGCGCAGCGCCGCGGCCATGCCCGCCGAGGCGGCCGGGCTCAGGATCCGACCAATGGTGGCGTAGGAGCTGGTGTGTCGCCGGCCCGGACACCCGGTGTACGGGTAGCGGTGGATGGTGACCATGCCCAGGGAACGATGGGCGCCGTCGACCAGGGTCGTGATCCAGCGGCCGTGGTGGATGGGGTTGGCCAGGGCCGGCCCGCCGAGCATCACCTGCGGGGCCACCTGACTCAGCGCCGCCGCGTAGGCGCGGAAGTCGCGCAGGTAGTCCCGCGCCGTCAGCGCCGCCGGCAGGGCCACGCCGGCCGTGTGACGGCCGGGCAGCCGGCCGTCGAGCCCACGGTCGGCGGTGATGGCCAGCCAGTCGGCGCGGCTGTAGACGTCGGGCTCGTTCCCGACTTCGAAGGCTTCGATGCTGCCTCTGGGGAGCGCCGACCGCGCCGCACCCGCCAGCTGCGCGGCCGCCGCGGGGGTGTCGGTGATGAGGTTGAGGTCGAGGATGAGGCGCACGCCGAGACGGTGGACCAGGGCGCGCGCTTGGCTCAGCCACCGGGGCGCCAGCGAGAACGCCCACGCCGGCATGGGCGCCTCGGTCGGGTCCCAGAAGGTGTGATCGGCCGAGTCGCCGCCCACGCGGAGGATCAGCGGGCCGTCGCCGCGGACGCGGACCAGCGCCAGGGCACGCTCGAGCACGGGCATCTGCGCCGACCACAGGGGCAGCGCCCAGTACTCGGTGGACAACCCCAGATAGGACCGCGGAACCGGGGTCCGGGCCGCGTCCGGGCTCACCGACACGGTGGCCGAGACCGGCCGCGGTCGCGCCCGGTGGCGATCGGAGCGGGAGGGCCGTGTCGTGGAGGCGGGCGAGGACGTCGTGCCCCCGGAGGCCGCCACCGCGAAGGCGGCGCAGGCGGCGGCCACGCAGGCCAGGCCGAGAGCGGCACGTAGTCCCGGACGGCGCCAAGCGCGGCGAGCCGGCTCGCGACGCGCGTCCGTCGCGCCGGTGGGGTCGGGGCCCTCCACTGCGACCGAGTATCCCTCCACAAAACGGACGCGAGCCCACCTGTGACCCCGTCTAACCGCCTCTGAACGTTGCCGCCATGAGCTGGCAACGCCACGCTCATCGTCGTGTAGCGTCTCGCACCATGACCGACCAGACCAGCCGATGACCGCCTTCCAGCGCCCTTCCAACCGGGTGCTCGTGATCTTCGGCGCGACCGGCGACCTCGCCAAACGCAAGCTGTTCCCGGGCTTCTTTCACCTCTTTCGCGAAGGCCTGATGCCCGAGGACTTCCGGATCATCGGGTCCGGGCGCCACTCCCCGGGATCCGAGGACGATTTCCGCCACCACATCAACGAGGCGCTGCAGACCTATGGGCGCGGCGAGCTCGACGAGCATTGGGACGATTTCGCGGCGCGCCTGAGCTTCGTCACCTCCAGCGACGAGGACGGCAGCGAGCTGGCCCAGGCGGTCACGGACGCCGAGCAGGCGATCGGCGCCGAGGGCGAGCGGCTCGTCTACCTGTCGGTGCCGCCGAGTGCCATGGAGGCGATGGTGCGGATGCTGGGCACGAGCGGCATCGCGGAGAACTGCTCGCTGGTGGTGGAGAAACCCTTCGGCCATGACGAGGCCAGCGCCAAGCAGCTCAACGCGACGCTGCACGAGGTCCTCGACGAGGAATCCATCTACCGCATCGACCATTTCCTGGGCAAGGAAGCGGCTCAGAACATCCTGGCGCTGCGCTTCGCCAACGGGATGTTCGAGCCGGTGTGGAACCGTGATCACGTCGCCTACGTCCAGATCGACGTGCCCGAGGCGCTCGATATCCAGGGACGGGCGTCGTTCTATGAGCAGACCGGGGCGTTTCGCGACATGGTGGTCACCCACCTGCTGCAGATCCTGGGGATCGTGGCCCTGGAGCCGCCCAGCCGGGTGGACGCCGATGGGCTGCACCTCGAGCGCACCAAGTTGTTCGATGCCATCCGCCCCCTGGACCCGTCGCGAGTGGTCTTCGGCCAGTACGACGGATATCGCGACGAGGAGGGCGTCGCCGACGACTCCGAGGTCGAGACGTTCGCCGCGCTCGAGGTGTGGGTCGATACGTGGCGCTGGAGCGGGATCCCGTTCTACCTGCGCACCGGCAAGTCGCTGGCCGAGGGCCGCCGCACGGTGACCATCGGCTTTGACAACGCGCCGCTGCGGCTGTTCCCCGAGCACACGCCCGAGCAGTGCCGCCGGCCCAGCGAGCTGGTCTTCGAGCTCTCCGACGATCCCAAGATCCGCGTCGAGGTCCAGGCCAAGGTCCCCGGGCCGGTGCTCGATCTGGGTCGCGCCGCGCTCACCCTCGATGTCGACGAGGCCTTTGACGGGGCCGACGGCCTGGAGGCCTACGAGCGGCTCCTGCACGACGTGATGCTGCGCGAGCGCCTGCTCTTCACCCGCTCGGAGCAGATCGAGCGGTTGTGGGAGGTGTGTGCCCCGGTCATCGACGACCCGCCCGAGCCGCAGCCCTACGAGCCGGGGTCGTGGGGACCCGAGGCGGCCATCGGCCTTCCGGCGTCGCCGGGGTGGCGGCTGCCCGACGGTAACGGCGGCTGAGCCGCGGCGACGGCGGCCCAGGCCGCGGGTGCGCCGCCCTCAGGCGACCCAGGCCTCGCTGTGCTCCCACAGCTCGGTGGCATGCGCGGCGGTGACCGCATCGCTGGGCTGCTTGACCCGGCATTTGTCGTAGTACAGGCCCGTCTGGGCAGCAAGCTCGGCGTCGGTGGCGCAGTAGACAGAGGTCTTCGCTCCATCGGCGGTCGAGCCCATGCGCAGCTTCATCAACGAGCGGATCGGCCAGGGCACCTCGCGCCACAGGTCGGAGGCGATGACGCCGGGGTGCAGGGAGTAGGTGGTGACACCGGAACCGTCGAGGCGACGGGCGAGCTCCTGGGCGTGGAGCACGTTGGCGAGCTTGGAGACGCTGTACTCGTGAAAGGCGTTGCGCGTCTGCGTCGGCTCGCGCACGACCGCGTAATCGATTCCCGGCACGCGATAGTGCGCATCGGAGGCCACGGTGACGATCCGGGCGGGGGCGCTGGCGCGGAGGCGGTCAAGCAGGAGGTTGGTGAACAGGAACGGCCCGACGTGGTTGGTGCCGAAGGCCACCTCAAAGCCGCTGGCGGTCATCCCGCGCTTGCCGGCCAGCCCGGCGTTGTTGACCAGCACGTCCAGGGACGCGCCGGTGTCGAGGAAGGCCTGGGCGCAGGCCCGCACCGATGCCAGGTCGGCGAGATCGAGCGCGAGCAGGTGCAGCCGGGCGTTGCCGGTGGCCGCGGCGATCTCGTCGCGGACGCGCGACGCCTTGGCCTGGTTGCGGCAGGCCATGTAAATGGTCGCGCCGCGAGCGGCCAGGGCCTCGATGGTGGCGCGGCCGATCCCGGTATTGGCGCCCGTCACCAGGACGGTGAGTGTGTCGAGGTCGCCCATCTAGCGGTCCGGCAGCCAGCCGTGCTGGTAGGGGGTCTCCACGTCGTCGGCGAGCTCGCGGTAGGCCTTGGCGGGATCCCGGGTCTCGCGCTTGACCCCGGCGCGATGGCGCAGGGCCGGCTCGGAGACGGGATAGATGGTCTGGTCGCCGGTGCGGCTGCCCACCGCCAGCAGGACGCACGGGCCATCGCCGGCGCCGACGAAGACGTGCTCGGTCCACGGCGGGCAGTGCACGAGGTCCCATGCCCTCAGCGGCCGCTCCTGGCCCTCGATGATCAGCAGGCACTCGCCGCTGAGGACCAGGAAGTTCTCCTGGTCGTTCTCGGCGTGGTAGTAGCAGGCGGGCTGACCGGGCGTCAGGACGCCGATGTTCAGGCCCAGGTGCTCCCAGCGCGCGTCGCCCTCAAACCGCGTGTAGGCCCCGAAGTCGCCGGTCAGCCAGCGCGCCTCGCGGGCGTTGAGCACGAACCATCCGGGGCCGTCCGGCACCGTGCCGCCGGGGGTCTTCACGAGCTGCGCTTCCTTGGGCATTGCGGGCATTATCTCCGGGTCCGGGGTGGTTCATGCCATCCTCTACCCATGAGCCGGGCGCGGAACCGCGGTTGAGTCTTCCGAGCCAGCTCCTCGCGCGGCGTATGCGGCTCCCGCGAGCGCAGACGCTGGACGTGGTGTGCCGGCGCGACCTGCGCGCCGTGATGGATGACGGCGCCGTGCTGCTGGCCGATCGCTGGGTGGCCCGCGCCGGGGCGGACCGCCCCAAGCCCACCGTGCTTGTTCGCTCGCCCTACGGGCGCCGGCAGTTCGTCGGGCTGCTGTTCGGGCGCCTGCTCGCCGAGCGCGGGCTGCAGGTGGTGATCCAGAGCGTGCGCGGCACCTTCGGCTCGGGCGGGACCTTCAGCCCGTTCGACGAGCGGGCCGACGGCCTGGCCACGCTGCGCTGGCTGCGCGAGCAGCCGTGGCATGCGGGGCCGGTGGGGACGCTCGGGCCCAGCTACCTGGGCTTCGTCCAGTGGGCGATCGCCGAGCCCAGCGGCGACGAGCTCGCCGCGATGTCGATCCACGTCTCCGCCTCGGAGTTTCACTCCCAGACCTATGCCGGGGCCAGCCTCTCGCTCGAGACCCTGGCCTCCTGGCTGGTCATCGTGTCGATGCAGGAGCGCCGGCTGGGGCTGCTGTCGATGGACCGCGCGCTGCGGGCGCTGGGCGCGGTGGTGGCGGAGCTGCCGCTGACCTCGCTCGACGAGCGGCTCACCGGCGCGCCCGTCGCCTGGTTTCAGGAGGCGTTCGGCAGCCCGCGGCGCGAGGACCCCTACTGGGCGCGCCGCGACTTCTCGCGCGAGGTCCCGGCGGTCACCACGCCCGTCCAGTTCGTCGGCGGCTGGTACGACATCCTGCTGCCCTGGATGCTGGCCGACTACGAGGCGCTCCAGCGCGCCGGGCGCGAGCCTGCACTGCTGATCGGGCCCTGGGCTCACACCTCTATGGGACTGGTCGGCGCGGCCGAGCGCGACGGGCTGGCCTGGATGCGCGCGCACCTGCTGGGGGATGATCGGCTGGTCCGCGCGTCGCCGGTGCGGTTGATGATCACCGGGGAGCGGACCGGCGGCGGGTGGCGCGACCTGCCCAGCTGGCCTCCGGCCGCGCTGGATAGAGCGCTCTATTTAGCGGAGGGCGGGGCGCTGGCCGACCAGCCGGGAGAGGCCGATGGCCACCTCGCCGGGGCGGGCGGGGCGGGCGCTGGCACCGGCGCGGGCGGCCCTGGCCCCTCGGGGGGCGATACCTACCGCTACGACCCGGCTGACCCCACCCCCGCGCTCGGCGGCCCCGTGCTCTTGTCACGAGACCCGGTGGTCGACAACGCCCCGCTGGAGGGGCGATCCGACGTCCTCACCTACACCGGTCCCGTGCTGGCCCAGACCCTTGAGGCGATCGGGCATGTCTCGGTGGAGCTGTGGGTGTGGGCCAGTGCGCCCTGGTTTGACCTGTTCGCGCGGGTCTGCGACGTCGACGGCGAGGGGGTGTCGCGCAACGTCAGCGACGCGCTGGCCAGTGTCGCGCCGGACCGCTTTGAGCACTCAGGCGACGGCGTGTGGCACGTGCACTTTGCCCTCTGGCCGATCGGCCATCGCTTCGCCGCCGGTCATCGCATCCGCCTGCAGGTCTCCTCCGGTGCGCATCCGCGCTACGCGCGCAACCCCGGCACCGGCGAGGACCGGGCCGCCGCGACCGCGGCCACGCTGCGAGCGGTGGACATCGAGGTGCTCCGCGACGCCGCGCACCCCTCGCGGGTCCTGCTCCCGCAGATGACCGGGCCGTGAGCGTTGGGATACTCGAGGGGCATGCTCTACGCGCCGCGTGAACGCCACCTGCTCCGGGCCCGGGACCTGGCCGACGCCCGCTACGCCGACCCGGTGGGCGTCGATGACATGGCCGCGGCGGCGGGTCTCTCCCGCGCGCACTTCAGCCGCGAGTTCCGCCGCGCCTTCGGGGTCTCGCCCCATGTCTATCTGCTCACCCGCCGGCTGGAGCGGGCCGCGGCGCTGCTGCGCAACACCGACCGCTCGGTGGCCGACATCTGCTTCTCGGTGGGCCTGCAGAGCCTCGGCTCGTTCACCTCGAGCTTCACGCGCACCTACGGCATGTCGCCCACCGCCTACCGGGCAGCCTTCCCGCCGGCCTCCGCGCGGGCAGTGGTGCCCAGCTGCATCGTGCGCGCCTACGGCCGCCCGCATCGCAGCACATTTCGAGAAGACAGCCCCGCGGCCGGCGATTAGCGTGCCCGGCATCAACTCATTCCCACCCGCTTGGAGGAGAAAATGGTTCGCATCGCCAGTGCACAGCTGTGGGTCCACGATCAGGACGAGGCGCTCACCTTCTACACCGAGAAGGTCGGCATGGAGATCAAGTCCGACGTGACGGTCCCGGAACTGGGCAACTTCCGCTGGCTCACTGTCGGCCCTCCCGGCCAGGACGACGTGTCGATCGTGCTCATGGCCATCCCCGGCCCGCCGGTGTTCGAGGCCGAGACCGTCGAGCAGATCAAGGCGGTCATGGCCAAGGGCGTCGCCGGCACGGTCTTCCTCACCACCGAGGACTGCCGGGCCGACTTCGAGGAGCTCAAGGGCCGTGGCGTCGAGTTCGTGGAGGAGCCCGAGGAGCGCCCGTACGGGATCGACGCGGGCTTCCGCGACCCGTCGGGCAACCACGTGCGCCTCACGCAGGTGACGATGGCGGGGGTTTAGTTCCGGGGCGGCGCGGTCTCGGGCGGCGCGCTCCCGGGGCCTATCGTTCGCCGTCGTAGTAGTCGACGTGACCGTCTGAGCGGCGCAGGAGCACGTGATCCTCGCCCGCCCAGACGCCCATCTTGTCGCTGTCGGGATAGACCGACACCGAGGGCTCCCGGGCGCTTGACCACATCACTGCCACGACGGTCTCGTCGCCGGCGTTGGCCACCTTGTGGGCGCCGGCGGGCCCGGACGGGAAGCACATGAGCGCGCCGCGGGGGGCCGGCCTCTCGCCCTCGGGCGTGCGCACCGTGGCGGTGCCCTCGAG